>NZ_MWQK01000005.1:300000-451549 GCF_002210425.1 Fibrobacter sp. UWB2 | reverse complement strand
TACAAGAGCCTCAAGAATTCTATCACGCTTTCGCGCAAGGGCAATTATTCTTTCTGCTACACGGCGCCCGTGCTTATCGTCGTTGCGAACAAGAAGGAATACGGCAACAATATGGCCGATGTTGCCTGCGCTGTCGAAAACATGATGCTTGCTGCAAACGAACTTGACCTCGGCAGTTGCTACATCAATCAGCTCAAGTGGCTGAACGAAGACCCGACGCTTCTCTCATACTTGCGTGGCCTCGGGCTCAAGGAAGATGAACGCGTGTATGCCTCTGTCGCAATTGGCTATGCCGATACGGAATCGGGACTCCCGAATCGTACGGAAACGCCTCGCGTCGGTAACGAAGTCGTGTATGTATAAATAGAGATTTCATGGTGAACTTTATAAAAGCGTTTCTACTGACAGCTGCGTTGTGGCTTGTGGCCTGTTCCTCCTTTGATGATGGGGAGGAGCGGGCTCTTGAACGTTACGATGAATTCGGGGTCCGGTTTTCTCCGACAGAAGTGCAGGGCAGTGTCCAGTACTTGCCTTCCATGACGCCGGAATACTTCAGGATTGTGACCGTCGATAGAAAGCTGAATCCGCGGGATTCTTTTGAATTATATCCTGTGGATGTTTATAAGTTCATCCATGATAATCGCGATTACGAATATCCGTACCTCAAGATTGTGACTGTTTTCCCGGCCGAAGGCGAACAGAAACAAATGGAATTTGTGCAGTACATGCGCCTTTCTAGAGCGGGAAACTTCTCGAAATTAAATCAGAACTTTTATGCGGCGCTTGCATCGAAGCGAATTGAAACGCTTGTGCAAAAAGAGGACTATGATTTTGATGATGCTGTAGATACGGCTTTTGCGGAACTGGGGCGCGTATTTGGTGCTGATTTAAGTGATGTGTTCGGGAAAAAGTATGACCTCGCTCCTTTCGTTTATTGCAGGCACGAGATTTCGGATAGCGTCTTTTATCATGACTTTATCGAATTTCGCGATTCGTTTGCCAAATCGGGGAGTATTGATTCTTCGATAATTGTCCGTGCCGCAGATGCGTGGCTCTCGACTTTTGAACAAGTTTATGAAAAAGGCTACCTTCGCTTTAAGAGCGGCTCAAGGGATAAGGATTATGATGATGAAAATTATTCGTATAAATTTTTTAGTGGGGCTTACGGGATAGGGTTTCCGCGGTGTGATACTTGCTATTCAGAAATCTTGAATAAAAAAAGCGCGTATTACGGTCGTAAATTTATTTGCGAGTACGATGGAAGTAATTGGAATAATACTTTCTTCCGTTTGCCTTCGCTTCTTGAAGATACTTTGGGGCTATGCAAGGTAAAAGCGGTTTCCATAGTTGAACATAATGGTATGTATTACCTGTGCAAGAATAAGGAATTTGCTTGGAAAACGGAAAGCAATCGTGATACGATTTTGACGTATAAGTACGGGACGTGCGGGGGGTACTATACAAGGGGCCATGCTTTCTATCTGAAAGATTCGCTTTTCTTTTGTGAATGCGATAGCAAGAATAAATGCGCTTGGACCAACAAGTATGCAAATACAGTGTTTCATGAAGGGGATTCCCTGTATGCAGAAGTATTGCATGCAAAGGCGCTTGATCGATTTGGGGAATGTAAGGACGATGGGAATAAAAAACAGCTAGATAGTGTTTTTGTGCAATGCTCTTTTGGAAGATGGGCGCAAATAGATTCCTTGATGTATTATTTGGGAGGATGCACGAAAACTAATCAGGTGGGCAAACATCTTGGGGTCTACTATTCATGTAAAGATTATTGGGCGGGTTCTGATTCGCCTGTGTGGCGAGAAGTTTACCCTCCTGTGTATTATAATGACACCTGTGATTCTAGGTATCAGAACCATACTGTAAGATACGATGGTGCATATTTTATTTGTGAAGCTGATTATTGCGTCGATGAGGATGGCTTTGTAAAATCTGGTTGCTGGGGGATTGGTCATTGGCGAACAATAGAAGATGACGAAATGATTCCGCCGATGATTGACAATGTTCCTTGTAATAGGGACCGAATCAATGAGAAAGTGGCTTATGGTGATGAGTTCTATATATGTAGGGATGGCCGCTGGCATAGTGTAGGTGCTGATTCTGTAATGGCTCCTGAAAGAGATGGACTTTTCTGTACGGATAGTTTGTATGGGACTGTGAAATGCTATAACGGTGATTATTATGTGTGCGAGTCCGTAAAGACGTGGCGTAAGATGTCTGCGTTGGAAGCGGGGCCGTATGAATATCGCGATAGCTTGGGTGCGTGTAGCGCTATTTCGCAAAAGACAATTCATTGGAGTGAAAAGGCGGATTCGTTTTTTGGTTGCGCCAAAATGGACAGCGTATGGGATTGGCACGAAATCCTTTTAGGGGCCAAGCCGTATACAATGCCGAAATCTTTTAAGCGCGAAAATTTCAAGGGTGGAAAAATCGACAACGATTCTATTTATACGGTTGAAGTTGGAAACTCTACGTATCGTTTTATACTTTCGAAAAATACAATGTACCTGACCCATGTTGATTTGAGTAGTGGTGCTTATGACGCGTATTTTTATAACGGGAATTTGTTCTTGCATGTGGAACGCCCGCAGGAAAGGCTCCGCGTGGATTCCCTGAAAAATACAACGGAAGAATTTGACACGTACTATAAATCGTGGAAATCCAGTATAACAAGCTACAGCAAGTGCGGCGGTCGCTATACGGCGAATGTGGATACGGTGTACTTGACGCGTTTTGATGTGGATTCTTACAAGGATTATACGGACTGGAATCGCGCAAGCAAATTCTGCCCGGACGGATTCCATATTCCATCATCGGAAGAATTTATGCAAGAGGATTATATTGCGTATTTGACGACGAATATGGATCTTCGAAACGATTCGCCGTTGATGTGGGATTATTACATCAGTAGATGCTCTGTTTACGGAAACTTGATTTACTTTGATTTGTTCTGGACAAGTACTGAAAAGGACGAAAAGACTCAGGAGTGCTTTGAATATGCCTGGCACCACCGTGATGGAGAAAAGGGCCGTCGCCTTGTCGATTGCCCGAAGGATTTGTATCCGATGGTGCAAGCGCTTTGCGTCCAGGATGAATAGCGAGGAGGAAAATGAATATGAGAAAAGTTGTAAAATCAGTTTTGTTGTTTGTAAGCCTGTGGCTTGCTGCATGCTCTGATTCCGGAGAAGAAGTTGTCTTTGCCCGCTTCGACAAGAACGGCTACCAGTTTTCGCCGGCATCGTTGCAAGGGACGATAGATTATTTGCCGACTATGGAACCTTTGTCTGTACGGATTATGAGTGTCGATAAGGATCTGAATCCTGTAGACACTATTGACTTGCCGATTGACAGCTCGGATCGTTGGGACCGCAAGGCATTTGATTTGACCTCACAGGATGTCCGTTATCCGGTCCTGAAAATCGTGACGACGTTTAAGGATGGCGAAAAGTCCAAGAAGGAATTTTCACAGTACTATCGCCTGAACGGGTCTCACTATAGCATCAGCCTGAACATTCACATGTCGCTTGTGGCGGCGCGTGTTGAATATTTGGTGCGCGAGGAAAATTTCGATTTTTCAGCGGCGAATGATTCTGCGTTGAATGAACTGAACGAAATTTTTAAAGTCTATGCGAAGACTATCGGGTATTCCTCTGGAAATAATAATGTCGACTTTGAAAACTTGATGCCGTATATCTTTTGCAAGCATGAAGTATCGGATAGCGCTTTTTATGAAAACTACAAGAAGGTGCGCGAATCGTTTGCCAAGAACGGTTTTGTGGAATCTGCTATCATGGTGGATGCTGCCGATACGTGGCTATCAACTTTTAAACGTGTCGAGAGCGGTGTGAAGGGCAAGCTTTCGTATGCAAGCGTTTCGAGAGATACGGCCGTCGGGATTAAAGCTTTTGAACCGGGCTTCTTTGGCCTTGCCTATGGAATGCATTTCCCGACACAGTATCCGGATTCTGTTCAGATCAAGTGCAAGTCCAGTGCTTACGACGGCAAGTATTTTATTTATGACACGTATGACAATGGCGGTTTTGATTCCCATTGGCGCCTGAAGGATTCCCTTGAAGATTCTATTGGTATCTGCATATTTGAAACGCGCTCTATTGTCATGTACAAGGGCGATGAATATCTGTGTAGGGAAGAATCGAATATCTGGGAAAAGAACGTCAGCCAGAAGGAACTGCTGAGCGGCTACTATCAAGATTGCGGAACTTACTACGAAGATGGTTCTGTGATATTTGTCAGGGATTCGCTATATCTTTGTGAATGCGAAAAGTCCGGTAGCTGCGCTTGGAACGACAAGTACGCTGGTAAGGAAATTACGGAAAAAGATACGCTTGTCTATGCGAAGGCCTTGGACATAAAGGCCTCAAGAAAACTGGGCCAGTGCTATTCTTCCGGTTATGGCGATAGAAAAATATTTGATAGTTTATATGTGCAGTGCATTGGGAGGAGCTGGACAAAGATTGATTCATTGACTTATTATCTGAACCGTTGCACAAAGGACCGCGTCACGGGCAAACATCTTGGTGTCTATTACGGATGCCGTGACTTTGCCGATTATAGTGCGGGCGATACCGTGTGGACCGAAATCCCGGCGCCTGTTTATGCGAATGAACCGTGCACGGAAAAACAGGTGGAAAAGATTTTTAAAGATAGTTTGGATTATTTTATTTGCGAAGATAGTGGCTTGAAAAGGAGTGATTCCAGTGTGGTGTACAAGTGGCGCAAGATGACTCCCGAGGAGGCAATCCCTCCCGTAATCAACAATGATACTTGTTCCATCGTCCCGTTCTATAACTTGTCGAAAAAGATTTATGATGGCAAGTATTACATATGCGAAAGCGGTAAGTGGCATGTTTTAAGTGAGGATAAGTTGACGGTCCCCGAAAAGGCGGGAGATTTGTGCTATGTCGATTTGTACGATACCGTAAAAAGGTATGACGGGGATTATTATAGGTGTATGGCGCTGAATATGTGGATTCTTATAAAATCTGAAAATGCCGTGAGCTATGAATATCGCGATAGCATTGGAAGTTGCGATACCCTTTCGAATGTCGGTTTGCTTTGGAACGAGAAGACTTCGTCGCTTTGGAGCTGTGTAAAATCTGGTGGCAAATACCAGTGGGACAAAATTGAACTGCGTGGTAGGTCAGATGTTTCCTTGCCGGATGATGTAGAACTAAGCCGTTTTGCAGGAGGAACCCGTGTTAGCACTTTGATTTATGCTGTGGATATTGACGGGACGGTTTATCGTTTTAGTGCGCCGACAAATAGTGGTGTTTGGTATTTGAACGGGATTGTAGAACCTGAAGAATAATATTACATTTAAAAACATGAATACACTCGAAGCTATCAAGACTCGTCGCAGCACGCGCAAGGTAATCACTTCTTTGTGATTTCGGATGCGGCGGTGATTGCAAAGCTCAAGGAACTTGCACAGTCCGCATTTGCAGCGATGGAACTTCGTGAAGATTTGTACAAGAGCCTCAAGAATTCTATCACGCTTTCGCGCAAGGGCAATTATTCTTTCTGCTACACGGCGCCCGTGCTTATCGTCGTTGCGAATAAAAAAGAATATGGCAACAACATGGCGGATGTCGCCTGCGCTGTTGAAAACATGATGCTTGCTGCAAAAGAACTTGACCTTGGCAGTTGCTATATCAATCAGCTCAAGTGGCTGAATGAAGACCCGACGCTTTTGGAATACCTGCGCGGTCTTGGTCTTAAGGAAGATGAACGCGTTTACGCTTCTGTGGCGATTGGCTATGCCGATACGGAATCGGGACTTCCGAACCGCGCGGAAACGCCCCGCACAGGCAACGAAGTCGTGTTTGTTTAATACAGGTAATCTCGCGGTTAAAAAATCGCGGGATTTATTTTTTTATTCCTTGACGCAGCGGACGGGAGCCTTGATGTTGTTTATGTCACTGGAGAATTTGCGAGACTTTATTTCGTAGGTTGTTATTTCCGCTACCGTTATGTCTTTCCATCCGGTATCCTGGATCCAGAAGTACTGATAGTCGCTATTCACATAGACTTCTCTATTAAAAAGGCCGGTCTTGGTGAAACTCAGTCCATATTTATCCAATCCATCATAGCCAAGGCCCAAGCTATTCATCTGCGAGAACAATGCATTGAACAACTTTCGCGTCGAGGACACACTAACTTCTTCTGAGTCGTCAGGAGTACTTAGAAGTGCAACTTCGTTATTTGTCGGGAATCTCCATCCCTCCGGGCAGGCTTGTTCCGCAGCATTTATGGTATAGTAGTAACCTGAATTTTTGCAATTGTCACTTTTGCAGTATTTTTTGTCAACTTCAAAGGTTTCTGGAGTTCCTTGATACTTGAGATTTTCGGCCATCCATGTTGTTCCTCGGTAGCCAATGGTACGATAGGTGCGGCCATCTCTCGGATCTGAAAACGAGCCGTATTCAATGTTGGGATTGAAATAAAGTTCGTATGGAATTTCCCAGGATTCGTCTTTACTTGAATACCACTTTCCGTCTTTGCAGGCATAATTCGTCTTGTATTTTTTGTCCTTTTCATTGGCCGTAGAGTACCTTGCGCCATTTTCGCAAGTGATTTCGTCAAATTGATGCCATTTGCCTTCATGGCACACATAATACATAGATTGGAGTTCTTGGCTTTCGAAATGTTTGCCCTCTTCGTCGCATGGGATCTTGTAGGTTTCCCTTTCCAAGCGGGTGGCTAATCCCCAAATGCCGTCCCTACAAATATGGAATGAATCCGGAGCCACGACGCTTTTTATCATTTCCCCATTTTTTTCACAGGGAACGTTCGCGACTTCGGCTTCAAAAGGAGTCGCCTTGTCCCATGTATTTAGGGTATATTCTCGATTCCAGAGATATTCCCCGGTCCAGACGGTATCCCTACAAATATAAACCCCTCCAGGATTCAGTTTGCTTTTGAACAATGCTCCTACTGTATCGCACGGGATTTGCTTCATTTCGATCTTGACGGTCGTTGTTGAATCCCATCCACTATCGGCTGTGCAAATATAGGAGCGATCGGGGTTCTTGCGGCTCACGACGAACTTGCCGTCGGCGTCGCAGGGAATTCCCGACGTTTCGACATCCAGCGGAGAGGCTATTTCCCAATTGGTATAGGTATCGTCATTTATGGTATAATTGTCAGTTATGGTATAAGCGTAATACCTGCTACTTTTGCATACTAATGAACTGTCTTTGTTGAACATCCCGACCATCGCATCGCTGCAGTACGGCATTCCGGAGCACTTGCGCCAGATGTTCTTGATGATGGCTTCCGGGTCCAAAATCTCGTGTTCATCGTATACGCATCCTATGGGCATGAAATTAAAGGCAACTTGGTCAAATGTATCGTATGGCTTATTACTGAAGCAGTAATTTTTCGGTTCAAGCTTGCCGTCTGCAAAATCGTCGACCAAATACGCTTTCAATTGATCGCTGCCACTTCTGTAAAGGTAGAACAAGGTATATTCCATATAATATACCGGCATTTGGCGATCGGCAAGTAGGGAGTCTAGACCGAGTTCTTGCAACAGTTCTTCTGCCGCCTGTATCCAAGCGGAATCGTGTGCGACTCCTTGTTTTTCAAGAATCTCGAGACGTTTTTCGACAAAGGCACTCAGGACTCCATATTTCTCATCTTTCATCATAATGGCTGCGTACGAAGGCTCCTTGGCGGATGCCGCTTTTATCTTCGCTATTTTCGCAGCGGGCTTCGCTTCCAGTGAGTCTGTGTAGACATTGGGGGCTATTCCGCATCCGTTATGTTCCGGAAAGTGTATTCCGACTTTGTATGAACTCGATGACTCCATTTTCACCGAGGAACTGCTTTCCTCCACGACAGAACTCGAGGATTTGATTTCCAAAAGTGAACTAGACGAATTTTCTGAACTGGACGAACTTTCATTAAACGCAATGGCGGGTTCGTCTACCCAGACGCCGGCATCCTGCGGGTTCTCGGTTTCGGAGCAGGCGCCGAAAAATGCGACGGCAAGGAACGATGCGGCAATCGGTAGGCTATTCAAAGTTTTCAGCATATTCATACGTTCCTCTGGGTTTCATCGACTTTTTTCGTCAGGGGGAAAAGTTGCAGATTCAGGCGGTAGACCTGGTTAATTTTTTTGCATTCGCCGGCGATGGCGGCCACCTTGCGGCGGCACTCGTCCACCTCGCGCACGATACGGCGGTAGGTAATTTCGTCGACGCCCATGGTGAGGCCCGAGACGCTTCGTTCGTCAACTTCTGTGTTGTCCAGCGACAGAAAGCCGAGACGGCCCATTTCGCGGTTCATGGAGCGTACCGTCAGGGGCAAGGCGTCCTTCGAAATCTTCACCATTTTCGAAGTCTGCTCGTAGGAATTCTCGCCCGTCTTTTTTAGAAGTCCTGTCTTTACCAAGAACTGGAGTGTATCGCGGACATCGAGCGCCGTAACCTCGGAATTGATTTTTGCGGCCATTTCGCTTGGAAGCGCGCCGGGCATCAGCGGGGCAAGTTCCCGCACGATCGGGCACACCGGATGTTCACAGAAGCGGAAACCGTCCGCATTCAGGACGTGCATCTTGTTCTCCTTGGCCGACTGCAGGATTTTTGCAAGCACGGTCTTCTTCTCGGCATCGCTTTTCACATGGCCCAATTGCACTAGGTTTTCAAAGAAGGTTCGTTCGAATCCCTCGAGACCCATAGCCTTCGCGACTTTTTGAATGCCGGGTTTGCTCAAGTTTGTCTTTCCGTCGCACACCAGTTTCAAGTACGTGGGCGAGACGAATCCGGCTAGCTTGGCGAATTCCCTCCACGAAAACGCGGATGACTTCTTCCGCTCCTCGTAGAAATCGCGCATGTAGCAACGATAATCCAAATAATTAAGAATGGGCTTCATGTTCACTTTCCTTTCGTTTTCAGTTGGCACCAATGCGCCCCGACATCTATAAATTTAATTTCGCGACATTTCTGAAGGCAATAAAAAATATTACAAAGTCTCGAATTTTTGAGCAAAAACATCAATTTTTTTAATTTTTTAAAGCGAAATTTTAATAATGATACGTTTGTGTATCATTAAATAGCGTATCATATAGTCTAACAATCAAAACGCGAAAGACTTTGCAAACGTTCTTATTACTTTGTAAAAAAGTGATTTTTACTCGCTGGCGCAATTGCTGGATTTAAAAGCCGTGATGCAATTTCAACCCAGTTGCGGTTGCCCGACACTGGATATTTTTTTATAATTGCTCGCATGATGGATTTTAAGAAAATGGAAGACGGCTTCCGGATGATTCTGGAAGGCATGGGCGAAGACCCGAACCGCGAAGGTCTTATCGATACGCCGAAGCGTGTTGCAAAGATGTACGCCGAACTCATGACGGGCCTCTCGGGCGAAATGAAGGCCGAGGACATCCTCAAGACGCGTTTCCACGAAAAGTACGACGAAATGATCATCGTGCCGGATATCGAGTTCGCGAGCATGTGCGAACACCATTTTCTGCCGTTTACGGGCAAGGCCCACGTGGCCTACATCCCGGGTGATTGCGTGGTCGGTCTTTCGAAAATCCCGCGCGTTGTGGAATTTTATGCCCGCTTCCCGCAGATTCAGGAACGCATGACGCGCCAGATTGCAGAACTTATTCAAAAAGTGCTCCAGCCGAAGGGCGTTGCCGTGGTTCTCGAAGCTTCGCACATGTGCATGACGATGCGCGGTGTGAAAAAGCCGGGTGCAACCATGGTGACCACTCAGCTTTTGGGCCGTTTCAAGACGGACGAAAAGACCCGCGCCGAGTTTATGTCCCGCATTTACGCTCCAAGGTAAACATCCCTTAACATAACAAGACTGCTTGGATTTTTTGTCCATAGAAGGTGCCTCGTGATTGGAATCACGGGGCTTTTTTTGGGGTATCTTACTTAGTGGATGGGACCGAGGTTTTGGTTAAGAGGAGTGCATAAAATGAAATCAAAAATCCTAAAATTCGCTGTTTTGGCAAGTGCCATTGCTTTCATCAACTGCGGTGACGAAACCGCTCTTGCCCCTTACCTGAATGGTGGGGCTCAGGGGACATCGTCAAGTTCGGACGCCGTGGAATCTGAAATCTCTAGCTCTGACGTGGCTCAGCCAGGTTCTAGCGCTACTGCAGAAACGGGCTCGGAAACCTCGTCGAGTTCTGGTGCTGTTCAGCAGGGCTCCAATACCGATGCGCCCGCTTCCAGCAGCGACGAAAGCTGCTTGGCTTCTTGCCTGCCCGATGCATGCGGCCCGGGAACGAATCCACTTCCGACTTCGAGCAGCGATGCTGCCGTAGCTTCTAGCGCCGACGCTCAGAGTGCTACTTCCAGCGCCAATGTGCAGGAGCCGGCATCGAGCTCCAGTGAAGCTGCAAAACCGGCTAGCTCTTCGAGCGAAAAGAAAGTCGAATCTTCTTCCAGCGAAACTAAGGTGGAATCTAGCTCCAGTGCCGAAGCCCCGAAGGGCATTTTCCTTGCTAGTGGCAAGGAAGAAGAAAAGGACCAGATGCAGGTGGAATACAAGACCCGCACCGGCTGGGATGGCGGTGGAATCCTCTCGTATCCGAAGCAACTTTCTTCGACTCAAAAGCATGGCGTCGTGGTTTGGGGACCGGGTGGCGGTACCGAACCGGGTGCTTATGAAGGCATGATCCGTCGCTTGGCTTCGCATGGCTTTGTTGTGATTGCCCTCAAGGAATCTCCGGGTAATGCTTCCCAGGCCATAAAGGCTTTGGATTGGCTCGACAAGCAGAACAAGGATCAGAATAGCCCGCTTTATGGCAAGCTCGATATGAATACGGTCGGTTGCTCCGGCCACTCCATGGGTGGTCTTGAATCTGAACAGGCTGTTATCAAGGACAAGCGCGTGCTTACGGCGTTCCTCAACAACAGTGGCGACTGGAATGGTGCAGGTGCAAAGAACGTGGCGACGGACCGTACGATTGCAATTCTCTTCGGTGAAGTCGGCATGGAAAAGGATAACGCCAAGAACGACTACAACAATTCTGGCGTGAAGGCTCCGGCTTGCCTTATCGAAATGACGGGTGGCCCGCGTAACTCCGAAGGCGGTTATGGTCACGGTTCTGGCTCTTGGGATGGCATGGCTGCAACGGTTGCCTGGATGCGCTGGCATCTCGGTGGCGAAACGGAACGCAAGGCCGATTTCGTGGGTACGACTGGCAAGTATATCGATGGCAGCATCATCGGTAAGCAGGGCAAATGGAAGACCCAGTGTAAGAACTTCTAAAATTTCCACACTCCAACAACCAAGCGTCTCGATCAATTTGGTCGGGGCGTTTTTTTGTATTGTGGCCTGCGATTTTTTTGATTTGTTTCGTGATTTTAAATAAACTAAATAATTGCGGTCTTTGGATTTTTTATCCACGGGACTTTGTTCAAAACGTGAAATTTCGATGAAATTATAAGGTACTTTCTATACAGGTTATGGGTAAATAGGAGAACAAAATGAAATCTAAACTCTTAAAAACTGTGGTGTTGGCCAGTTCCTTGGTCTTCCTGAATTGCGGTGACGATGTCACGTCTGCAATCAACAACTACGCTGCCGGATTCTCGTCCAGCTCTGCTGAAGAAGTTCAGCCGGGTACGAGCTCTGACTCTCAGGGTGCCACTGGCACAGAAATTTCTAGCTCTGCAGCTCAGCAGAATCAAGACGCAATCCTTCCGGGTTCCAGTGCGGATGTTGGGCCGCAGGTGGAATCTAGCAGTGCTGTCGCTCCGGGCGCAGAATCCTCTGCTGATGTTGCCGCAAGCTCTAGCTCTGTCGATGCTCCGGCATCGAGCTCCGAAAAAGCTCCGGTCGTAAGTTCCAGTTCGGTGAGTGCTCCTGCCGTTAGCTCCTCTAGCTCCGAAAAGAAGGTCGAATCCAGTTCTAGTGAAGAAGCAAAGCCGAAGGGCGTATTCCTTGCCGAAGGCTCGGACGAAACGAAGGACCAGATGCGAGTCAAGTACATTGAACGCACCGGTCACGATGGCGGTGGAATCCTTGCTTATCCGGAACAGCTTTCTAACGACCAGAAGCACGCCGTTGTCGTGTGGGGGCCGGGTGGCGGCACGGAACCGGGTGCATACGGTGGAATTATCCGTCGTCTCGCATCTCACGGCTTTGTCGTGATTGCACTCCGTGAATCTCCGGGTAACGCAACCCAGGCAATTCCTGCCCTCAACTGGCTCGAAAAGAAGAACAAGGATCCGAATGATCCTCTGTACCAGAAGCTTGATATGACGAAGGTCGGTTGCTCCGGTCACTCCATGGGCGGTCTCGAATCTGAACAGGCCCTCATCAAGGACGACCGTGTGATTACCGCCATGCTCAACAATAGTGGTGACCTCGGACATACGGCTATGTCTCAGGTTTCTGCAAGCAAGACTGTCGGTATTGTTTATGGCGAAGGCGGCATGGAACGCCCGAACGCTGAAGCAGACTATAACAACAATGGTGTCAAGGCTCCGGCTTGCCTCATCAAGATGACGGGCGGTCAGGGCAATGAATGCCAGCAGGGCGAATGCGGCTGGGGCCATGGTTCTGGTCCGTGGGGCGGCATGGCTGCAACGGTTGCATGGATGCGTTGGCACCTCGGTGGTGAAGACTTCCGCAAGGCTGATTTCGTCGGTACGAGCGGCCGTTACATCAATGGTGAAATCATCGGTGAACGTGGCCGCTGGAAAGGCACCTGCAAGAACTTCTAATATTTCATTCTAAACACTCCAAACACCAAGCGCCTCGATCTTTATGGTCGAGGTGTTTGTTTTATGCTTGTCATGCCCGCAAATATTATTGTCATGCCCGCCTTCGAGCGGGCATCTCCATATACAATTTTTTATAATTATTCACGAGAACAGTTTGCGGACATTCACCGAACCCCTGTCCACTAAACACTGTTTGCTGTATTATGAACGCTGCTATCCTTACTAACGAGTTTCCGCCAGAAATCTATGGCGGTGCAGGTATTCACGTCAAGTTCCTGAGCCAGGAACTTTCCAAGCTCTGCCACATCGAAGCACGTTGCTTTGGTCCGCAGAATGACGATGCAGACAATATCCGAGCCATCGGTTTTAGCCAGAAGCTAGAACACAATCCGGCTGATGAACGTTTCAAGAAAATCTTGAAGCCGCTCGATATTAATTTGCAGTGGATGTCCTCGCTCAAGGATATCGATGTGATTCATTGCCATACGTGGTACAGCCATTTTGGTGGCGTAGTCGCAAGTCGCCTTTTGCAGTGCCCGCTGATTCTTACAACGCACTCGCTCGAACCGCACCGTCCGTGGAAGGCCGAACAGCTTGGTGACGGCGGCTATAACATGAGCTGCTGGATTGAACGCACCGCTTACGAAGCCGCAGACGGCGTGATTGCAGTGAGCGAAGGCATGAAGCGCGACGTGATGAAGCTTTATGGCGTGCCGGAAGACCGCGTGAAGGTTATCTACAACGGCATCGATCCAGACTTTTACAAGCCGACGTTTGATGAAGAAATCTTGAAGAAGTGGGGCGTGGATCCGAAGCGTCCGTTCGTGCTCTTTGTGGGCCGCATTACGCGCCAGAAGGGCATTAGCCAGCTCATTCAGGCTATCCCGCAAATCGACAAGAACGCTCAGGTGGTACTTTGCGCCGGTGCGCCGGATACGCAGGAACTTGCTGACGAATGCAAGCGCTTGATTGAAGAAGTCCAGAAGACGCGTGATGGCGTCGTGTGGATTCAGGATGCTGTACCGCATACGGAACTTCGCGTGCTCTATAGCCACGCAACTGTGTTTGCAACGCCGTCGCTTTATGAACCGTTCGGCATTATCAATCTCGAAGCCATGAGCTGCGGAACACCGGTCGTTGGCTCTGCAGTCGGTGGCATTCCGGAAATCATCGTCGATGGCGAAACGGGTTACCTCGTACCGCTCAAGGCTGTGTCCGAGACGAACTTTGAACCGGCAGACCCGAAGGCTTTCCAGACGGACTTTGCGAACAAGCTTAACAAGATTCTTGAGAATCCGGAACTTGCCAAGAAAATGGGCGAAGTCAGCCGCAAACGCGCTATTGACGTGTTCAGCTGGAAGACGATTGCCAAGCAGACATTCGACTTCTACCAGGAATGCATCGAACGCTACAAGCGCGAAGGCAAGAGAGTTTAATTTAGTAGTGTCGTCCTTGCCTCTGTTGTCATTCTCGACCCTGTCATCCTCGGAGCGTAGCGTAGGGGAACCATCATTTCTCGTATCTACGTTTGGGAGGGAATCCATTATTTCAAAAAATCAAAAGGTGGCCTCAAGCCACCTTTTTTTGCATCAAGACTTAACTGGATCCTTCGCAGTTAACACTGCTCAGGATGACTCATAAAAAATCCCCGACGGATGTCGGGGCACAAATAACTAACGACCAATAACTAATTGCTAGTTACAATCTTCTCCACAATCGCGTCGGTCGTGAGGAGTTCCGGGAGCACGATTTGCTTGCTTGCATCGCCTGCGGGGTAGATAGCATAGGCGGGGACGCCGGACTTGCCCATACTGCGCAGGAGTGCGGTAACTTCGGGTGTTTCGCGTGTCCAGTCAGCCTTAACACGGGCGACATTCAGACTGTCCATGGCGTGTTTGAAATCATCGCGGTTGAGGACGGCAGCTTCGTTTGCCTTGCAGGTGAGGCACCAGTCGGCAGTAGCGTCAATGAATACGGTACGGCCAGACTTCGCAAATTCTTCAATGAGTTCCGGCGTGTAGCGGTACCAGCCATCTTCGGTGACGAGCTGTACTGACCTTGCCTTGAAAATCGCATCGACTTCGGCTTCGAATTTTGGCGATGCAAATGCAAACCAGATGACTGCAAGAATCACGACAGATCCGCCAACGGAGAGTACTTCGCGAGAAAACGCGACGCCCGGCGGGGCGATGTTCCCTATCGCAAAGCTCATGGCGATGCTCAAGAGCGAAATGGCGGCGAAGATGCCGACGCCGACGTTTCCGGCTTGTTCATGCACGACCCACAGGAGCCATACGACAGTGCCGAGCAAGAGAACGCCCATGATTTTCTGGAGCGTGACCATCCAGGCGCCCGGTTTCGGGAAAACTTTCAGGACTTTCGGAAACGCGCTTACGAGCATGTAGGGAAGCGCAAGTCCTACGCCTGCCGCTGTGAAAAACAAAAACAGCACAGGGGTCGATGCGGTAAAAGCAAAACCCATCGCCGTACCGAGAAACGGTGCGGAGCACGGTGTGCTCAAAAGTACGAGGAGGGCTCCTGTGAAAAATGCGCCCCAAAAGCCCTGCTTGCGCCCGGCCTTGTCCATCTTGGTGGTGGCGCTTCCGGGAAGCCAGATTTCAAAGACTCCAAAAAAGCTCATCGCAAATGCGCTCAGAATCACGACCATGAACGCGATGAATCCGGCGCTCTGGAATTGCATGCCCCAGCCTGCATTCCCGCCGCCCGCCTTGACGGCGGCGACAACCCCGGCGAGCGTCCAGAAACTCACAAGTATCCCGAGGGTTGTCGTGGCGCCTAGCATAAGCAGGCGCCGGCGGCTCTCACGAGACTGCTTGATCAAGCTGAAAAGCTTTAGCGAAAGCACGGGAAGCACGCATGGCATCAAGTTCAGAATTAAGCCTCCGAACAGAGCCGACAATAGCAAAACGAATGTTCCTGCAGCGCCTTCTGTCGCATTCCCTGCGGCACTCGGCGCATTGACGACATTCCCGGCGGCATTTTCAGCGGCTTTCTCGGCTGTTTTCCCTGTAGAGCTCGTGGCGCTTTTCGCCGCGGGTACCGCGGCGTCATCTCGCGAGGCTCTCTTGTTGTTAAACCCCACACTCCCCACGCCAAATGTCACTTGCGATGGTGCGAGGCAAATGGAATTGTCGCAGGCCTGGTAATGGAATGTCGCCTGTGTCGTGAGGCTGTCATAATCGGCATCGACACTGTCGATTGGGAGCGAAATCTGGAAATGTCCCTTGAACACGAGATTTTCAAGGTCCAAAGCTTCGCTGTATTCCTTGATAGGCTCTGGCCACTTGGGCTCTCCGAAGTGGATTCCCTGTGCTGAAATCTCGATGGACGAAGGCTTCAGAAATTCATCGGCGGCGATGTTTGCATTTACGTGCCATTTGTCCGGAATAGTGATGTCTACGGTTACGCTCGAACCTTTCTCCAGGGTGCCTGCAGAATAGTGCAAACTTGCCTCCGGAGGGGGCATGTTGTTCATATTGAACTCTTCAGCAAAGGCTAGCGCTGCAAACAATAGTATGCAAAATGACGTTTTTTGCAAACGGTCGTTTGCAAAATTTTCAAAAACCATAAATTTGTCCAAAATATTCATAAATTGTGTCTCGCTAAAAGAAGTAGAAGATATTGGGAATAAAACTTTTATGTCATGTACGGGTTTCCTTTGTAGATTTCCCCGAAAATGGGTCGGGTCTGTCTGGAAAAAATATTCCTACAGAATATACAAATTGTGCCTGAAAAAGTGTGGGACGAAAGACGAGGCGGATGACTTGTTTCAGGAGGTGGCGCTGCGCTTTTGCAAAAATGCGAGTCAATTGAATAACCAGGTCCATCTTTTGCCGTGGCTTGAGGCCGTTCTTTTGCACTGCCACTACAACGGCTATCGAAAAAGGCACCAGATGCACGAAATCCCGTTTTCGGTCTTGAACGAGCCCAAGGCCTGCTACGACGCGAGATGGGCCGATGCCTATGTGCCGCCCGAAGAGGGAATGTGTACCGAGGCTATTCTGAGCGAGTTCTCGCTTTTGCTCGAGGTCTTGAATCCGCTTGAAAAAATGATTGTGGAACTGTCTGTTGTCGGCGGGCTTAGCATCCGTGAACTGAGTCGGCTTTTAGGGCTTTCGCGGGGTTGCCTTGTCCGGAGGCGGCTTATGGCGTTTCAAAAAATGGAAGAGAAAATGGTAATGCAGAAAGACCGTATTAAAATGATTACGGGGCGTGACGCTTCTTTGCGGGAAATTATTGAATATACTGGTTGAAATGCTCCCAAAATTTCGTAATTTTATATTGTGAAAAATTTGCTCCATCTTATCTGTATCCTTGTTTTCGCTACATCGTCTTTTGCGCAGGACCTGTGGCTTAACTTTACACGCCCTTTCCCGATAAAGGCCGCTGTCCCGAGTGGCGAGGGCCTGCTTATGGCGACATCGGGTGGTGTCCGCTATAGGGCAAGTACGGCCGATGACCTGTACACGACTTCGAATGGCCTTGGCGACCAGTCTGTAAGTGCCGTGATTATCTCGAAGGATGCGGGTGTCTTTTCTGTGAGCGATAACGGCGTCATTTCGCTAATGATGTCGGATGGCCACTGGGTTATCCAGAGCCGTGCCTACGCCGGCAGCAATACCCATGTCATTCCGGGGATGGCGCTTGCGGGCGGCCCTGTTCTTGTCATTGCCTTTGAAGACCGCCTTTCGTTCTTTAGCATCAAGACCATGACCTCTATCCTTACTATCGATAGGATTGCGGATATCAGCATTTCTGCAAATGCGGTGTCTGCGATGGATATCCGTGGGGATTCCCTGATTGTTGCGGCGGGTGGAGCTCTTTACATGCGCAAGATGGACTGGGACAAGCTTGAAGACGACGTGAAGCTTTACGACCCGGATTCATGGAAAATTATCCAGAAGGCATCAAGCGACAAGACTCCTATCAAGAGCATCGCCTGGAAGGATAATGAAATCAGGACGTTTTCTACGGAAGGCATGAGAATCTGGGACAAGGATGGCTTTACGCGCGTCGCTTTGGATACGTTCTCCGTCTTTACGGACACGGACCAGATGGTGACTGTCCGCGGGAAGGTGCTGAAGGATTCCGCCTTGTATGCGCTCGATTCCGTGGTGACCACTGTAGGCAACAAGAGGAACGTCCGTTTTATTTACAAGTCCATTGTGCGCTGGGTTTCTTTGCAGCCGTCGGGCCAGGCGGTTTTGGCAGGTCCTGACAAGGTTTTCCACTACGATGGCAAGAAGCTGACCGATATTTCCGATTACAAGTCGTTCCCTCTCGAAAGCGTCTATGAACTCCGTGCGCTCCCGACGGGCGGTGTCCTCGCGGCTACCGATAATGGGCGCCTGTCCTACTACTATTTCTCGGGTGATGACAAGGACTTTAGGTGGAGCGACCCTGTGCCTATATATCCCCCGGTTCCGGCTTATGCGAATGGTCCCGATGCCCGCGGGCATAACTTGAAAGTCCTGTCGGTGCTACCGACCGGTGGTGCCATGTACCATTTCTGGGGGTACGGCTTTTTCCTGTATAAAGGCTGGGCTGATACGTTGATTAATACGTTCACGTTGTCTGACACAGGCAATTCCTATTGCATGGACAACTGGCACGAAGGTACTAGCATCGAGTCCATATTTACGATTGCCGTTTCGACGACACTTGCGCCAGATAATATGGGCTACTTGACGACTTCTGCATCGAACAAGGGCTATAGCCTGGTCTACATTGACATTAAGGGTGAATCTACGACGATGTCCTGCGCAAGCAACGTTGGCTCTACGCCGATTGGTGGCCCGATGTATGCCCGAGTGAGCGATGACGGTAAGAACTGGATTGTCTACGTGGGCACGCGTGCCGGTCCGTCGCTTGATGCAAACGGTGGCCTGGATGTATTTACGTTCCCGTTGCCGAAATCAAAGGGCGGGGATATTTCCTGGGTGGATTCGACTTACAGGGAAACGTTTAGCGGTTCTTCGTCGACTCCGCTCGACTTGGTCTATGAACCGAAATCCGATAACGTCTGGATGGTCACGAACTCTGCACTTGTGTATTGGGACAAGGACGAAAAGGACTTGAAGTCGCCGCTTTCGACAAACGGACTTAGCGGTGCAAGCTATACAAGTATCGATGTCGATAGCCGCGGAAACCTCTGGGTGGGAACTTCGTCGCAGGGGGCTTACCGCCTGACTCCGCGCAAGACGAGCCCGGATACGCTTTCGACGATACATTTCACGACCCGCCATGGGCTCTTGAGCGAAAAGATCCAGGATGTGGCAGTGGATACGGTTCTTGGCATGGTGTGGTTTGCTCATGAAAATGGCATTACCCGTTACAAGCGCGATGACCTGCGCGGTACTGAAAAGAACATGACGAATGATGCCCCTGAAGACGTCAAGGTGTATCCGAACCCGTTCCGTCCAAAGATGCAGGCGTTTGTTTCGTTTGCAAACCTCGCCGATGATGCTGTGGTCAATGTCTACAACAGGGGCGGCAAGCTAGTGGTGTCGATGAGTGGCGACCAGATTTCGGGTGGCCGTGCCGCATGGAACGGACGCATGGATAATGGAAATATTGTGGCGCCGGGCGTCTACCAGTATGTCATCCGTGGCGGGACCAAGATTAAGAAGGGCAAGCTCCTGATTATACATTAGTTTGTGATGAGGTGGGTGTTATGAATAAAATTTTAGGTTTTGCAGTGATTTTTACGGCGATGCTTTTGGTGGCCGGCTGTGCCGGTGAACGCCAGGGGATAGTCTGCGAAGAGATTGAATACCGCCTGAATACAATGACGTATTCTCCGGACCAGCGTGCGTACATGGAAAATGAACTGCGCACTTGCCGCGAAGACGAGGCGAAAAAGAAAAACGAGGTTCAGTCGCCCGGAAGTATTTACGACCGCTACGCCAATACGGAAAGTGCAGCACTTCGTGATACGTCTGCTGAAATTTCTGTCCAGACGCTGCTCAGGGATTCTTCCGAAGAAAAGACGACTAGCATTTACGACCGTTACAAGTCAGTCGAGGCGGATAAGTAATGCCGAGTATCGTGACTCTTGCAGGCAAGACGTTTGAACCGGACTTGCCTAGACGCTTGCTTTCTATCGCAGGTGAAATCCGTGAAGCTGGTGGCCGCGCCTTCTTGGTGGGCGGCTGGGTGCGCGATGCACTTCTCGGCAAGGATTGCCGCGACTACGATGTCGAAGTTTACGACCTCACGCAAGATGAACTTGTCCCGATTTTAAAGAAGTACGGCCGTACGAATCTTGTGGGGAAGGCTTTTGGCGTGATTCATTTGGCGATGAAGGGCCTCTCGCTCGATTTCTCGTTCCCGCGTACCGAAAGCAAGGTTGGCTATGGTCATCGCGGTTTCGTGGTGCATACGGATGAAAAGCTTTCGTTCAAGGAGGCGGCGCTTCGCCGTGACTTTACCATCAATGCGATGGGCATGGAACTTCCGGAACTCACGCTTTGTGACCCGTACGGCGGCATTGACGATTTGAAGAAAGGCTTGTTGCGCCATGTAGGCCCAGCCTTTGTCGAAGATTCGCTGCGCATTTTGCGCGGTGTGCAGTTTGCAAGCCGCTTTGCGCTTAGACTTGCGCCCGAGACGATTGAACTTTGCCAGACGCTTTCGCTTGAAGATCTTTCCATTGAACGCTTGTTCGAAGAATTCAAGAAGTGGCTCTTGAAGCCGGGCAAGCCGTCGCTTGGACTGCGTGCTTTCCTGGACATCAAGCTGAATGAATTTTTCCCGGAAGTTTTACCGCTGCGTGGCTCTTGGGAAGACTTAGGTGAAATGCTCGACAACATGGAGAGCTTGCGCAAAAGCTTTGTGAATGTGAATGCTGAAGTGGCTGATGGTGCTGTTGGTGACTCCAAGTGCTCGCCGCTTTCGGATAACCAGGTGATGGAATTTGCTTTTGCAGCATTTCTCAGCGGGAGTCCCGAAACGTCTCTCAAGTTCCTCGAACGCATTACGAACGAATCGCACTTGGTCAAAAATGTCCCGTTGCTTTTGAATGCTTATAGCGAGCTTGATTTTGCAATTGTGAATGATGCGCCGGCGCTTCGCCGCATGGCGGTGAAGCTGGGTGGCTTAAAGCTGTTGTGCCTGCTTGTGAAAGCCACCCCGCGTAAGTATTACGCCGCCGCCGGCGCCCCGGAATTCCCGGAACAGCTTTGGCAGGCCGCTGAAGATCTCGACTTGCTCAATGCAGCTCCGCAGCCATTCCTCATGGGCAAAATGCTTATGGATTTGGGATTCAAGCCGGGCAAGCAAATGGGCGAGACCATCAAGCAAAGCTTTGAGCTCCAGCTCGATGGTAAAATCAAGAACGCTGAAGAAGCAATCGAGTGGGTTCGCCGCTTGTAACGCGGCGCCTTTATTTCCATCTAAACATTCCCGAGATTCCTGCGGGGACGCAGAACACAATCATCGGGATCTGGATAAGCTCTACAGGCAAGAACGCGAGCATGCGGCGCTTGGACTTGAGCTTCCAAGAGGCTATGCTCAAGAATACGAAGTCCACGACAATCTTGGGCAGAATGCTGAACACGCACCACTGCCACGGGAAATCAAGGAAGATGGCGCACCACGGACTCACGAACATCCAGATGTAGTACGTGTAAATGAGCGTGAGCAAAAGGATGTAGGCTTTGCTTTCGTAGTTCGTGCCGTTGCTGCTCCAGCGGGCGCGCTGGTTAAAGAGCTGTTTCCACGTGTGCACTGGAGCGGTCTCGATCACTGCATCCTTGTCGAGATTGTAGCAGACCTTCGTTCCCGGGATTTTCATCATCTTGTGGATGAGCATGTCGTCATCGCCACTCGAGAGGTTGATGAGGTCCCCGAATCCGCCGACTTTAAAGAACAAGTCCTTCTTGTACGCAAGGCAAGCCGCACTGGCGACAATCGGGCGTCCAAGGCTAAAGCCTGCCGCTTCCATCGCGGTGTAGCCGAGCGTTTCGAGTTTCTGGTAGAGGTGCGGCATCGAGCGCGAGCCGTTGTTCTGCTTGGGGCCTTGCACAATGCAGATGCCATCGACAAATCGCCCGGCCATGGCGGTAATCCAGCTCTTGCGCGGGATGCAGTCGGCGTCCATCGTCAAGAGCACTTCGTTTTTGGCAATCTTGAAGGCGCTTTCGAGCGCGCGCTTCTTGGGGCTTGCAATTTGCGGTAAATCCTGCGGGAGGCTTAAAACGCGGAAACGCGGGTGCGTGGCGGCGAACTTTTCTAGAATCTCGCGCGTGCGGTCGGTAGAACGGTCATCGACGCAAATCACTTCCCATTCGCCAACGTAGTCCTGGGCGGCGACCGCTTCGAGTGTGCGTTCGGCAAATTCCTCTTCGTTTCGCATCGGGATCACGACCGAGACGCTTGGGGTTGCTTTCGGGCCTTTATAGCGATGCGTCTTTAACAGTCCTACTATGAAGAATAGGAACAGGAGCGCATACAGCGCAGTCAGGCATGCGAGAATAATGCCACCCATGTGGGGAAATATAGGAAATTACTAAATTGCGGATATGCTCCATCCATCCGCTTTTGTTCATCCGAATGCCAACGTCCACGAGTCTGCCGTTATCGGCCCCTGGTGCGTTGTCGATGAAAATGCGGAAATTGGTGAAAATGTGGTGCTCGAATCGCGCGTACGCGTTTACGGCGGCGTGACGATTAAGGCGAATACTCACATTTACGATGGAGCTATCCTCGGTGCGCCTCCACAAGACCTCAAGTACGCAGGGGAGCCGACTCGCCTTGAAATTGGCGAAAATTGCATCATCCGCGAATATACGACGCTCAACCGCGGCACCGTCCAGGGCGGTGGTTGTACGCGCATTGCCCCTCGCGTCCTCATCATGGCTTATGCCCATGTGGGGCACGACTGCCAAATTGGCGAGGGGGCGGTCATCGCAAACGGGTGCCAGCTCGGCGGACATGTGCGCATTGGCAAGTTTGCGACCCTCGGTGGCACCACGGCCGTGCAGCAGAGAAACCAGGTGGGCGCCTACGCATTCGTGGGCGGTACGCTCAAGGTCGATTACGACGTTCCCCCGTGCAGCCGTGCTTTCGGGAACCCGCTCCGCTTTGCGTCTCTCAATCTCCATGCGCTTCGCCTGCATGCTGATGAATTTCCGCCCGAACGTATCGCGTTTTTTGAACGAGCCTTCCGTGAACTTTACCGTGGCAAACGCCCGGCAGCAGAGGTCATCGAAGAATTGAAAAAAGGCCCGGAACCTCTGTTCCAAGCCTTCTTTGATGAGCACTGGGGCGGTTCTCTCGTTCGCCCGTAGCACTTGCGCTTTTGTGCTCGTTTTTTAGATTCTAGAAGATGAGTGCTCCAGGAAATCCTGTGTTCCACGTTTCGGCATTGGGTTCGTAGGCGTCAAATCCGCCTGTGTAGCCAAATCCCCAGTAATGGAACGACATGCCGTTTTTGACAGCGGCCTGCGCGGCCTTCTTTGCCCAGGCGGCCTTGCGCGCTGCGCTGGGAGGCTCGCCCTCTTGCCATTGGCAGGGACTGGAATCACCACCGGCCACGCCGAATTCACCCATGTTCAACGGAACTTGGTCTATTCCGTTCACGTCCGGGTAAAGCTTATAGGCCAGCCCAACGTATGATAACAGGTCTTCGTCCGCTGTAGAGACGTATGCGGCATCGCCAAGGCAGTTGTAGCCATGCCCCTGATGGCTGTATGTGTACGGTTCGTAATAGTGGCCACTGAAGATGATGTTCCCGTCTTGCGGCAAGTGGAGCATCGAGAGGTCGGCAAACTTTGCGGCATGGTAGGCTTCGAACATAATCGTCTTGCCCGGAGCGGCTGCACGGATGACGGCGTAAGCTTCGTTCATCAGCTGGTCCACGCGATCGGCGTTTGGGATGATCGGTTCGTTCAGGATTTCGAGCACGACCTGGTTGTCCTGGAATTCACCCATGGCCGTTGCCACTTGAGCCCAAAGGGCAAGGAAGTGTGCCTTTTCGGCTTCGTATTCGGTGGGGTTGTATGTGCAGCCGTTACCGCCGCCACCTGCGCAGTTTAGTTCGTTGTAGTGGTGGAAGTTCACGACAACAGTAAGGCCTTGGGCGATGGCGAGGCGGATGTCTTCGAGAACGCCTGCCAATCGGTTCGGGTCCACAGTATGGGTCGAGTAGTCAGAACCATTTTGCCAGCGGACCGGGATACGCACGGAATTGAAGCCTGCCGCCTTGATGGTGGCGAAGTCCTGGTCACGGATGGGGTTGCTCCAGGCACCATCATCGGAACCGTCGGATTCCCAGGAGTTACCCAGGTTGATGCCGCGCCCAAGGAGCGCATTCATCGTTCTTCCCAAGGTGTAGTCTACGGGGACGGCCGTGCTCGTGTTGCCCTTGCCGGCCGATGTCGGTATTGTTGCCGAGCCACTGTCGCATGCCCAGAAGGCGCATCCGATTGCCATTGCTGAAAGAATCTTTTTAATCATGGTAACCCCCAAAAGGTTATGAGCTTAAACGCGTGTTCTCAAAATCTATATAAAACAAAAAATAGAAAATCAAAAACATGCTTATCTTATGTTTACGCTTGAGTCCATTGTGAGCCTCATCAAAAAATTTAATTTGTAAACATTAAGAAACATTACGAACGAAAAAATTTCCGTTTACGCTTGAGTCCAGCGTTTGTGTGGCTCTACGAGTGGTATTCCGTTGATACATCTAGCTTTGCAAAGCCTTTTTTGCAAAATACCGGAGCGAAAATTCCCAAAAACAAGCTATATTGTAGATGATCCGAATTTGGAGAATTGTACCTATTATGAATGGAAACTTAAAAAAAGCCATTTGGAAGTCCGCTCTAGCGGCGATGCTTCTTGCTTCATCTTCTTTCGCTGGCTACGGTTTTAGCGATTACCGCGACCGCGACCAGTCCCACTTTGTCATGAAGGATCCTAAACCGTTCCGTCCTGATAAGGAAGTTGTCACCGTTGTCATGCGTGAAGCAATTCCGCGTGGTGGTGGTTACACGTACCAGTATCCGCGTGAAAACCCCGAACCGGTACTCACGGATAAGTATGCCATGGAAGGAGCTCTCTCCATGGAAATTGAACTTATCGCGAGTGACTATTCCGGTGTCGCAATCTGTATTGCGGGTTCCGTGGACTTGACTCCGTATCTCGAAGAAGGTGTTCTCGAATTTTGGATCAAGGGCGCCCAGGGTGGTGAAAACGCATTGTTCGTGCTCGTTGACGATGGCGTGAAGAGCAATGGTGAATCCCTCCAGGTGAAGCTCCGCTCCAAGAGCCTTGGTGAAATTACGACAGAATGGAAGCACTTCAGCATTCCTCTGAAGCTCTTCGGCAATACCGGTGTTTACTGGGATGCAAAGAACACGCGCGAAGTGATGCTCCCGTTCTCATGGTCCAACTTCAAGGGTTTCCGTCTTGAAGTCCGCAAGGATGAAAACGAATCCTTCAAGGTCTGGATTGACGATATTGTGATTAAGAAGCATGGCAAGCCGTACGAAGGCCCGGCTCACTATCCGTTCCGCAACGAGATTTAAGAGGATTTTATGCGCAAAACAGTTTCTTCCCTTTTACTAGCGTCTAGCCTCGGTGCTGCATGGGCTCTTCCTCCGCAGTTGCAGCTTGATTCCCTTCACGCTTCGTTGGATACTCTTTCCAACAATATGGAATCGACTCTTCTCGGCAAGGACGATCTGCCACTGGCAGTCTCCGGTTATATGGCTTTCCGTTTGAAGAATTTCCACTATTCCGAACAGAGCCCGTGGGTCCGTGATGACCAGGCACGTACGAGCGTTGACGCTTTGTTGAACGTGAACATCGTCGCCATGCCGAACTCCTACATTACGCTGTTTACGAACCTCATGTTCCCGTTTGACTTGAGCGGTATCTTCACGAATAAACTCGCCAAGAACCCGACTGAAGCTCCGGGCAACAACGACGAACGCGTCTTGTTTGACCACTCTACCGACTACTATGCATCGACCATCAACGAAGAAATGAACGTCGGTGTCGATATCCGTGCCGGTGTGTTCGGTGCCTACGTTACTGCAGGCGGTGTTATCTGGGCAAACGCCTCTCCGCTTACCATGTGGGAACGTGAAACGAACCCGCGCTTTGTGTGGCAGTACGAACTCTTCGAAGACGAAAAGACCGTTTCTACTTACTATAAGGAAAAGGCATTCAAGCCGGTCAAGGAAGGTGGTCGTGCATTCTGGACGAACCGCTCTTTCGGTGGCGTCTTTGCGAACTTCTACCAGCTCCCGTACGACATGAAGGCTCAGTTCCTCGTGTCCCAGCCGGCTGATGCTGACATGGGTACCCGTGACGGTCTCCGCATGTATGGTGGCCAGCCGGGCGAACTCGAAATGATGGGTGGCTATGATTTGCGCGGTACCGTCCTTCATGGCCGTATCGCCAAGGAAAAGATTGCCGACAACCTGACTGTCGGTGTGAACTACATGGGCGTTACCTTCGACAAGGACATCATCTATGAAGATGAATTCCGTACGCAGTGGATTACCCAGAGCAAAGGCGGCCTTCCGGTCCTCCTCAATACTCACGTGATTACTGCCGACGTCAAGGGCAATATCACCCCGAAGCTCTTCTTGATGGGCGATATCGGTGTCAGCATCACGGACTCCACGACGTTTGTTCCGGATCCGGGCGCAGCTGATTATTCTCTTAACGCTGATAAATCCGTCAATATGAATTCCGGTTACTCCAGCCGCAAGGAAGGCTACGTTTCTACGGTTAACTCCCCGAAGCTCGGTCTTTATGTCAAGGCCCAGAGCAAGTATATCGAAGGTTGGCCGATGACTGCAGAACTCGTGTTCTTCCAGCCGGGCTTCTACTCTCCGTATTCTTTGACGAACCCGTCCCGCTTCCCGGGCTGGCGCAAGAACGAAGCCTACCTCAACGGTGGCGCTCTCCGCTACTCCCCGAACATGACCGGTATCAACTTCAAGTTGGAACCGAGCTTCAACCGCGGTTACTTTGACTTCCAGTACGCCCAGCATCGTCAGATCGAAGCTGGTCCGGACGTGATTGCATTCAACTACCGTCTGAACGGCCGTAACATGTGGGAAAGCTCCAACTCCTGGACCAAGCACAAGCCGCTCTTTGTGGCTGACTCTGGTAACGCTTCCTGGTGTGGCTATATCAACCGTGTCGGTGCCAGCAAGAACTCCTCTGACGGTGTCAAGATGTACCGCCAGCGCGGTGGTCTCTATGGTGGTACCTGGGAACTTTGGGAATCCTTCGCCGCATTTGAAAATGGTGACCAGGTTGCCAAGGGCGAAATTCCGGAACATGCCAAGTGGTCTTCTTACCTCTCCTTCATGGGTGGTTACGATATCGGCCACTGGATCGGCACTGACCGTAACGTCATGCTGACGGGCTTCTTTGCCCTCTCCGGTATTTCTACTTCCTTTAATCCGCTTGCCGTTTCCGAAAAGCAGTCCAACGTGCTCTTGACGAGCTTCTTCGGTCAGATTGAACCGACCGTCGCCGTGACTCCGACCTTCCACATGGTGGGTATCGTCGGTCTCGAAACGTTCAGGTCTGACAAGGCTTACTTGATGCTCACCGCCGATAACGGTACCAGCAAGACTGCCAAGAATACCTATTACTACGAAGTGAACACCAGCTACTACAAGAAAGCTCCGATCAACTACAAGGACTTCGCAATTGGCCTTGGCTTTGACTGGGACTTCTCTGACCGCGTGGGTCTCCACTTCCGCTACAAGTTCATGACGCACTCTGACGAAACCGTTCCTGACAATGATTGGCATTCCCATTACATTGCTGCCGAAACCAAGGCATGGTTCTAAGGGAGGATGCTAAAGATGAATATGAAAATGAAAAATATTTTGATCGCCCTTCTTACTGCATCGGTTGCCGCATCGGCTTCTGCTGTTGCAGATAATCAAAAGGCATTGCAAGCCAAGGCTGATAGCGCCAATGCAAAGCGCGGTGTTGAAATTGGTGGTAGCATTCGTGCTGTTGCACAGCGTTCCAGCTTCTCTACGGACCAGGACGTGCATAGCGTCAACAAGATGCCGAATGTCGAACACAACGAATATGTGAGTGCTGACTTGAGCTTCGGCTTCCGTCCGTACGAAAACGTTCGCGCCAACGTGATTATGCGCCTTGGCGGCGGCATGCAGGAATACTTTGCCGCAGCAGCAAAGACTCTCGAAGCCAAGTGGCTCAATGTCGAAGGCAACATCGGCAAGAACTTCTACTGGACCGTGGGTGACTTCCGCTCGGCAATCTCCCCGCTCTCCATTTACAATCCCGGTATCGACATCATGTACGAACCGACGATTTTCGCCCGCAAGCGCCACATGGCCCAGAAGGAACAGCTCCTCGAAGGCAACAAGCGCAACCTCCAGGGTATTAACCTCCAGTTCCGTCAGGAAATTGATCCGATGATCGGTGAACTCCGCGCCGAGGCCTTCCTCGCCCGCGTGAACCGCGTGTCGGTCCTTGACTTTACCGGTGCTGAAGGCAATATCCTTCCGGGTGATGAAATCGCTGGTACGTCTCTTGCCTCTGCAACGGACAAGTGGCTCGTCGGTGGCAACATCGAACTCTTGCCGGTTCAGAAGAATGTGTATGTCGGTGTGACCCCGATGCTCATTTTCGATAATGAAAATTCGAAGTCCTACACTTACCGCCATCCGAACCGCGACCCGCAGGGCTTTGTTCCGGGTGACGCAGAAAACGCATACGAACGTCAGGAAATCAACCCGTACGAATACGGTCCGCAGAACACGTTTGTGTTGAGCGCCCGTGCCGGTGCTGACGTGGGTGGTCTCGTGAAGCAGAAGGGTCTTTCTGCAGACGTGGTCGTCGAATACGCCATGTCCGTCAACAAGCAGAAGACTCCAGCTTACATCAATGAACTTGGTCTCACGGTTCCGGAAGCTGAAGAATCCATTAACGGTTCTGCCTTGCTCGCCACCGTGAACGCTGGCTACGAGGTCGAAAACTCATGGAGCGCAGGACTTAGCTTGGACGTGGTCATGAACGACGAAAAGTGGTTCAACAACCTTGCCCAGTCCCCGAGCTTCTTCGCCCAGCGCGTGTTGAACTCCGACAAGGACGGAAACACGGTCAAGTACGGCGTGAACTCTCCGCTCTACTCTACCTTTGACGCTCTCTACAACTACTCCCCGAAGTTTACTCCGGTGGCCCGTTCTCTCGGTACTGATGACAACGCCTTCAAGGATGGTCAGTCCAAGAGCTACAACATCGCTCCGTACAACAAGAACTCCTGGGGCTCTAACGTCTACTCTGCCGCTCAGCTTGCTCTCATCAACCAGATGATTGATCCGGCTCTCCAGTCTGCATTGCCGAACGGCCTTGCTACTGCAAACCGCAAGGGCTTCCGCGTAAGCCTCAAGGGTGACTGGCAGAACAAGATCGAAGCTCAGGCTCTCGTGAACATCTTCAACCAGGTGACTCCGGAAAGCGAAGCTATCGATAACGTGAGCTACAAGGAATTTGGCGGTGGCGCCAAGTTCGATATCGCCAAGCTTGCTGGTCTGAACAAGGCTGCCGAAGTTTCCGGTTCCTTCAAGCGTTCCGAAAACACGGTTACCCCGAAGGCCGGTACCGAAGCCAAGATTACGAGCAACTTCATCAACATCGGTGCTTCCTTCCAGTTCTTGCCGCGCCTCGGCTTTACAGCTGGCTTCCAGATGATTGATACCGATTACGGCACTTCGAGCCTTATCAACCCGAATGTCGGTCTGGATGTTCCTTTCATGAAGAGCAATCAGACTCACTGGATGGTTGGCTTTGACTATGTCGTCGCAGACAATGCATGGCTTGCTATCAACTTCGGCATGATCAATGTCAAGAATGACTACAACTTGGCTGTTGTTGGTGAAGAACTCCGCAACTTGCCAGACTACTACTATACAGTAGACGGTGCTACGACTTTCGAGCACAAGTTTAGTCAGGCGATCTTTGAAGCTTCCATTAATGTGGAATTTTAATGGGAGGTAACTAGAATGAATTTCAATATGAACATGCGCAAATTTTTACTGACCTCCGCAGTAGCCTTCTCGGCAGCATCTGCTTTTGCCGCCGACAACCAGGCTGAGGTTGTGACGCAACAGAAATCCCTGTTGGAAAAGCTGGATTCTCTCAATGCGGCTGTGCTTGGCCTCAAGATCAACGGTACGGCTAAGGCTGGCATTGCAGCATCCTTCGCTTCTTCCGATCAGTTCGCTAGCGAATCTCCGACTCAGGAAAACCAGGCCTTCACGGATGTGAACCTCCGCTTGACCGCCCGTCCGAGCTCCGAGACGATGATTGATGTCCAGTTGCGTTTGCACAAGGATTGGCAGAACGCTTACGACGAAAACAACAACCCGATTATCGGCCACTGGTTCAGCTACGATGGTACCATCCTGAACAAGCATGTGGATTTCAACTTGGGTTACATGCGTGTCGGTTATACCCCGCTCACCATTTACACTCCGCAGACCGAAATCCTTCAGGAACCGGAAATCTTCGCTGAAAAGCGTCGCGAAGCCCTTGAAAAGCGCAACCTCGATACTACGAGCCGTCGCCTGTTGCAGGGTCTCAACGTCGTTTACAACAGCGGCAATGTGAGCGTGCTTGATAACATCACCGCCCAGCTCACGGGTGCTCGCCTCCGCAACACGGCCAAGAAGATTGACCAGGTGTTCTTCGACTTCGACTTTGCTGACCGCTACCTCCTCGGTGTGCGTGTCGGTGCCGATGCCTATGGTGCTCATCTCGGTGTGAACTTCGTGAACCTGATGGACCGCAAGCAGACCCGCCGTTCTAGGCCGATTAGCGATGCCGATACCATCTACTACGATAACAACATGGTGATTTCTGCCGATGTGGCTTTCGATTCCAAGAAGCTCCTCCCGGAACTCCCTGTGACGTTCGGCTTGACTGGCGAATTTGCCATGTCCAAGTGGAAGGTTGACCGCGACTACAATGTTAAGGAAAACCAGACTTCTTACAACGCCATGGCTGGTAAGGAAGATGGTAAGTCCTTTGTCTACCTCAAGCCGGTAACGAAGGCTGTGACGACCTACACGAACGAAGATTACGCTGATGTCGATGGCAAAAGCTTCTATGCAGACCTCTTCGTGAAGGGCAATATCAGCGATATCGACTTCAAGGTCGATGCAGGCTACTTCCAGACGGATTCGGGCTTCTGGTCTGAACTCGCCTCTACTCCGGTTTACATGGGCCGTTCGACCATCTTCAATGGCAACGCTCTCTATGGCAACCCGGCTGATAGCCTCGTCTTGGCAACCTTCGGTGCATCGAGCCTCGAAAACCTCTACTTCAGCGTCTACAACTCTACGACGTTGCAGGCCACGAACTTGATGACTTCTGGTGGTTCTAACTCCCTTAGCGCAGATGCTGGCGAAAGCCCCTATATGTACTCTCGCTTGGATAACAACTACAAGAACGGTCACTTCTACCGTAACGGTTACACGAGCAACACCTACAAGAAGCTCGAAATGCTCTCCTTGAAGCCGTTCATGGATATCGACCCGTCTGTGAGCCTCGCATTGCCGCTCGGCAAGGCTACTCCGGACCGCAAGGGCATTACCGCCAAGGTTGATGTGAACTGGGCTGACAAGGTGACCTTCAACGCCCGCGTCAACATGGTTACGCAGAGCAACTTGATCGGCTATGATCCGGTGACCTTTGCTCCGATCTCTACCGAAAACAAGTTCACGGAATTCGCTGCAGGTCTCGGTGTCGATGCTGGCGCTCTCGCTGGTCTTGACCGCCAGATTCTCCTCCAGGGTTCTTACTCTCACGGTGAAGAAGATTCCTACCTGAAGCGCAAGGCTGACCGCATTGTTGCTGGCTTTACTGCCGATGTCTGGGGTCCGATCGCATTGCTCGGCGGCATCCAGATGTACACGAAGGAATTCGGAAATGGCTACGCTGTGGCTGCCGCTGCGGTGACCAAGGCTACGGAAATGCTCGCTCTCGGTGGTGCTCGCGTAAAGCTCGCTCCGCTCTCTTACGTCTCTCTCCAGGGCGGTTTGCTTAAGAACGAACTCGAATACTCCGTTATCGGCGTTCCTGCAGTTAACAAAATTTCCATCAGCAAGCTCGTTCTCCTTGCCGATGTGACGGTGAATTTCTAAGAGGTGCTGAAAATGAAAAAACTTCACCAGTACATGATGATTCTCGTGGCAGGCGTTTTGAGCGCCTGCGGCTCGATGGCCGTTAACGACCCTTATGTAGAAGCCCTTCCGGAAGGCTTTAACGCTCAGGAATACATGTCCTTGCACCCTGAACTGCGTGCTCGCCAACTCAAGGACTATGTGGCTGATTATAATAGTCAGTTTAAGACCTCTCTTGGTAAAGATTACGATGCCGTAAAGAAGGCCGATGATGCCGCATTCCTCCAGGATACGGAAAGACTCGGTGCCATCTACACGCATCCGCAGATTGGCGCCCATTCTTATGAACAGTGGGCTGATCTCATTGCCCAGATGAGTTCTGCTGACAGCACGGCTAACGAAATTTTCAATAGCTTGGCTGAATACAACTTTATCAACGTTGCTGACGATGCCGCATTGCTCCTCACAGTCCCTGTGGACTATGTGGCCATCTCCCAGCAGTTCAACGTATTCGGTAGAGAACATGGCTGGGCCTACCGTGCCTGCCGTGCTGACGAAGCCGCTAACCCGGCCCGCAGTAGTTTGGAGATTGCAAAGAAGCAGGCCTCCAGGGCTACTTCTGCTGCCGGCTTCACTCCGGATACCGGACTTTACTGCCGTGACGCAGCTGGCGTTGATCGTCTGATTCAATAGGATAAGAGGTATTCAAAATGAACTTTAAAGTTATTACATTGGCTCTTGCCATGGGCGCTGCAATGGCCCAGGCTGCCGCTGACAAAGTGATTGGCTTCTATCCGTATTGGAGTCAGTATTCTCAGTTCTACGCCAAGGATATCCGCTACAATCTCGTGACCGACATCCATTACATGTCGATCACTCCGACTGCAGAAGGTGCGGTTGCCTTTGCCGACGAATACGATGCCGACAACTTCAAGAACCTCGCTAGCATGTCCAAGGAAAACGGCGTAAAGCTGATTGTTTCCGTGGGTGGCATGGAAGCAGAATCGAGCCTCAAGGCTATCGCTTCCTCCGACGAAACGCTTTCTTCCTTCGTCTCTAACGTGAAGGACTGGATTGCAACGAACGGCGGCGATGGCGTTGAACTCGACTGGCAAAACCTCACGACGGATGATTCCGAAGACTACGCCAAGATGGTGAACGCCTTGGTCGACGGTCTTTCTGGCTCGACGGTGACGGCCGTGATTTACCCGGCCGCCGGCATGGATGCCTACAAGGCTGAAGCCTTGAACCGTCTCGCTTACGTGGATGTGTTCATGACCGACCTCATGACCGAAAGCGAAAGCAGCCTCGTTCCGAACCAGAGCGCAAACTCTGTGCAGGAAACGCTTGACGCTGTTGCAGCTGCTGGCGTGAATAAGGACCTCCTTGCTCCGGTGGTGTTCCTCTACGGTAAGTCCTTTGCCGGTGCTAAGGGCCTCGGCTCTAGCCACCAGGGCGTGGGCAGCGGTAACGAAGGTTACCTTCCGTATGCAGAACTCATGAACCGCTTTGACACGCCGGACTACACGGTGACATTCGATGAAGCTTCCAAGTCCGAAGTGGCTGTGAGCGAAACCGAATCTATCGTGTTCATGGGTATCCCGTCTGTGAAGGCTGTTGCCCAGCACGTGAAGAGCGAAGGCATGGCAGGCGTTGCCGTGTACGACCTCTCCCAGGACCACTACGAACCGATCGTCTCGCTCCTCGTGACGGTTGGCCTCGAACTCCGTCCGGGCGTGAACTACAAGGCTGGCAAGAAGAAGTAATTCTTGGAGCTTGAGCGAATCGCGAGATTCACAAAATCCGCGAGACTTACAAACGCTTTTGAAAATCCTCGACGCAACAAGCGCCGAGGATTTTTTCTTTCGTCTTTCGTCTGTAGCCACGAAGTGGCATTCTCTCGTCTGATTAATACACTCGATACACTTAGCGTTGCCTATAGTAAACATTAAAATGGGTGGTGTAGGTACGCTTTTACAAAAGAAAAGGTATTTTTTGACAAAAATGAGGTTTTGTATGCGTAAACATCTATTTGCCGCGCTTGCTTTTGCGGTGCCGACTTTTGCAATCCCGCTGGTGAACCAGCTTGGGTTTGCCCCCGAATCCGAAAAGACGGTCGTCATCCCCGGTAACGACGCGAACCCGCTCGAAGTCCGCGACATGGCTGGGAACACGGTGCTTACGCTCGAAGCCCCGATGGTCTACGATTGGGACTACAGTGGCGAAGAAGTCCAGACGTACGATATTTCTTCGATCAAGAAGCCGGGCACGTACCGCCTGTACAGAGACGGCTATATCGGTAACCCGGTCGTGATTGGCGAGAACGTCTATGAAGATTTGACGAAGGCTGCTCTCAAGTGGTTCTATTTCCAGCGTGCGGGCATGGCTCTCGATACGCGCTATGCGGGCAAGTGGGCTCGTGCGGCTGGCCACATCGACGATAGCGTGACGGTTTACGGTACGGATTTGCCGACGGCAACGGTTGTTGCTCAGTCCAAGGGCAAGCCCGCTCCAAAGAAGGCCGACCCGAAGATTATCAAGTCGCAGCGCGGCTGGTACGATGCCGGTGATTACGGCAAGTACATTGTGAACTCGGGCATTACCGTGTTTACGCTTTTGGAACTTTATGAACACTTCCCGGCATTCATGGATACGCTCCAGTGGAACATCCCGCGTGAATTCCCGAAGATGCCGGCGCTCCTCGAAGAAATCCGCTGGAATCTGGACTGGATGCTTTCGATGCAGGACAAGGACGGTGGTGTTTACCACAAGCTCACATCGCTCAAGTTCGGCTCCAGCACGATGCCTGAAATTGATGGCGCAAAGCGTTACGCGATTGAAAAGAGCTTGACTGCAACACTTGACTTTGCGGCAGTGATGGCTCAGGCTTCTCGCGTGTATGCACCGTTTGACAAGGCTTTTGCAGACCGCATGCTCAAGGCTTCTGGTGCCGCCTATTATTGGGCAAAGCACAATCCGAAGGCTTTGTACAAGCAACCCTCCGATGTGCAGACGGGCGACTATACGTATGGCGGCGAAGACGGCAAGGATGAATTTGCCTTTGCTGCAACGGAACTTTTCCGCGCCACAAAGAAGAAGAATTATCTCAACGACTTGAGCGCTTACAAGATCAGAAGCGATGGACCGTGGTGGGGCGATGTGAATATGCTCGCTGTTTACCATGTAGCTTTGGATTCTGCTGACTTTGGCGCAAAGCTCGGTGGTGCCGCTCGCAAGGCATTGCTTGCCGCTGCAAACGAACTTCGTGCGGTTGGCGATACGAGTGCATACAGACTCCCGGCTCTTCCGTCTAGCTGGAACTGGGGCAGTAACAGTGCCATGGCAAACAACGGAATCGTGTTACTCCACGCTTATTATGTCACGGGTGACAAGAGCTATTTGGATGGCGCACAGCAGTGCCTCGATTACCTCTTGGGCAAGAACCCGATTGAAATGACGTACGTGACTGGCTTTGGCTACAGAAGCCCGCGCAACCCGCATCACCGTGTGAGCGAATCTGACTTTGTTGATGATCCGGTCCCGGGCATGCTCGTGGGCGGCCCGCACTTGGGCAAGCAGGATATCAATCTCGATGGCAAGGAACTTTGGAAGTGCCCGAACTACGCTGTTGCAGACAAGCCGGCACTTGCCTACATCGATAACCGTTGCAGCTATGCAACAAACGAAGTGGCCATCAACTGGAACGCTCCGCTTGCATATCTCGCTGGCGCTTTGCAGGCCATTTACTTGGGCCACGCCAATGCGGTTGTAAAGTAAGTTTGCGCTAGGTTGTGTGATTTAGGATTAGGCGGGCTTTGGCCCGCCTTTTTACTTGTCATGCCGGATTTATTCGTCGAGCGTCACTTCCACAATGCCGCGGACGGAATTGAAGCAGTAGATTTTCTCGGCTGTTTGAAGGTCACTCGGGTACAGGATTTTTTCTTTGGTCTTGCCTTCGTTTAAAAGCTTTTGTCTTGTGATGCCGTTTAAAAGCCCGCACTCGATAGGCGGCGTGTAGATGATGCCGTCTTTTAGAATGCCGATGTTCGTGAACGTGCCTTCGGTGATTTCGCCTTTCTCGTTCACGCAGATTTCGTCAAAGACTTCTTTCGGGAATGGCAGGCGAATGCTCGTTTTGTGATACAGAAACGGATTGGATGAATTTACTTTGTGTACAATTTTGATTTTTGGATCTTGCTTGGGTGCGGGAATTGGTCTTGTCGTGAGTTCAAAGTGACCGTCTTTGGAAAGTTCAATCCTGTTCACGACAGAACTATCGAACTTGATTTTTTCAAGGTCGCTGTTCCAGGTGAAGCCGAGTGCATTTGCTGAATTTCTCAAACGTTCGAGATGCATCTCGAAATCGGTGATGCCTGTTTCAATCAGCGAAAAATCGGTATTCAAAAAACTTGCCTTGGTCATTGTTTCATTCCATTCGTCGTCTGCGGTAGAAGCCCATGTGATAGCGCCGCCGGCATTGTATCTGTAATCAGATTCGCCTTGCTTTTTCTGCAAGATTCTGATGGGGACGGAGAAAATCATTTCGTCGCCGTGGATGTAGCCGATGGCTCCGCAGTACACTTCTCGCGGGAATGGTTCTGCATTGGCGATGACTTCCATTGTAGAAATTTTTGGCGCACCCGTGATGGAACCGCATGGATAAATTGCGTTGATGATGTCGTAAAGTGTTGTGCCGTCTTTTAGTTCCGATGAAATTTCGGAAGTCATCTGGAAAACGGTTTTGTGCTTTTCAACTTCGAACAGCTTGTCTGCGCGGACGGTTCCCGGCTTTGAAATTCTCCCGAGATCGTTTCGCAGCAGGTCTACAATCATGACGTTTTCGGTGCGGTTCTTTAAGTCGTTGTGCAAGAATTCTTGCAAAGCGTCGTCTTCTTCGGAAGTCTTGCCGCGTTTGAGCGTGCCCTTCATGGGCTTTGTCAAAATCTTGTTGCCGCGCTTCACGAAAAACAGTTCCGGTGAGAAAGACAGGATCGTCTCGTACTTGTTTTGCAAAAAGGCGTTGTAAGGAGTCTTCTGGTTTGGCAAAAGGAACTGGAATAAGTCTAAATCACTTGCGTTTGTTCTTAGCGTTGAAGGGTATGTGTAATTGACTTCGTATGTAATCCCATTTTTGATTTGCTCTTTGATGTAATCAATCTTTTGCGAGTATTCTTCTTTTGATAGGCGCGGTTTTACGATGGTGCCGATTTTGTAGTTGGGAATTTTTTCTTCGAACGGCTGGAACGAATCGTAGGCTTCGAAGTAGATAAGGGGTGCGTCGCCTGCTATATTCTTCAGGTCGTAGCGCATGTAGCCGAGAAGGTAATAGTCTTGGCGTTGCAAAGATTCAATTCTGTCGAGTGCGGACTGGACCTTTTGTGGGTCGAAAGTTTCAATTGTTTCAATCGGATTATTAAATACTTTATTAGTGTATATTTGCATAATCGAAGGGCTCGTTTTTGACGGCGCAAATATAAATATTGCTATACAAGAAAGTCGTTCTAATGTTAATAGCCTGTTACAATCACGGTTACTTTGTAGCAAAATTGTAACTTTTTGAAAATAAGCGATTTCTTGCAAGTTTTCAGTATATATTACTGACATGCAAAACTGGTATTTTCTTATTGTTGTCTCTATAATTTTTGTGTCGGCCCTCTTTGCTTCTGCAGCATCGACGCCGATGTAAAAAAAGAGGTCCCTTGCGGGACCTTTTTTGCTTTTGATTCGCGAGTTTATTTAACTAAATTCACAAATTCACGGCAGACGGCTTCTGGATCAGGCTTGCCAAAGATAGCGCTACCGACGACGAAGATGTTTGCGCCCGCTTCCTTGCAGGCTAGGATGTTGTCGAGCTTTACGCCACCATCAATCTGGATGTTGAGTTCCGGCTTGAGTGCGCGGAGTTCACGAATCTTGTCGAGGCAGTAGGGAATCAGGCTCTGGCCGCCGAATCCCGGGTTCACGGACATAATCAAGACCATGTCCACGATGTCGAGCACATACTTGATGCTTTCGAGTGGGGTAGCCGGGTTGATTGCGACTGCGGGCTTGACGCCGAGTTCTGCAATCTGGTGCAGCAAGCGGTCGAGGTGGTTTGTGGTTTCGGCGTGCACGCTGATGATGCTTGCGCCTGCTTTAGCAAATTCACCTACGTAGTTTTCCGGATTTTCAATCATCAAATGACAATCGAGCGGGAGCTTGGTGCCCTTCTTGACACAGGCAGAAATGCCCGGGCCAAAGCTGATGTTTGGGACAAAGTGCCCATCCATGATGTCCAAATGAACGAGGCCTGCGCCTCCGTTTTCAATGGCCTTGAGACCATTGCCGAGTTCGAGGAAGTTTGCGTTCAAGACGCTTGGAGCGATGATTTGTTTAAGCATATTTCAAATATAGCAAAATAAAAATTTTTTTACTAAATTTAGGACACTAAGAAATAAGAGGAGATTATTATGTCCAAGAATTCTAAAACTGTGGTTGCAAAACCCGTAAAGAAAGTTGCGACGAAGGCTGCGGCAAAACCCGCTGCAGAAAAATCCGCCGCAAAAACCGTGAAGGCTCCTGCCAAGAAGGCCGCTCCGAAGGCAGAAAAGCCGGCTAAGGCTGCAAAAGTCGAAGCCCCGAAAGCTGAAGTGAAGGTCGCCAAGGCTCCGGCAAAGAAGGCTGCAGCAAAGGCTCCGAAGGCTACCGCTCCGAAGAAGGTCGCTGTCGAATTCGTTGCCGACTGCCCGCTTGCAACAACCGTCTCTGTTGCTGGTACGTTCAACAACTGGACTGTCGATGCCGACATGCTCAAGAAGGACAAGAAGACGGGTCTTTGGGTTGCAAAGATTTCCCTTGTTCCGGGCGACTACGAATACAAGTTTGTCTGTGACGGTGTGAACTGGGACGCAGGCGACAATAAGATCAAGCACGTATAATTGCTCTGATTGAAAAATATTGAAAATGCGCCGGGCAAAATAGCTCGGCGTTTTTTTCATTTTGTGTAAAATAGTAAACTAGTGAAAAACGAAAATATTGTTATAATTCTAAATTCTAAGTTCTAAGTTCTAAGTTCTATTTTTCTAAATTTGCCCCCGTATGAAATATTCCATCCCTGATTCAGTGCTTTTGAAAGCGGCCAGTGAATACGGCACCCCGCTTTGGATTTATGACCGTGCGACGATTGAACGTGCTGTAAAGGACGTGCAGGTTTTTGACACTGTGCGCTTTGCCCAAAAGGCATGCCCGAACCTCTCTGTGGTTTCGCTCATCCGCAAGCTTGGCTGCGTTGTCGACGCCGTCTCCGCTGGTGAAATTGTGCGCGCCCTCAAGGCCGGCTTCAAGGGTGGACAGCAGAAGGGCAAGGTTCCTGAAATTGTCTACACTGCCGATATCTTCGACCGCGATGCTCTCGAACTCGTGAAGAAGTACGACATCGCCGTGAACGTGGGCTCTCCGGACATGATTCAGCAGCTCGCTGATTTTGGCGTGAAGTCTGAACTCACCATCCGCGTGAATCCGGGCTTTGGCCATGGTCACTCCCGCAAGACGAATACCGGTGGCGACCTTTCCAAGCACGGCATTTGGCACGAACAGATTAAGGACTGCATCAAGCTCGCCCAGAGCAACGGCATGTGGATTACCGGTTTGCACATGCACATCGGTTCCGGCACGGATTTTGAACACTTGGCCCAGGTTTGCGATGCCATGGTGGACGCTAGCCGTCACCTCGGTTCTCACCTCCGCACGATTAGCGCTGGTGGTGGCCTCCCGATTCCGTATCACGAAGAAGAAAAGGGCAACCGCATTGACGTGAAGGCTTACTATGATTTGTGGGATAACGCCCGCAAGCGTATCCAGCAGAGCATTGGTCATGATGTCCATCTCGAAGTGGAACCGGGCCGTTACCTTGTTGCAGAAAGCGGCTACCTCGTTGCGGAAATTCGTGCCGTGAAGAAGCAGGGAAATAATTTGTTCTACTTGCTCGACGCTGGCTTTACCGATCTCGTTCGCCCGAGCTTCTACGGTAGCTACCATGCTATTTCTGTGGTTGCCCGTGACGGTCGTGAACTGAACGAAACTGTTGACGCTGTTGTCGCAGGCCCGCTTTGCGAATCCGGTGACGTGTTCACGCAGGAAGAAGGTGGCTTTGTCGTGACTCGCAAGCTCCCGAAGGCTCAGGTTGGTGATTTGCTGATTCTCCATGATGCCGGTGCTTACGGTGCCGCCATGAGCAGCAACTACAACAGCCGTCGCTACGCTGCCGAAACGATGTACACGAAGGGTGAAATCAAGCTCGTTCGTGAACGCCAAACTTTCGAACAATTGCTGCAAAACGATCGCATTATTGAATTGTAAGCGTTGGATGTCATGCCGGACGCAGTTCCGGCATTGCCACATTTCCTTTGCATTCGTCACCCCGGCGTTTGTTCCCTGTCATGCCCCACTCCGATGGGGCATCTCCTTTTTCCTAGCCAAGTCCATACTCAATTTACTACCTTTGGTCTCGGAAATAAGACTATGGGTAATTTACGCGCTATTCTCATGCCGGTCGCCATTCTCGCCGGCATCCTCATTCCTCAGGCGCACTTTCTGTCGCCGCTCTTGCCGTTCACTATCGGCATTATGATGTTCCTTACGTTCGTGACGAAAATTCCGCCGCAGACGCATGGTTACACGTTCAAGATTGAAGCCCGCGCGTTTATCGCAAGTCTCGTGATTATCGCTGCCCTCTGGGGCGTTGTGGAACTTTTCCACTTGCCGCGTGAAGTACTTTTGGGCGGTGCGATTATTGCGCTTTGCCCGCCTGCGAATGCGGCACCTGCAATGGCAAAAATGCTTGGTGGCAGTGCTTCCTTGGCACTCAAGATTTTCCTCAGCGGTAACCTGATTGCGTGCTTTAGCATTCCGGTGATCTTTGGCTATTTGACGGGCGCCGAGGCGGACCTCTCTGAAATCGCGATGAAAATTTTCAATACGATCCAGCCGATTATCAGCATTCCGCTGGCGTTTGCGTTTGGGCTCCGTAACTTTTATCCGGAACTTGCTGACCGTGCCGCGAAATACCAGAAGTACACGATGTTCGTATGGACGTTTTCGGTGTTCATTATTTTGTCCAAGGCAAGCTTCGATATTCGCGAGATGGGCTTTGCCGACTTGTGGAATAGCGGAAAGCTCCCGCTGATGGCTGCGGTTTCGCTTGTGCTTTGTCTTTTGCAGTTTTGGCTTGGATGGGTTTGCGAACGCGGTCGCCGTCCGATTGAAGGCTCGCAGAGCATGGGGCAAAAGAATACGACGCTTGTCATCTGGGTTTCTAGCCTTTACGCGGGCCCGGTGGTGGCGCTCGCCCCGACTTGCTACGTTGTATGGCAGAACCTCGTGCTCAGTTACATGACCGCAAAAATCAAGCCGAAAAAAGATAGTTAGAACTTAGAATTTAGATCTTAGAACTTAGAATATTTCTGAAATCAAAATGTCATGCCCTGCTCCGACAGGGCATCTCCTTTTTTATATCGAGATGGTGATGCCCGCATTCGCGGGCATGACAAAATGAAATTTGTTCATCGTCACATACAAGAAAATTTTTAAACTTTTCTTTACTTTTTGCTTACGACCGCTTTATATTTATACACATGGTGTATTCGAAGCTGGTTTCATCTTTGATTGCCTTTGTTGCAATCCTTTTTGTGTCATTCTTTGTGCGTGACTGGTATGTGCTGCATCAGTGCGGTGCTGTTCAGTCGTGTCTAGATTCTACCAGCGATTTTCAGAACATCACAAAGTTTATTGTAACCTTTATTGCAACGCTACTTGCGTTTATGATTGGCAGACGTTCAGTCACTAGGCGCGACCGCTTCTTTTTGCAGATGAGTTTCTTGATGATTCTTTGTGCCGACTTTTGTTTTAAAATCCTGTACAATTATTTTGGCACGCCTGAAACTCGAGAAAATTTTATCACGCTTGGCATCGGCTTTTTCTTCATGGCGCAGATGATTTTAATTTATCGACATTCGCGTACAAAGAATACGGACTGGTCGTTCCCATGGATTTACTGTATCCCGCTTGCGGCTGTAGTTGCGATGCTTTTCCTTGCATATTTCAAGGTCCTTGAATCTGTAATGCTCATGGCGGTTCTCGCGTACGCGCCTACGCTTTTGTGCTCGCTCTATATGGCGTGCAGAGCGACAACGCTAGGCTTTTTCCCGGAGAAAAATGCGTTCCTCATCATGTTCGGGATGATTTTCTTTACGTGCTGCGATGCACTCACGGGAATTTCGCTCCTTACGGGGGCGGACCATTCGACCCGTGAAATCTTGGCGGTTGTGTCGAATAACTTTATTTGGCTCTTCTACGTTCCGGCCATTATTTTCCTTGCTTTGAGCGGATATCGCCGCAACGTTTAGACCCGCATGGTTGGCTCTCTTTCCCTAAAATTCTATTATTTCCTCGTTCAAAGAGGTCATAATGATTATTGATTTAAAAGGCATGGAGACGACTGTTCTCCCGAATTTTAAGGGTGGCGAAAAAGAATACAAGGCCAAGATGTATTTCGACGGCACGACGCGCATTATGCACGGCACGCTCGAAGCTGGTGCATCTATCGGTTTTCACAAGCACGAAACCAACAGCGAAATTATGTTCTTTGTCTCGGGCAAGGGCAAGGTTCTTTTTGATGACGGCGTGGAATACGTCGAAGCAGGCCAGTGCCATTTCTGCCCGAAGGGCCATTCCCACAGCTTGATAAATGAAGGTCCGGAAGATCTCGTCTTTTATGCGACGGTCCCGGAGCTTGGCTAAGTTTAATTTATTGGAGAAAATATGTCTAAACTGATGCGTTCTATTTCTGGTATCCGCGGAATAGTTGGTGATACCCTTACTCCGCAGATCTTGCAGAGCCACGTGCGTGCATTCCTCGAAATCACGAAGGCAAAACGCGTGGTGATTGGTCGCGATAGCCGCCCCACAGGTGATGCCATCGTGCAGTTTGTTGCTGGTATTTGCCGCCTTTCTGGCGTGGATGTGGTGGATGTGGGCCTTTCGACGACTCCGTCCGTGGAACTTTTGACGACGCATTTCAAGGCTGATGCGGGCATCATCATTACCGCTAGCCATAACCCGCTCGAATGGAACGCTCTCAAGTTCCTCAACAACAAGGGTCTTTTCCTCGGTCCGGATGATGTGAAGCAGCTCTTTGCTCTCGCTGATGCTAACCAGTTCAGCTATCCAGATTACCGCACGATGGGCAAGTACGAAGTTGCCCCGGATGCCGATGGCATTCATATCGATGGCACGCTTAAGATTCCGTTCGTGGATGTCGAAGCCATCAAGGCCAAGCATTTCAAGGTCGCTGTCGATGCTGTGAATGGTGCCGGTAGCTTTATTGTGCCGCGTCTCTTGGAACAGCTCGGTTGCGAAGTTGTTCGCGTTCATTGCAGCCCGGATGGCACGTTCCCGCGCGGAGCAGAACCGATTCCTGAAAACCTCGGTGATTTGCGCAAGGCTGTCAAGGATAACGGCTGTGCTGTTGGCTTTGCCGTGGATCCGGATGCAGACCGCTGCGCTCTCGTCGATGGTTTGGGACAAAGTATCGGTGAAGAATACACGCTCGCGATTGCAACGGACGAAGTGCTTGCCCAGAAGAAGGGTAGCGTTTGCGTGAACCTCTCCACGAGCCGCATGAACGAAGATGTTGCCGCCAAGTACGGTTGTGAATTCAGCCGCGCCAAAGTCGGTGAAATCAACGTTAGCCTCCAGATGATCGAAAACGGTTGCGTCATCGGTGGCGAAGGTAATGGCGGTGTGATTCTCCCGGCACTCCACTACGGTCGCGATAGCCTCGTGGCTGCAGCACTTGTGCTTAGCTGGATGGCCCACCACAACGGCGGTCCGGAAAAGTTCGTGGCTGAAAATCCGGCTTACGTGATGCCGAAGAAAAAGTTCGAACTCGGCGACAAGAAGGTTGCTGACATTCTCCCGAAGGTCAAGGCAGAATTTGCCGGCTGGAAGACGGATGAACGCGACGGTCTCTGGCTCGGGAGTGAAAAGTCCTGGGTGCATGTGCGCGCCAGCAACACGGAACCCGTGATCCGCGTGATTGCCGAAGCTCCGACTGCTGAAGAAGCTGAGACTCTTTGTAGTAAAGTCGAAAAATTGATTTAGTCGCAAACAACAAATTAAACCAAAAGGGCTCGCCGTTTCCGGCGAGCCCTTGAACATTAGAGAGTGTATAGGAAATCTTTAGAACTGTTCAAAGAACTTGTGGACTTCTTCAGGAACCCAAGTGCTTTCCCAGTTCCAGCCAACGCCCATGTTACCGGTGTCGTGAGCGGTCCACTGATGGTCACCCGGCCAGCTGCACCACTTGATGGGGAAGCGTTCGTCGACGGTCGTAAAGTCGTAGCAGACGTGTCCGGTATTGCCGCTCACTTCCTTGGGCTTTTCGGAGCTTGCGTCGGTGAAGTCGCCATTGGCGTCGGCCTTGCCGTTACGCTTGAGGATTCTCGGGAGGGCGCTGTTCTTGGCGCGGTTGTAATCGCATCTGCCGTCGTTTTTGCCGTGAACGTTCATCCAGGCGATCGGCAAGTTCTTCATGTTGTTGCCTTCGGGGAGCCAAATGTTGTAGTCAGCGACTGCGTAGGTGGCTGCAGCGCGGACGCGGCTCTGCATGTCTTGCATGAGTGAGTAGCTGAACATGGCGCCAAAGCTAAAGCCTGTAATGAACACGCGGCTCGTATCAATGCAGTAGTTGTCGTTCAAAGTCGTGAGTGTCTGTGCAAAGAAATCGTGGTCGCCTTGTCCCTTGGTCCAAAGGCCGCCAATGGCGTCAAGCGAAACGAAGATGTAGTCGCCGTTCTTGTCGAGCACTTGCTGGCCGTAGTACGGAGTCGGATGGTCGTAGTCTGCTTTGTGATGCACGAAGTCTTCACCGCGGCTACCGTAGCAGTGGAGTGCAAAGAGAACCTTGTGCGGTTTCTTGTTGTCGTAGTTCTTCGGCAAGGTGATAAAGTAATCGCGGGTGTCGCTACCGACTTTGATTTGGAACTGGTCGCCGTTTTCGACGCTCTTGACTTTCTTCAGTGTGGAATTGGTGCCGCAGCCCTTACTCGGGGTCGGTGCGTTCTTCAAGGCGTAACCGAATTTGAACGTCGGTTCGGGAGGAATGGTCTTCGAGAGCTTCACGTCAACGGTTGTGTCGAGCGTTCCGAGCGGCACGGTGAGCGTGTCATAGCCTTCGAATGTAAAGCGGAGTGCTTCGTCCTTGGCGGCATCCTTCATGAGGGCGCTTGCTTGCGAGCCGAAAGAACTTGTAAAGCTGTCGTCCGTCGTAAACTTGAAATTCTGCTTGGCGTTACCGACAGAGACCTGTGCAAAGTAAGTACCGCGTGCGCTGAGTCCTTTGCTTAAATCATACGTGCCTGCGCCCTGCAATGTCTTTTTGAAAATCTGGTGGCCGAGCGAGTTGTAAATCTTCACCTGCACGGGCGAGGTGCTGCTCTGGGAGTAAGAAAGGATACCGTTGTTGACGCTGACAAATCCGACGGCGTTTCTGAAACCCGGATGGATGCCCACTTCGTCTTCCTGGATGGTGAATTTACCCTTGTCGTCTGTCGTGGCGTTCTTGCCTTCTTTGAGTAAGTCAACCGAGACACCTTTGAGTGCCTTGCCGTCGTTGTCAGAAACGGTTCCCGTGATTGTGTATGCCGATGCCATCCCGCACAAGGCAAAACACGCGGCCGTAAATAGATTGGGCGCTTTAATCATACGTACTCCTTTTACCAAACTCCTAAGACACACCTCACTATAAACTAATTTAATTCCAGATGTGATGAATGTTACGCGTTTGCGCTCCATGTTTATGGATGAATTGTCTATAAAATGATTTTTACAAGTCCCGCTAAGGTTGGCGATGCCGAAGGGCCGGAATGCGCGGGCATGACAGAAAAAAGCGGCTCCTGGGGAGGAACCGCTTTTGGGTAGAGAGCTGATTTATGAAATTCGTTTATGATTAGAACTGTTCGAAGAACTTGTGAGCTTCTTCAGGAACCCAAGTGTTCTGCCAGCCCTGTCCGGTACCCGTGTTGGGGCCGTCATGTGCTGTCCACTGGTGTTCGCCGTTCCAGCTGCACCACTTGACCGGGAAGCGTTCGTCGACATTCTTGAAATCATAGCAGAGGTGGCCTGCAGTGCCGTTGAATTCTTGCGGCTTTTCGGAACTTGCGTCGGTGAAGTTGCCGTTTGCATCGGCCTTGCCGTTACGCTTGAGAATTCTCGGGAGGGCGCTGGTCTTGGCGCGGTCGTAGTTGCACACGCCGTCTCTCTTGCCGTGTACGCCCATCCAGGCGATAGGCAAGTTCTTGGCGTCATAACGACCTGTTCCTGCAGACGGGAGCCAAATGTTGTAGTCTGCAGTTGCGTAGACGGCTACAGCGCGGAGTCTTTCTTGCAAGTCCTGAGCGAGAGAGTTCGTGAACATGGCGCCGAAGCTAAATCCTGTGGCGAAAACGCGAGTCGTATCAACGCAGTAGTTGTCGAACATCGTGGTAATCATTTCGTCAACGAACTGGTGGTCATCCTTTCCGTTCCAGGTTCCGTTATCGTTACCCTGAGGTGCTACGAAGATGTAGTCGCCGTTCTTGTCCAGTTTCTGCTGGCCATAATACGGAGTCGGATGGTCGTAGTCCGGATTATGGTGCACGAAGTCTTCTGCCTTAGATCCCATGCAGTGGTTTGCAATAAGGAGCTTGTGTGGCTTGGTGTTGTCGTAATTGTTTGGCAAGGTGATGAAGAATGTGCGATTCTTTCCTCCAACATTAATGGAGAACTGTTCGCCATTTTCGACCTTTCTGTTGGATCTCAAGCTGGAAGCCTTGCCGCACCCTTTACTCTTGCGCGGTTCGTTCTTGAGGGCATAGCCGAATTTGAAGGTCTGTTCTGCCGGTACGCTCTTCGTGAGCTTCACGTTGAGGTTTGTGTCAAGCGTGTTGAGTGCGATGGTGAGCGTGTCGTAGCCATCGAGGACAAAGCGGATGGCTTCACCTTTCTGGGCGTCCTTCATAAGTGCGCCTGCTTGCGTGCCGAAGGAACTGCTGAAGCTTCCGTCTGTCGTGAACTTGAATTTTTGCGTAGCAGAACCGACCGAGACCTGTGCAAAGTAGGTGCCGCGTGCCTTGATGCCCTTGCTCAAGTCATACGTGCCGGAGCCCTGCAACGTCTTCTTGAAAACCTGGTTGCCGAGCGAGTTGTAAATCTTTACCTGAACAGGCGAGGTGCTGCTCTGGGAGTAAGAGAGAATGCCGTTGTTGACGCTGATGTATCCGACTGCGTTTCTGAAGCTCGGGTTGATGCCTACTTCTTCTTCGTCTTCATGGATGGTGAATTTACCCTGGTCGTCTGTCTTTGTGGTCTTGCCTTCCTTGAGCAAGCTGACGTCAACGTCCTTGATAAGTTTGCCCTGATCGTCGGAAACGGTTCCGCTAATCGTGTAGGCAAATGATGTGGTACATAAAGCCGCAACGCATGCTGCGGTAACGAACGAAAGACGTTTCGCTTTCATCGAGCACTCCTTTTTGAAATCCAAAAATTTCTCTCTGGACCTCTTAACCCAATCCTAATTTATTTTCCAAAAAGAAAATAATCTCTTATGTAAATATATTGTTATGGACATTTTGTCAAGAACCTTGGACAAAGAACTGATTTTGTAAGAAATTTGTAAACTTTGGACGGGTCAAGTTAAATTCTATATATACGCTCATGAACCACATTGCAATTTTTATCGACGCAGAGAACTTGACCAACTGGGTCAAAAATAACGGTGTACAGTCGCTCATGGACGAACTTTTGCCGCTCGGGCAGATTGTCGTGCGCAAGGCGTATGGCAAATGGTCCACGCCACAGCTGATCCCGTTGCAGTCCGCGCTCAATGAAAATGGTTTTGAACTCGTGCACACGTTCCACCCGGTGAGCGGTAAGAATTCGACGGACATCAAGATGACGGTCGATACGATGGAAGTGGCGCTCGATTCCCAGGTGCAGTGGATTGTGCTTGCTACGGGTGATTCCGACTTTTCGCCGCTTTTCCGCAAGCTGCGTGAACAGGGCAAGGAAGTGATTGGCGTGGGACCCAAGTCCCCGCTGAGCGAATGCGTCAAGAATTCATGCTCCCGCTACATTTACACGGACGATGCGGCCCCAGCCGATGACGATTCCGGCGATGAAGTCGCCGATGCCAAGGAACGCGCAAACCTGATTGTTTCCGAGAAAATCGATTCCATGGAAATGCTCCGTAGCGTTTTGCAAAAAGAAGATGGCCCGATTGCTCTTGCGGCGATCAAGCCCAAGATGCTCGGACTCGATAATGCATTTAACGAAAAACGCCTCGGTTTCAAGACGTTCAAGGATTTCGTGAAGTCCGCTGACTTTGTTCAAATGACGGATGTGGGCGGCGGTTCATACATGGTCGCACTTGCCGAGCAGAAAGTCGCTGTCGAAGAAGATGCGCAGATGGTTTTGGCAAAGGCGCTTAAGCGTAAGGGCTGGGATATGTTCCCGCGCAATATGCTCAAGAAGATTTATGCCGAAGCTTGCGACCTCACTTCGTTTGTTCCAATGAACAAGCAGGATCTGGTTCAGGAAATTGTTGCAAAGAATATTGCCGGTACGACGAGCAGCATTATCAACCGCGCGCTGAGCACGTTCTTCAAGGCGAAACTCGTGACGATCAGTGGTGGCGATGACAAGCTCTGGACGCTTACCGAGACAAACCAGTACTGGAAAGAAATTGACAAGGCGATGCTTGACAGGCTCCGCGTGAGCCTCAAGGAGACCGGTCAAAAGGTCCCCAAGAAAGATATCATCGCTATTTTGTACGGAAAGTACGCTGAAGGCGAAGCCGAAAAACTCGTGTAGCGGCTACGCCTTTCGCATTGTCATTCCCGCCTTGAGCGGGAATCACCTTTTTAATCTAGCTTTCCTTGATACAGATCAAGAAGGTTGCGGGCCAAGAGGCTTGTGTACTTGGCGTTCGTGAGCGTGGATTGTGCGCTTTCGAGGCGATTCTTCTGCGTGAGGTAATCGGTGTACGTGAGGGCGCCTACGTTACGCTGTTCTTCGGCGACCTGCAAGGCTTCGTTTTCCGCTTCGACCTGGAGGATTGCCGCCTTCCACTGCATGTCGGCGCTGAGTGCGTTCAGGTAAAGCTTTTCGATATTGTTTTCGAGCGTTTTTGCCTGTTCCTTCAAAGCGACCTGACTTTCTGTTTCGCTAATCTGCGCCTGCAAGACTTTGTTCTCGGTTGCACCGCCGTCGATAATCGGGATGTTGATGTTCAACGAAACGCTGTGCGAGTAGCCGTTTTTGAGCTGGCTTCCGTACTTTCTGGATTCCCAGGCCTGGAGGCCGGTGCTTGCGCTTGCGCCGAGCGAGACCTTGATGGACTTGCCCTTGCCTGCAATTTCGGTGTTCTTCTTTGCGACCTGGATGGCGAGGCTGTCAGACTTTAATCCCGGATTTGTTTCCGTGGCTGTGGACTGGAGCTCATTGAGGGTCGGAATCGGCGTGAGAGCGTCCGGTGTCTGGATTTCGGTTTCCGGAGCGGAGATCTCGAACGCTTCGCTTTCCGGGAGTTCCAAGAGCTGGCGGAGAGTCGTCTTTGCGGTATTCACGCTCAGCTGAGCTGCGAGCTGGGACGCTTCCTTCTGGAGCACGTTTGCCTGCGACTGTGTCAAGTCTTTCTTGGTGATGGAGCCTGCTTCGAACAGCGTGTTGTAGTGCTCGAATTCGGCCTTCGCCAGTTCGACGGTTGCGTCTGCGGTGTGCAACTTTTCGATTGCGGCGAGCAAGTTCATGTAGGCGTTCAAGACGCTTTCTTGCACGGAGCGCTCGGTTTCCTTTGTTGAAAGGCGCGTCGCTTCCTTGTTGATTTCATTTGCTTGGATGGAAAGTCTCGTAGAGCCACCGTCCCAGAGCGTGTAAGAAGCGCTAAGGCCTGCGTTTAAGCGGTAATGGTCTTGCGGACCGTCTCTGAACGGGGAATCGTAAAGGGTATTGCCGATGCTTGCGGAAAGCGTGGGGTAGTTTCCGACTTTCGCCTGTTCGAGGCTCACATCAGCTTTCTGTTCGCGGAGCTTTGCGGATTCGAGCTTGAGGCTCTTTTCTTTGGCCTGCTTGAGGCATGCGCTTAAGGTCCAAGAACCATCAGCGAAAACGAGCGATGCTGACGCAAAAATACCGAGAACGATTGCTTTTCTGTAATTCATACCTTTTAGATGCCCCAGCTATATATTTTGGTTGCGTGAATTTTAAGATAGCAAATTTGTACAAACACAAAAAGGCTTCCTTGCGGAAGCCTTTTCGAATGGACGGTACTGGATTTGAACCAGTGACCTCTGCCGTGTGAAAGCAGCGCTCTAAACCAACTGAGCTAACCGTCCGAGGTGAGAGCAAATATAGAAAAGCTATTGAAGATTGTCAAGTGATGTTGAGTTATTAGTTTTGAGTTACTAGATAAATTCGTTTCTATTAACTAGTAGCTATTGACTAGTAACTGCGGCGAAGCCGCATTAAAGGAACTTGTCTTCGGCGGCGCGGAGAATGGTGAGGAACTCTGCCGGGGTCTTGGAGGCAATGAGGTCCTTGCGCACGTTGCCGTCAGCGAGGAGGCGGCTCACGGAAGAAAGTGCCTTGAGGTGCGGGCCGACTGTATTGCCTGGGCTCACGATGAGGATGAGCAAATAAACCGGTTCACCGTCAAAGGACTGGAAGTCCAGGCCCTTTTCGATGGTAGCGGCGACCATGCACATGCGGTCGACGTAGTCAATCTTGGCGTGGGGGACAGCAAGACCGCAACCGATGCCCGTGGAACGGCTCTGTTCGCGCGTCCAGATGGCTTCAAAGATTTCGTCGCGGTGGTCAAGTTTGTAGGCGCTGCAAAGAGTATCTACCAATTCGTTAAGAATGGCTTCCTTAGTTTCGCTGGAAGAGTTAATCAAGATGCAATTATCTACAAATCTTTCAGAAAGTCGCATGATTTATTATGTTCCTTTTTGTGTATCTGTCAAACAACCATTTTAGAATAATTATTGCGGTTTGGTAAGATTTATATCTAAAATATGTTTAAAAAAGAAGATAATTCTAGCTGTGAAGTGGTATTTTCGAGCCTGTCGATGGCTTTTTTCATGAGTGCAACGTCAATTTGGCCGGGGGCGGCCGCCTTTCCGATGGAACCGTAAGTGAGGTTTGCGCCCTCCTTCAAAGACCAAATTCGGCTGATTTTTCCGGTTTCGCCCATGCCGAATGCGGCGATGAACTTGAACCCTTTTGCCCTTTTGGCGAACTTGTAGAGGCGCGTGCAGTCGTCTTCGGAGTTGCTCATGGCGGCGATTTTGATGCCGTCTGCCTTGACTCGTTTGACGTCGGTGAGGTAGTTCTTGAGTTCGAGGTCGCTCGGGATGCGGGTGAAGTTGTGCTCGGAAATGAGGATCTTCACGCCCTTTGGGGTAGCAAGTTCGCGGAGCTTGTCATAGTCGTGCAAGCAGTCGCGTTCAAGGTCCAGCCATTCCGGGACGTCCGATGCGTTAAGAATTTGTTCGAAAAGTCCGAGGCGCTCGATGGCTCGTGCATCGGGGAATGTACCGCCATCACGCTTGAGGCGGATTGTGCCGAGCTGAATTGCGTTCGGGACGAGCTTGCGGATTCTTGCTGAAAGCCCTGTCCATTCGGATTCGTCAAAAAAGTCGTAGCGGATTTCGAGGATGTCGCAGCTTTCGTAGTCAATGCGCGCCGGGTGGAGTTCTTCGCTCTCGGCGGCGGTAAGCGTTTCGGGACTCACGAGCCCGACTAGGTATTTTTGAGAATCTGTTGGCATGGTGGTGCAAATTTAGCAACTCTCTAATAATAGTTGACTAATGACCAATGACGAACGATAATATATTGAATTTTCTACATTATAATAGAACAAAAGGAATTTTTATGGCAGATTGTAACGAAAACAAAGAAAAGCAGACCCCGGACATGCTCAAGAAGGCTGAAGAATACCTCGCCTCCAAGCGCAGAATTTTCTTGTGGGGTGGTGTCGATGACGAAAGTGCCGAACGCATTGTGAAGCAGCTCCTGTACCTGGATTCTTTGAATCACGAAGACATTATTTTCTTCATCAACAGCCCGGGTGGCGTGATTTCTAGTGGTCTTGCCATTTACGACTGCATGAACGCTATTGAAAGTGATGTCGTGACGGTTTGCTGTGGACAGGCTGCCTCGATGGGTGCCGTGCTCCTCACTGCCGGTGCAAAGGGCAAGCGCGCTGCATGGCCGAACGCCCGCATCATGATCCACCAGCCGCTCATTCATGGCGAGATTGTCGCCCCTGCAAGCGATATCCAGATTCAGGCCGAAGAAATGCTTCGTATCCGTGGCATCACGGGCAAGATTCTTGCTGAAACTTCTGGTCACACGATTGAACAGATTGACCGCGATACCGAACGCGACAACTTTATGTCTGCCGAAGAGGCCAAGGCTTACGGTCTCGTGGATAAAGTCGAGAGTATTATCTAATGGGTTTATTTTCTGCAATTAAGAGTGGCCTTGCCAAGACCCGCGACGCTCTCCTCGGGGAGTTGAAGGGGATTGTCGGTGCCGGTAAGATTACGGACGAGACGCTCGAAGAACTCGAAGAGCATCTCATCAAGGCTGATGTCGGCGTCGAAGCGGCATTCCTTTTGACGGATGCGCTCCGCGAAAACGCTTTGGGCAAGTCGCTTACGACAGAGCAGGTGCTCGACATCATGCGTAACGAAGCGGAACGCTTGCTCAAGGATCCTCCTCCGTTTGAACTCAAGGGCAAGCCGCATGTGGTGCTCGTGATTGGTGTGAACGGAGCAGGCAAGACGACGACAATCGGTAAGCTTGCCGCCCGCCTCAAGAACGAAGGCAAGAAGGTCATGATTGCCGCTTGCGATACGTTCCGTGCGGCTGCAATTGACCAGCTTGAAACATGGGCCGAACGCTCGGGTGCTGAATTCGTGAAGCATCAGGAAGGCTCCGACCCGGCTGCCGTGGCATACGATGCTTGCAGTGCGGCTGTCGCCCGTGGTTGCGATGTTGTCTTGATTGATACCGCTGGCCGTTTGCACAACAAAGACTACTTGATGGAAGAACTCAAGAAGATTGTTCGCGTCATCAAGAAGGTGAGCCCGGACATGCCGCATGACATGTGGCTTGTGATTGACGGCAACACCGGACAGAACACCATCAACCAGACGAAGATTTTCAACCAGAGCTTCCCTCTCACAGGTCTTGTGGTGACAAAGCTCGATGGAACCGCGCGTGGTGGCTCCGTGCTCTCGATTGCTAGTTCGTTGCAAATTCCGATCCGCTGGGTCGGCATGGGCGAACGCATCGACCAGCTCGTGGAATTCAACAAGCGCGACTACGTTGACGGTCTCTTCGAAAACGCTCTAGAAAACAGGGAGTAGTCTATTGCTCTCGAAGCTTCGCGCAATCTTTGCATTTCTGCATTCGGCTATCTATGTGATTGCCCTCGTCGTTGGGGTGGTCATTTTGGCGTTGTTCATTTTTTCGAAGACGCCCGAGAATACCGATGACCACCTTGTGTCTGCGTTTGTAGAAATGCGAGTTGCCGAACAGCTTTATGGTGGCGATTCTCCCATGGGGCGCCTTGTGCGTCGCGATGTGTTGAAGAAGTACGGCTACACCCGCGAGGAGTTCCTCAAGGCGACCGATGAACTTCTCGAAGACGAAAAGCGCTGGATGCCGTTCCAGTTGGCGGTTTCTGAAAGAATTGATTCGTTGTTGGGCATCCCTAAAGTGGTGCCGGTGCAAAAGAAGGGCAAAAAATGATGAGAGCGTGTTTGTGGGTTGTATTGGCGCTAAGCCTTGCGCTTTCTGCATTTGCGGCTCCTCCGCCGAAGCCTAAGCTTGTGCATTGGATGAACTACACCGAAGCATTGGAAAAGGCGAAAGATTCAAACAAGCTTATTTTTGTAGATCTTTATGCGGACTGGTGTGTGCCTTGCCGAATTATGGACGCAAACACTTATTCGGACCCGACGGTAGCATCGATCCTGAATACAAAGTTTATTCCGGTAAAGCTCGATGCCGATTCTCAGGATACGATTGTTTGTGATGGAAAACGCAAGACGGTGCAGCGTTGTTATTTTGACGTTTGGAACCTGAGTGTGCTGCCTGCATTTGTCCTTATTGCCCCGAAAGGGCTTTCAATTTTGACGATAAAGGATTCATTTACTGCTGAGGAAATGAAGTATTTGCTTTATCAAATTCTCGAGAAAGAGAAGGAGTGGATTTCGAAATGAGTGAAGACGTTCTCTTTTATGCTCAGATTGCATTCTGGGTTCTTTTGTTCTTGATTGTCCATTGCTATTTGCTGTTCCCGATGACGCTCCCGTTTGTGAGCGAAATCTTCAAGCGCAAAAAGAAGCCGGTGGATGGGGCCTCCGAACTCCCGACGGTGTCTATCCTGATTTCGGCATATAACGAAGAAGCGGTGATTGAACGCAAAATCCACAACATTCTTGAAATCGACTACCCCAAGGAAAAGCTGGAAGTCCTGATCGGCGATGACGGCTCTGCGGACAAGACGGCTGAAATTGTCGCCCGCTATGCCGACCAGGGAATTACTTTGGTCAAGGCACCGAAGAATGCGGGCAAGGCTGCCATGCTGAACCGCTTGCAGAAAATTGCAAAGAACGATATCCTCTTGTTCTGCGATGCAAATACGATGTTCTTCCCGAATGTGGTACGCAAGCTTGTGGACCCGTTCAAGGATAAAAAGATTGGTTGTGCTTGTGGTCACTTGATTCTTTCGGACAAGAGCGGAAGTGTGCTTGGCAAGGGCGAAAGCTCTTACTGGGATTTGGAAAGTGAAATCAAAAAGTTCGAGGGCGTGCTCGATCGTTTAATTGGCGGTAACGGTGCCCTTTATGCCATTCGCAAGGAACTTTATACGGAACTTCCGGTCAAGAAGAGCGTCATGGACGACTTCTTTGTGACGACGAAGATCTTGCAGAAGGGCTACTTCTGTACGTTTGTGGATAGCGCTATTGGTACGGAACAGACTTCGAAGGAATCGAGCGGTGAATACAGGCGCAAGGTGCGCATTGGCCGTGCGAACTTCAACTATTTGTTCTCTTACTTGCCGCTTTTGAATCCGTTCCGCCCGTTGCTGGCTTACCTGTTCTTCTCGCACAAGATTGTGCGCTGGTTCTCGCCGCATATCATTATTCTTTTGTACGTGGCAAATGCGTTCCTTTTGACGAAGGGCCTTTTCTACCAGGTTTCTTTTGGCTGCATGACGCTTGCGCTGCTTGTGGCGGTGACGCGAATCTTGCCGAGCGCCTATTACTTCTTGCTTATGAACCTCGCGATGCTCAAGGGATTCTTCCTTGCGTTTAAGCGTGAACGCAGTGGTGGCTGGGCTCGCGAAGCTCGCAGCGATGAGTAGTATTAGACGAAAGACCGCTACGCTGGTAGACGAGAGACGAAAGTATTGTGTCATCCTGAGCGAAGTGTAACGGAGTCGAAGGATCCAGTGATGTCTTGTTTCGTAGTGTCATCCCGCACTTGTTGCGGGATCGCCATCTCGTAAGTGAATAGAAATTATATATTAGAGTGTCGAGATATGAAGAAAATTTTGATAACATTACTTTTCGCACTTGCATTTGTCGCTACTCCGGCGAGCGCTTTTACAATGGATGCCCAAGGCGGTATCTGCAATAGCGTGAGCCACATGGGTGATTTCAACATGAGCTTCTATGGCCATTTGTGGTATCCGATTGACCAGATGGTTTTTGCTGGTGTTGGTGTTGGCTATGAGGAGCTCGACAACGTTGGGTATATTCCTGTTTCCGGAAGCCTCTGGGTGCGTCTCCCGATTGGTCGTACAGTGTTGCCGATTGCTACAGGCGATTTTGGCTATATGTTCGGCAAGGACGATCAGATGTTCTGGCGTGCCGGTGGCGGACTCGACATTAAGAATGGCGACCGCACGTCGATTATTGTTTCGACCGGTTACCAGTTCTTGAACCACTCCGGCGAAGGTTATTGGTACTTGCAAGCCGGCATTCTCATTGAGATGTAAAAAAAATGCCCGCTCATGGCGGGCATAACATTCTACTGTTTACGGTCTACTTCTTACTGTTTACTGCAGCGAAGCCGTTACCCTTTCGCGATCATTTCCATGAGTTCGCGGTCGAGGCGTTCGGGGTTATTGTATTGCTCCAGATTGTTGTGCAGTGATTCGCCCTTCGAGACAAGACCGAAGTCCAGATTCTTGTAATTCCAGTAGCTGTAACCCACGTCGGCATCGCGGAGGATGTCGAGGAAGTCGCGCATCCAGGCAAGCTGATACTTGCGAGGAACTTGTACGTAAACGCCGAACTCGTTGCAGCTTACCGGCAAGTCATACTTGGCGCGGAAATCAAGAGCGTTCTGGATGCTTGCCTGCAACTGGGCCTTGTCCCACTTGCCGTATTCCACGTTCAAACGTGTTGTGCCGCCAACTTCGGGGGCGGCGTAATCGCCTGGCCACGGGCGTTCAATCTTGAAGAACGGATCATCAATCCAAGCGGCGCCCTGGTGCGTAAATGTCACCGGTGTGTAGGTATGGAAACTGTAGATAGCGTTGTCGTCATCGAGCGGTGTCAAGAATTCGAATTCCCTTGCGCTGTTCCACTTGTTGGCGCCTACGACGATAGTGTTCTTCGGAGCGTGCTTGCGGATTTCCCAGAAGATTTCGTCCTTGACTTTATCCCAAACCTTGGAATCGCTTGCGGCCGGTTCATTCAAAAGTTCCATCATCACGCGCGGCATGGAACTATAGCGTTCAGCCATGAATGCCCAAATCTTGCGCGTGTCCTTGCGGGCGTTCGCATCGGCAAAGAAAGCTTGTTCGTGATTGCTGGCGAGGTGGAAGTCGTGACCCGGGCACTTGTGAAGGTCGAGAATCACGTCCAGGTCTGCATCCTGAATGTCCTTGAGCGCCTTGTCCAGAAGCGCAAAGATTTCTTCGTCCGGCTTGAGATCGTCGCCTTTAAATAAATTAAAGTAGTCGACCGGCAAGCGAACGTGGTTGAACCCCGCATCGTGGATGCGCTTGAAATCGCTTGTTCCAAGGAACGTCTTGATGTGACCTACGACCCCCGGAAAACCGACAGGGTCCTTTTCTTCGATACAGTCAACCTGACTGAACCATCCGCCCAAATTCACTCCGCGCAATCTTTCTTTCTTCATGCGTGCCGTCCCATACTTTGGCTGCCGAAACAGCCGGTTTGAATGAATAGGTTATTCGTTTACGATGTTCAAATCTTCATCGGCGATGTTCAAGTCCATGATGACTTCCATATCGTCGGGAAGGTTATAAAAATCTACAACCAGGCCCACCTTCTTGTCTTCGTCCTTTTGCTTGTCGAACTGGACGACGTCGTAAATTTTCATTTTGACGACAGCTTCCTGCGTCACAGGAATTTCGATGGTCATACCCTTGCTGATCGGGCCTTCTACAATCTTGCCCTTGAAAACCAGACTAGTCTGGTCATCGCCGAGCGAGGTCTTCTTCACGTGAAATACAGCCATTATTCTTTAGCCATTAACGTTTAAATTAATCGGTTTGTTTTGATGTGGCATACAATTTCGCCACGCGTAAAAATTTAACTTTTTTACATGACTCTCCGTGTTGGTCGAATCCCTTTTTTGGTCTGTGCGCCGTTTTTCTTCAATTCTGTCGGGCGCGAAAACGAATTTCCCGAGGTGGCCTTTGTCGATGGCCCGCCGAGTGCCCATAGTGCAGGTCTCAAGGATGGCTCTATCCACCTTTCTCCGGCGTCTTCGATTACGTTTGCGCAAAAGCCGGGTGCCTTTGTGCTATCGCCTGTGCATTGCACGTCGTGTTCCTTTGAGGTGCGGTCGGTCAAGCTTTTTTCGCGTTACCCGATTGAGGATCTTTCGGACAAACGCATCCGTATGACATCGCAGAGCAAGACGTCTGTTACGTTATTGCGGATTCTCCTTGAAAAGCGCTATGGCCTTCGCCCGGAATATGTGCCGGGGCTTGCGGCTGAATCGACCGATGATGCTTGCCTCTTGATTGGCGACTTGGCGCTTGAAGAAAATGAACGCCACCGCTTTGCGTATAGCTATGACTTGGGGACTCTCTGGCAGGAATGGCAAGGACTCCCTTTTGTGTTTGGTGCTTGGCTTATTTCGAAGGATGCACTTTCGGCACGCTTGCGCCCTGTTCTCGATGATTATATGGTGCGTTTGGAAACAGGCATTCGCGAGTTCCGTAAAAATCCGTCGCAGGCGCTGGACGTGTGGCTTGCGAAGTATCCGGTGAATTTGCCTCGCCCTCTTATCGAAGATTACTTTAGTGTGCTCGATTACCATTTTACTGATGAACGTAAACAATCGTTATCACTGTTTTTCAAATTGGCGGCTCAAATGGGGTTAGTTGATTCCGCTCCGCCGATAGAGTTCCTCGAGTAATTTTATTTTATAGCGGTTGGAATGAGTGTTGGGATGGTAAGGAGAACAAAATGGTAGAGGAAAAAATTCTTATCGTCGACGATGATGATGTTGAATTAAAAAGAGATTCGGATGTTCTGAAAGCAGTTGGGTACGAAGTTATCGGCTGCAAATCCGGTGCCGAAGCATTGGAGTACCTGAACAACAATCCCGTGGAGCTTGTGGTGCTTGACGTCAATATGCCAAACATGAATGGTTTCGACGTCTGCCTGAATATCCGCAAGCAGTTCCCGCTAGATGACTTGCCGATTATATTCCTCACGAATCAGGAAAATGAAGCGAGTGTCACGCAGGGGTTCCAGTCGGGAGCTTCTGATTTTGTCTGCAAGTCTGCTGCGTCTGATATCTTGCTTGCAAGAATCGGTGTGCATCTGCGACTGGCGCGTTCGCTCCGCAACTTGCGTGAAATCTCTTTGACGGACGACTTGACGGGCGCCTACAACCGTAGGCATGCTATCTGTTCGCTTCGAGAATTGTTCGCCCGCAGCAAGCGCTATGGTACGAATTTCTCGCTGATTTATTTTGACTTGAACGGTCTCAAAAAAATCAATGACCAGCATGGTCACTTGGCTGGCGACCTGTTACTCCGTTCTGTCGTGAACGCTTGCAACAAGCTGCTTCGCGAATCGGATATGCTGTTCCGCATGGGGGGCGATGAGTTCATGGTCATCTGCCCGGATACTGATTTGAAGGGGGCGTTTGTCTGTGCCGAGAGAATGCAAGAGGCTGTGAAGTCGCTTACGATTGTAGACCAGACGGTAGCCTTTGCGTATGGAACTGCAAGCTCTGCCGAAGACTACAAGGACATGGACGAGATGCTTCGCAGTGCGGACGCTTCTATGTACGAATGCAAACGCAAGATGCGCGCTGGACGTAGCTAATGCAGCTGCGCTGCAGTTGCTAGTTAGTAGTTAATAGTTACTAGTTTAAAGTATGGCGGCAAAGCCGCAAAAAGAAAAGCCGCGGAAAAAACCGCGGCATTTTCGCATTGTTCAAAATTGTCTCGCTAGGCTAGTTATGCAATCGCAGCCTTGACGGCTTCCAACAGCTTCTGCATCTTAGCTTCGATGGTTGCCCAGTCGCCCGCCTTCATAAGTTCTGCATTGAAGATGCTCCCGCCGAACGAAAGCAAGTTTGCGCTAGCCTTCAAGTAGCTTGCGGCGTTCTCTGCGTTCACGCCACCGCATGCCATCAGCGGGATGTCGCGGAATGGCCCACGCAATGCCTTGATGTATTCTGGACCGCCTACGCAGTTCACCGGAAAAATCTTGATAGCGGTTGCGCCAAGGTCGTAAGCCTTCTGCACTTCGGTCGGCGTGAGTGCTCCCGGGATAATCGGGATGCCTGCCGTATTCGAAAGTCGGATGACTTCGTGACGCGTGTTCGGTGTGACGATGAATTCGGCACCTGCAGAAATCGCCTTTTCTACATCGCTCCCGTGACGGACCGTACCTGCGCCGACCTTGATTCCAAGCGGCTTAGCGTAAGACTTGAGCTTTGCGATAATCTCGGTTGCTGCAGCAGTGTTCATCGTGACCTCAATCGCCTTGAGTCCGCACTTTGCAGATGCGTTCACGCACGCTTCTTCGGCGCCCTGAGGAATGTCGCGGAGAATGCCCACGACTGGCATCGGTTGTAAAAATTCAAGGAAATTCATGACTTTAAAATAGCTTATGAATAGGGAATGTGACAAGAAAAATGAAATTTTTTTCTTTTGACTATCCTACTCAAACCTAAGCGCTTCAATCGGGTCGAGCCTGCTTGCCTTGCGGGCGGGGTACCATCCGAAGAATACGCCTGTGGCAAAGCACACGCCAAAGCTCACGATGACGCTTGTGACAGAGACGCTCATGGGCCAGTTCATTGCAATCTTTACAGTTTCTGAAGCGGCAATGCCGAGCGCAATTCCAATCGCGCCACCGAGCAAGCTGATAATTACGGATTCGAACAAAAACTGTAAAAGAATGTCGCGGCCGCGGGCGCCGATTGCCATACGAAGGCCGATTTCCTTTGTGCGTTCGGTGACGGACACGTACATGATGTTCATGATGCCGATACCGCCAACAAACAAACTAATTCCTGCGATGGCGGTGAGCACGAGCGATAGCATATCGGAAGTACTGGTGACCATCTGGATCATTTCTTCTTGCGTGAACACGCGGAATGGGTCGGTCGGTTTGGTCCAGTTGCGGCGTTCCTTTAGAATGGTCATGATTTCTTCGGTCGCTTTTGCGGCATAGCCTTCACCGATGGAGTTCGCGTAAATCTGTCGGATATTCGTCGTGGCGGAGAATCGCCTCATCACAGTTTGGTATGGAGTGAAAATCACATCGTCCTGGTCTTGCCCGAAATCGCCGGAACCTTTAGCTTTGAGTGTGCCGATGACTTTCAGCGGAATGCTCTTGTAGCGGATGGTCTTGCCAATCGGGTCGGTGTCCGGGAACAGGTTTTTGACGACAGTTTGTCCGATGACGCAGACTTTTGCCATGCGGTCGGTTTCATCGTCAAACATCACGCCGTCCTGGATTTCGTAGTTGCGAATTTTGAGGTAGTCAGCAGAAACACCGGAGAGCGTGGTGGGCGAGTTGTTGTTTCCGACGATGGCCTGCCCTCCGACTGTGACCATAGGTGAAACGCCGTTGATGTAGTTTGCGTTTTCGCGGATGGCGATGACGTCTTCTTCTTCGAGAGTTTCGGTCGATTCCGTCTGGACGCCGCCTCGGCGGCTTTGGTTTGGCATGATGGTGATGGCGTTTGTTCCCATTGCGGTCATCTGTTCCTTGATGGACTTCTTGGAGCCTTCGCCCATGGCGACCATGGTGATGACGGCGGCAACGCCGATGACGATACCGAGTACGGAGAGGAATGTGCGCATGCGGTTACGGAGCAATGCGCGGAGAGCAATCTTGGCTAAGGTAAACGGATTCATTCCACTTCTCCTTCTTCGTCGTCTTCAAATGTTTCTGGTGGCGGGAGCATTTCGAATGCTACTTTGGCATCTTGTACTTTTTCGTTGATGACATCTTTTTTCAGGAGTCCGTCTCGGAGGGTGATAGTGCGTCCGCTGAAGGTGGCGATGTCGGGTTCGTGCGTCACGAAGGCGATGGTCTTGCCTTGCCGGTGCAGTTCCTGGAATATCATCATGATTTCGTAGCTCGTGCGGGTATCGAGGTTGCCGGTCGCTTCGTCTGCAAGAATGATGACGGGGTCGTTCACGAGGGCTCGCGCGATGGCCACGCGTTGCTGCTGACCGCCCGAGAGCTGGTTTGGCAGGTGGTTCATGCGGCTTTCGAGCCCGACCATCTTTAAAGCTTCGATGGCACGGTGGCGGCGTTCTTCGGCGGAAATCTTTGAATTATATAATAGGGGGAGCTCTACGTTTTCGATGGCGGTCGTGCGGCTGAGCAGGTTGTAGCTCTGGAATACGAACCCGAGCTTCTGGCTCCGAATGCGTGCGAGCGCGTCGCGCTTCAATGTCTCGGTATGTTGCCCATCTAATATATAGTGTCCTGAAGTCGGTCGATCCATGCACCCTAGAATGTTCAGCATGGTGGACTTGCCGGAGCCGGATGTGCCCATGATGGTCACGAATTCGCCGGGGTAAATATCGAAGCTTACGCCACGGAGGGCGTGGACAATTTCGTCGCCCATTTTAAAGTCACGACGTAAGTTCTGAACAGAAAGTATCGGTTGTTCGGTTTGCATAAAGACCTTTTTTCTTGCCTCTTTGGATGCTTTAACCCGTTGATTAGGTTGCTTTTACATCGCAAGAATATCTTTTTTTGCCTTTTCGGGGGCGAAATACTTTAAAAGCACCAAAAAGTTACATGATTCTTATGTTTCAATGTATAAACATTAAATTTTTTTTTATTTTATATTCCGAATTGGACCACGCTAGGTGGTCGGTTCTGTGTCCTTGGAGATTTTAATGAACGAGAAAATGACTCAAAATGCTTCGAATGCGTCTGCCGATGACGAAATCGACATTCTTGAGATATTGGTGTATTTAAAAGGTAAGTGGAAATTCTTACTTATTTTCTTGTTCCTTGGCGTTATTTTTGGCGGATTTGTCTCGATGTGGCTTCGCCCGTCGTACAGAAGCGACATCCTTCTTCAGGTAAATGTTAAAGGAAATAAACAAGGACTCGCCCTTGGCGAAATGGGCGCCTTGCTGGATGTCTCTACTCCGTCTGCTGCAGAAATGGAACTTATCAAGAGCCGTGTCGTTCTTGACCATGTCGTGAACGAAGAAAGACTCTGCTTCTCTGCTACTCCGCTGAACAAGCAGGACCGCCTGCTCCATCACGAAGGCCGCATGGATCTTGAACTGCTGGTTATTCCTCGTGCTTTCCAGGAAGCCAAAGGCAAGCTTGTTGCTCGCGTGACTGCAGATTCCAGTGCATACGAAGTAATCGGACTGGAGGGCGAGGTCGTCCTTTCTGGTTCCGTTGGTGAAACTTATCGTAAGCCGTTCGCTGGTGATACTTTGGTCATCTGCGTCAAGTCCCTGACCGCGACTGTTGGTCAGACCTTTTTACTTTCTGCCGTGCATCCGCAGATTGCGGCTGCCTCCCTCCTCAAGGGTCTCAGCATTTCTGAAGAAGGTAAGAATTCCGGCATCATCAGAGTCTCGCTCGAGAACCGCTATGCAGACCGCGTTGCTGCCATTCTGAACACTATTGCAAATACCTATCTGAAGCAGAACATCGAAATGCGCAGTGCCGAAGCCAAGAAGACTTTGGCATTCCTCGAAGAGCAATTGCCGGGCGTTAAGGCCAAGCTCGATTCTGCAGAACAGAAGCTTACGTCGTTCCGCAACTCCAAGGGGACAATCGACCTGACTGGTGAAACCCGTGTTCATTTGGAAAAAGATGTTTCCTTGCAACAGCGCCTTATCGAACTTGAACAGAAAAAGCAGGAGGCCTTGCGCCTGTTCCGTGCGGAACACCCGACGGTCCGCACTATTGAAGAACAGCAGTCTAGACTTCGTCGCGAACTGGCTAAGCAGCAGCGCTCCGCTGCAACCTTGCCCGTCGTGCAGCAGGAAGTCCTCTCTCTGCAAGAAGAAGTTGAAGTTAACAACAAGCTCTATACGAACCTGTTGAACAATATCCAGCAGTTGCGCGTGGTTCAGGCTGGTGAAGTCGGTAACGTCCGCATTGTGGACCAGGCCTACGCTCCGCTCCTGCCGAGCAAGCCGAACCGCAAGTTGATTTTCTTGGGTGTGGTTGCTGCATTCCTGCTTCTCGGCTGCTTTATCGTCTATATCCGCCGCATGCTTGCAAACGGTGTTTGCAGCAGTAGCGAGGTCGAACAGGCTACGGGAGTTGGCGTTTATGGCAAGCTCCCGATGCTCGATGGCAAGACCCAGAACGACGTGATGAAACCTTGCGTCTCGGTCAAGCCTGACGATCCGTTTGCCGAAGGCATCCGCGCTCTCCGTACGGCTCTCGAGTTTTCTGTATTCTCTGATGGCAAGAAGGTGCTTATGGTTTCCGGTCTTGTACAGGGAGTCGGTAAGTCTTTTGTCTCTACAAACCTTGCAGCTTCTTTTGCCATGTCTGGCAAGAAGGTCTTGCTCGTCGATATGGATCTCCGTCGCGGTCATTTGTTCAAGCATAGCCAGAAGGGCTTGTGCGAAATGCTCGAAAAGGAAGATTATAGCGATGAATATGTTGTCAAGGTTACAGATAATTTCTACGTTCTCGGTTCGGGTGCGCGTGTTGTGAACCCAGGTGGACTTTTGAATAGCTCTAGATTTAGCGCTTTCCTTGACGCATTCAAGGATAAGTATGATTTGATTGTTCTGGATACTCCTCCAGTATTCCAGTGCAGTGACGCATTGCTTGTCGAAAAGCATGCGGATTACCTGTTGTGTGTCTTGAAGCATGCAGCTCATACCATTGAAAGCATCCAAGATGCCTTGAATACTTTTGACCGCAGTACGGAAACACCATTGCAGAAGGCGTTTGTCTTCAACAAGTGTGAACGTCATGCGGGGTACGGCTATGGTAGTTACGGCTACTATGGCTACCACAAGAAATATTAACCAATAACAAGGAGAATAGATGAAAAAAATAGTCGCAATGTCTCTCTTGGCCGGTAGCTTCGCTTTCGCGCAGTCTGGCCTGATGGGCGGAGCCGATGGTCTCAACCAGAAAACAGCCCAAACCCTCGGTGAAGGTGGCTTTGCTGCCGGTTTCGGTGGCCAGGTCTCTTATGACGCTTGGTCCCTCACCCGTGGTGGTGCCTATAGCAAGGGTGGCAAGAGTGCATCCTTCTACGACAATGCTGGTAGCCTTACTGCAAATATCAACTTTGCAGCTGGCGTTACTGATTTCATTGACGTGGGTCTTGCTCTTCCGCTTTACTACGATCATGCCAACTCCCCGGCAAACGGCGAAGGTGACATGTGGAAGGCTAGCCGTGGTGACCTCGAACTCTGGGCAAAGGCAAAGCTTCCGCTCGATGAAATGACTGATGGCATCTTCAACGCTGCCATTGCTGCTCAGTTCTACTTCCCGACTGGCGACAAGTCCGTCGGTGTTCGTCCGCGTCATGCTTGGTTCTTGCATGCCAAGGGTGGTGAAACCCATCCGTACGGCCTCCGCAACATGGCATTCGGTGGCGAATTGATCCTCACTCTCGACCTCCAGAAGGTTGGCGCTCCGCTCCGTTTCAACGGTAACGTCGGTTTCGTCGGCACTGTGACGAAGGGCTCTAACACTCTCGTCTACGGTGGTGGCATCAACGTTCTCCCGACTGACTGGATGGACTTCTTCGTTGAAGCTAACGGTGAATTCCGTGTTGAAAAGGGTGAATATCCGCGTGATCCGGGTTATGACCCGTTCACTCTTACTCCGGGCTTCCGCTTCCACCTCCCGGCAAACATCGACATCGCCCTCGGTCTCGATGTGGGTATCCGTGCTCTCTCCAACTTCACTTGGAAGTACAAGGATGAAATGCACAGCGCTGAACACTATCAGCTCTACTACACCGACAAGAACGGTAAGAAGGTCCAGTACGGCTATACCCCGACTCCGCGTTACGCAGGTACCGCATCTCTCGTCTGGCGCTTCGGCAACGTCCGCGGTGCTGACGAAGATAACGATGGCGTAGCAAACAACATCGACCAGTGCGCAGGCACTCCGGCTGGTGCTGTTGTTGACGCTAACGGCTGCCCGGTTGACGGTGACAACGACGGCGTGTTCGACGGTCTCGACCAGTGCGCTGAAACTCCGGCTGGTGCTGTTGTTGACGCTGCTGGCTGCCCGGTTGACTCCGACAATGACGGTATTGCTGACGGTCTCGACCAGTGCGCTGAAACTCCGGCTAACGTTGTTGTTGACGCTGCTGGCTGCCCGGTTGACTCTGATAAGGATGGCGTTGCTGATTACCTCGACAAGTGCCCGAACACTGCTTCTGGTGCTACTATCGATGCTAACGGCTGCCCGATCGACTCTGACAAGGATGGCGTTGCTGACTACCTCGACCAGTGCCCGAATACTCAGTCTGGCATTGCTGTTGACGGCAAGGGCTGCCCGGTTGACTCTGACAACGACGGCGTTGCTGACTACCTCGACAAGTGCCCGAGCACTCCGGCTGGTCTCCCGGTTAACGCTGATGGTTGCAGCCCGGATGGCGATAAGGACGGCATCGTTGATGCTCTCGACAAGTGCCCGAATACTCCGGCTGGCGTCTCTGTTGACGAAGTTGGTTGCCCGGTTGACTCTGACAAGGATGGCGTTGCCGATCACCTCGACAAGTGCCCGAACACCCTCGTTGGCGTTGCAGTTGATAAGAACGGCTGCCCGAACAAGAACCAGGACCTCGACAAGCTCAAGAAGGGTATCCAGTTCAAGACCGGTTCTGCTAAGCTCACTGCAAGCAGCAACAAGACCTTGAACAACATCGCTAAGTTGCTCAAGAAGCTCCCGGCTGTCAACCTCGAAGTCCAGGGTCACACGGATGACACTGGTTCTGAAGAAAAGAACAAGACCATGTCCGAACAGCGTGCTCAGGCTGTTGTCAAGTACCTCGTCAAGAAGGGCATTGACAGCGAACGTCTCCGCGCAGTCGGTTACGGTTCTGACAAGCCGATCGCAGATAACAAGACTAAGAAGGGCCGCAAGCTCAACCGCCGTGTTGAACTCGTTCCGTTCGAAAAGTAATCTTCGATCTTAACTGAGAACTAAAAAGGGGCGTCCGCAAGGGCGCCCTTTTTGTATATGCACGATGTTGCGAACGTGCTGCACAATGTTGCGAATGCGCCACGCAATTACATGAACAGCGCAAAAAAGCGCACGGATAACCCGTGCGCCTTTCTAAATAGAGATCTTTATAAGTAAATGTGGGGTGTTTTAATTCCTTAAAAGGCTTGTGCTGCGACCATTCTTAATTCCGAATTAGCTCTTAAACACCCACTTCTTATAGAGCGTAAAGCTTACAAGCACGTAGACGACGTTGGCGACAAAGCTTGCGAATGTTGTCGGCTTCATGAACCTTGAAACGAATTCCGTGAAGCTTGCGCACCAAGCGGCGTTTTCGAGTACGTAAATGCTTCCTTTGAGGACCGCCAGGTTCACGAGATACGAGCAGAGGAATACGACGATGAATCTTACGATTTCGGCGCGTTTTTTGTTTGTACTCTTGAAATTCCAGATGCGGTTACAGATGTAACTGTTGAGCCCGCCCGCGACAAATCCCAAGAAGTTAGAAAGAACCACGTTCCAGTCGAGAACTTCGTGCAGGAGCCAGACTGTAAAGAATGTGATGGCGGTGTTCATTACACCGATAGCGTTGTATTTGATAAAATGTTTCACGGCGGTAAAAATACTATTTTTTGCTACGATATGACCTGGATTACAACTAAGAAATGCAGTGCTGCCAGCGCTGCAGATATGATTCGTAATGACGATGTTCTCGGGGTTTCCGGATTTACTTTGGCAGGATACCCCAAGGCGGTTCCCTTGGCGCTTGCTGCGCGCGCTGAAAAATTGCACGAAGCAGGTCAGGAATTTAAGGTAACGTTGTTTGCGGGCGCCTCGACGGGCGACAGTTGCGATGGGGCTCTTGCCCGCGCAAAGGCTTTGTCGCTCCGCATGCCTTACCAGTCTAATCCGAGCTTGCGCAAGGCGATTAACGACGGTAGCATCCGTTACATTGACGCTCACTTGGGTAAGATGGGTTACCTTGTTCGCACGGGTGCTGTCCCTGCGCCGACGGTTGCGATTATTGAAGTTTCTGCGATTTTGCCGGATGGCCGCGTTTGCCTCTCGACTTCGGGCGGTAACTCCGTTTGCTATTTGGAAATGGCGCCGAAGATTATTTTGGAATTGAACACTCGCTTGGGTGATAGCTGCATTGGCATGCACGATAACGCTCTCCCGGAGCTCCCGCCGCATGCAAAGCCGCTTGCGATTTATAGCGCTGGTGATCGCGTAGGTGGCGAATTTGTTCAGATTGACCCGAACAAGGTTATTGCGATTGTCGAAAACGAAGCGTATGACGAAGTGACTCCGTTTGTGGAACCTGATGAGGTTTCGAAGAATATCGGCGAACGCATTTTGGACTTTATCCGATTCGAAGAATCGCATGGCAGACTCCCGAAGGGGCTTGCTTACCAGAGCGGTGTTGGCAAGGTGGCGAATGCAGTGCTTTGTGCGATGGCTGACGATGACCGCCTGGGACAAATTGACCTTTACACTGAAGTGATTCAGGAAGCGGTACTTCCGCTTTTGAAGAAGGGTAAGCTTGGTATTGCGTCTGGGACGGCCTTGACGCTTTCGCAGACGGCACAGAAAGAATTTGTTGAAAACAGCGCTGAATGGAAAAAGCATTTCATTATCCGCCAGCAAGAAGTGAGCAATAGCCCGGATGTAATCCGTCGCTTGGGCGTGATTTCTATGAACACGGCTTTGGAAGCGGATATCTTTGGCAATGTGAACAGCTCGCTTGTGTGCGGTTCGGCAATGATGAATGGCATTGGCGGTTCGGCTGACTTTGCACGAAATTGCGCACTCGGATTTTTCCTCACGCCGTCTGTGGCAAAGGGCGGTGCCATTTCGAGCATTGTGCCTTACGTGAGCCATGTGGACCATACCGATCATGACACGCAGATTTTTGTGACGGAACAGGGGCTTGCTGATCTTCGTGGCTTGCCTGTTGAAGAACGCGCCCGCCTGATTATCAAGAACTGCGCCCATCCGGATTACCGCGATGCGCTCACGGATGTTCTGGAGTACGGCCTCAAGCATGCAAAGGGCGTCCATGTGCCGCTTGCGCTTTCACGTGCGTTCGAAATGCACACCCGCTTCCTCGAAACAGGCAAGATGCTGTAAGGTTTTACTGCGATTCCTATTTGAACAGTCGGTACAGATTACTTAGTAAAGCACCTTTTGGGGTGCTTTATTTTGTATTAGCGGTTGCGCACTTTGTGCAAAAATTATAATTTAGTTACGGGGTGTTTTGGTTAGGCCAAAACTTGAAGGTAAGGGGTACGCTTTATGGGGACCTTTTTTAAGCAGATTTCGCTTTCTACTTTTGTAGCAGCGTTTTTAGTTGCGTGTGGAGATGATCCCGTCAGTGAATTGAAGGAACTTGCTCAAGACGAATTGGAATCGTCTAGTTCTGTAAAAGGTGCTGCAAAATCCTCATCTAGTACAGCTGATAAGAAAACATCCTCGTCGAGTAGCGTTGATGGGAAGGTCTCGTCATCTAGCTTAAAAGAAGTTGGCCCTGAAGAAGGGTTGGACGTTGTTTATTCACTCGTAGATGGGACTATCTCGGGTGTTGTTGGTTTGGATAGCTATACTAGTGCCAAAAAGGTCAAAATGGTGGAGCTTGATTCCGCTGATGCCTACGATGAAACGAAAAATGTTTTCTCGGCAGAGATTGACAAGAACGGCGCTTATGAATTCAAAAAAGTCAACTTGGTTCAGCCTTTTGTTCAAGTCTCCGCTGAAGTAACCCTTACAAGTCCTAGCGATGGAAAGTCTTTTCCGATTACGTTCTCTGCTTTAGGGGATGTTTCCTCGAGTGAAAAAATCAACTTGGGTCTCTTGACGACTCTTGAAGCAGAACGTGCTCGTGTACTCTTGGCGGGGAAGGACAAGCTTTCTTTTGAATTGGCAAAGAGCAAGGCTGCTGAAGATGTGTGGAATATGTTCCATCTGGAATCTATTGACTTTGACCAGACCGAGACGATTGATGTTTCTAAGGCTAGTGAGTCTGGGACTGCTCTTGTGGCGGCGACGATCTTGTTGCAGCTTGCTGCTGGTTCTGATTTGCTAGAAAATTACGATTTTGTAGGAACGTTTAAGTCTATAGTTGCCGATGTCGCAAAGGATGGTAAGTGGGATGACGAAAAGACTCGTTTGAGAGCTGCCGATTATGCACTTGGATTGAAAATATCTGGTGGTTATGAAAATACTTTTGCATACGTCAAAGAACGTTTCCCTAAGAATAAAAACTTTGATAAGTACCTCACGAACTTCGCATTGACGGAATTGGAGTTCCCGGAATGCGATGGCGGTTCTGCAGGGGAAATATTCTTTGTCAAGAACAAGGCTAGTAGTCTTTTTTATGCAGAGTCGTATGACGATCAGAAACATTCACTTTACCGCTTTGTCTGTGATGAAAAGAAAGGCTGGGAACTCATCCCGGATAGTTTGAAGGACTTCATAGGCGATAAAACGCCCGCTAAAGATGGCGAAGTCCGTCGTGGTGCGTACTCGGGCAAATTCTTTACGTACGATGGAGCAAAGAAGGAATGGCGCGAAGCGACTGCCGTTGAAAAAGACCGTTATTTTGTCTTGGAATCTAATGCAAAGGAATTTGTGGATATCCAGGATGTCTACGAAAGTATCAAGGACGATGAACGCGTCATCTTTGTGCTGCGCCATGCTGAACGCGGTGACGATACGAGCAAGAGCGGGACGCTTACGGATAACGGTAAAAAGCAGTCCGAAGAAGTTGGTGCTCGACTCACGAAGTTCAAGGAAGACTTTGTCCTTGGTGCTTCAGAATTCTTGCGTGCGCACCAAACGGTAGAATCGATTGCGAAGGGTCGTGGACAATCTTATGATAAGCGTGATACGATTCCGCAGCTGAACGATGACTGGTACGCCAAGAATAGCGAGGCTGTCGAAAAGGCCAAGAACGAATGCGGTGGCGGCTGGGAAGTGACTTCCAAGTACGCTTACACGGGTGCTTACTCGACGGGCGCCGATGCCGCATACTACGATCTTGCAGAACGCTCCGTTGAACTTATCGAAGATGTTCTTGTCAAGAAGTACCCGACAGAAAAGTTTGTGCTCCTGAGTTCTCATGACAAGTTGATGGTTCCGCTTGTCGCTTACTGCTCGAATTTGCAGGTGGAACTCAAGAAATATGATGGCGGCAAGTGGATTAATTACCTCGCTGGCGTTGCGATCATCATCGATAAGGATGGAAATCGCCGTTATGTCGCCATTCGCGGTCTCAAGTCTGGGTACGCGAACTAGATTTTACTAATATTCAACCTATGCGGGTTTGGATATTAGCTTTATCGGTTTTGTTATGGACGTCTTGCGATTCCGTCCGTTACGGTTCTGTGCCGTGCGAGGGCGATGATTGCGAGGCGGCTGCTGAAATTGGAAGTTCCGATTCGAAGGATAAACCTTCGGGCGGTAATTCTTCGAGTGAAAATCCCTCAAAGGATGAAAAGGGCAATCAGGACCAGAAGGACTCCCTGGATAACAAGGGTAAGCCCGATGTCCATGATACCATTGAAGTTGTCGATACGACGACTGTTACGGATACAAAGTCCTTGCCTGCTTGCAACTCGTCAAACGAGGGCGAGGCTCTCATGGTGGCGGGCGAGCAGAAACTTTACTATTGCATTTCGGGGAGCTGGGAAACCGATGTCGAGGAGCTCTTTACGGTTGAGTGTAAAGATGGCGTCTTGAAACTTGGCGACTCGAAGGTGATTGGCGCGGAATCCTTGGATTCTACCGATGCTTCGGATTATCGCAGGGCAGACGTTAATATCAAGGGCATTGCCGAAAAGGGCCCGTTCCGTTACGGAGCTTCCGTGAAGATTGTGGAACTCGATAGCGTGATGCGCCTTGCCGATTCCAAGCGTACGCACGAGACCTGCATTACCTCTTCGGATGGTAGTTTTGATTTTGGAAGTGTTGACCTCGTTTCGCCTTATGCTAGGGTTGAAGCGAGCGGCTTTTTCAGGAATGAATTTGGCGGGCAGTCATCGCTTGTAAAGCTCAATGCGGTTGTGGACTTGTCCAAGCGCGATTCTTTTAACGTGAATATCCTGACGCACATGGCGGCTCCGCGCGTGATGAAGCTCGTGGAGGATTCGGGCAACAACCAACCGATTGGGAGCCAGAGCGGGCGTGCGCTGAGCGATGTGCTTTCTTCGTTCGGTATTAGCCTTGGCGGTTCTAGCACGGGTGGCTTTAATGGATTTGGTTGGAACCGTGGTACTCAGACGACGTCGTCGGACAAGGCGGCAGAAGACATTAGCTTGTTCGGTTCTGATGACTACAGTGCGGCGCTCCTTGCCGTTTCTGTGATGATGCAGAGCTATGCGCCGGATGGCAACTTCCTTTCGCAGGCGGATTATATTGCTGAAGATATCCGTGGCGATGGCAACTGGGGCGACAATGCTTCGAAGGCAAAACTTGCAGATAAGCTGTTGATTCTCGATGCTGAAGGTGGCCTTGCAAAAATCCGCAAGAACATGGAGAGCTGGAAGCTTGGCGATGTGCCGGACTTTGAAAAGCATGTGCGCAATTTCTGGACGAGTACGCATGGCTTTGAATCTTGCAATGCGATGACCAATGGAATGGTGAAGTATGTAGGCAACAGCCAGAGCGAGTACTTTGTCTCTTACTATGAACAGCCCGAAGGCCCGCGTATCCGCTTCATTTGCGATGGTTCTATCAAGGCTTGGCGCGTGGCGACAGACCTTGAAAAGGATACGGTTGGCTTTGGCGCTGGCGATTACGATGGCCAGATCAAGAATGGTAAAATCAATGCCGATAAGTTCTACGTTTACGAACAGAGCAAGAAGTCTTGGCGTGAAGCAACCTCGGATGATATCCAGGAATTTGTCGATGTCGAAGAAGTCATGAAAAAGCTTGCTCCTGGCGAAAAGGTCATCTTTATCTTGCGCCATGCGGAACGTACGGACGATACGGGCAAGAAGGGCCACCTGACGGACAATGGTAAAAAGCAGTCTCAGTCGGTGGGCGCAAAGCTCGAAGGCGAAAGTATTTACTTCGTGAATTCGACTTACACGCGTAGCTACGAAACCTGCGAGAACGTGGCGGCGGGTGCGGGCGTCACGAGCATGGGTAACGACACGTTGCCGGAACTAGATGGTGACTGGTTCGTGAAGGACGAAAATAAGTTTGAAACGTACAAGAACAACAATGGCGGTGGCTGGGTCGTCGCTTCGGAATATGCGTACAAAGGAAGCTATACCGATGCATACTATCCTCTACAGTCCCGTGGCGAAGAATTCATGACCGAGATTGTGATGCCCCGCTTTGCGAAGGTAAACCGCGTAGGCGTGTGGATTTCCCACGACATGATGGTTGTGCCGCTGACGGCGTTCTGCACGAACGGCAAGGCAAATCTCCGCTATTTCGACACGAAGCAGTGGATCAATTACCTCGCTGGCGTGGCTATCATTCTGGGGACCGACGGCACCCTCCGTTATGAGCCTGTGAAGGGTCTTTCTTCTGGTACGATGACGATGTAAAATCCCTAAAATTGCTATATTCACGCGCGTTGATTTTTATCAAACAGTTCACTTAATTAAACATGGACGCATTCCGATATGAATGATACACTAAAGAAAGCTATGCTTTTTGCCGCGGTGACAACGGTTTCCGGTGCCTTCGCGTCTGAAATCGTAGCTCAACCTGCTGCTTCCAAGGCTGCAAAGGTTGGCCGTTTTGACGAGCAGATTGCTCTGATGCCGGACTCCATTGCCGCTCCGATCAAGGAACAGCTCAAGTGGATGGATGAATCTACTGTTTTCCAGATTGTGGAAACTCACGGTGGTGGCTATTCCATTCTTTATAAGACATACGAACAGTCCGTTCGCGCCCGCGATATTCGCGATTCCGTTGAAAATGCCAACGGTACGGCCGTGCTCCCGATTGCTAAGGCTAAGCTCGGTAGCGAATACTGCCATGGCAAGATGGAAGCTGGCAAGTGCCATGGTGAAGTCCAGAAGTTCACCATCGGCAAGCTCGTCGAATTCCAGGCAACAGGCCTCATCGTCGTGATGTCTGTGATCATTGGCCTCCTCGTCCTCTGCACTATCATGAGCGCAATCATGAAGAAGCTCGGTTTGGACAAGGTCAAGGCTCCGGCTCCTGCTAAGAAGGCAGCTCCGGCCGCTGCTGCTGCCGCTCCGGCTCCTGCGGTTCGTGCTCCGGCACACTGCGACTGGGATCCGAATGCAAAGAGCATCCATCCGGGATTCACCAACAAGCAGCTCCAGGCGTTCCTCGGCATTGCCGCCGTTGCCGCCCTCGAAGAACATCCGGGACTTACAAACGAACAGTTCCTCGTGATTGCTACCGCTGCTGCAACGCAGGCTCTTGGTCAGCCCTGCCGCGTGACCGCTTACAGAAACATTAACTCCCCTGCTTGGACGATCGTCAAGTAAGGTTCAACTTTTAAAACTTAACAGGCTTTTAAGCCAGGAAAAATAAAAATGAAGAAAACAGTCCGTATCAGTTTCGAAGGCAAGACCTACGACGTCGAAGTAGAAGTTCTTGATTCCGCAGTTGCTGCAGCTCCTGCTGCTCCGGTTGCCGCTCCGGCCCCGGCTCCTGCTGCTGCTCCGGCTCCGGCCGTCGCTGGTGGCACCGAAGTCAAGAGCCCGCTCGCTGGCTCTGTGTTCAAGCTCAAAGTCAACGTTGGTGACACTGTTGCTGCCAACCAGGAAGTGGCTGTTATCGAAGCCCTCAAGATGGAAAACCCGGTCGTCGCTCCGTGCGCAGGCAAGGTCACCTCTATCTCCGTCAAGGAAACCGACACTGTTACTGATGGCCAGGTCTTGATGACCATTGCCTAATGAGGTAAAAGTCAATGAGTGGAATTATTAACTCAGTCGCGGACTTCGCCTCGAGCACAGGATTCGCGCAGATTACCGTTCCGATGGTAATCATGTGGATCGTGAGCTTCGTGTTGATGTTCCTTGCGATTGTCAAAAAATACGAACCGCTTCTGCTCTTGCCGATTGCTATCGGTGCACTTGCGGTGAACATCCCGTCCGTCGCGTTCTACGACGGTGGCTGGAGCATCGAAGGTATGTTCAGCCCGACTGGCGGTCTCTACTACTACATCAGCCAGGGTATCCATCTGGAACTCTTCCCGCCCATCATCTTCTTGGGCGTGGGTGCCATGACGGATTTTGGACCGCTTATCGCTAATCCGCGTACGCTCATCCTCGGTGGTGGCGCACAGTTTGGCGTGTTCATGACCATGTTTGCAGCTGTCGCTCTCGGTGGCTTTACGCTCGGTGAAGCAGCTTCCATCGGTATCATCGGTGGTGCTGACGGTCCGACGTCCATCTTCACTGCGAACAAGCTTGCTAAGCACCTCATCGGCCCCATCGCCGTTGCTGCCTACACCTACATGGCTCTCGTGCCGCTCATCCAGCCGCCTATCATGCGCGCTATGACGAACGACGCTGAACGCAAGATTCGCATGAAGGCTCTCCGCCAGGTTTCCAAGGCCGAACGCATCGTGTTTGCCGTGATGGTGATGATCGTTTGCGTGCTCGTCGTGCCGGATGCTTCTGCCCTTATCATCATGCTTATGATGGGCAACATCTTCAAGGAAGCAGGTGTCGTTGAACGCCTCGTGAAGACTTCTTCGAACGAACTCATGAACATTGTGACGATCTTCCTCGGCACGTCCGTGGGTCTCACGATGTCTGCTGACATCTTCCTCAAGCCGCAGACTCTCATGATCATCGCTATGGGTGTGGTTGCTTTTGGCTTCTCCACTTTCGGCGGTTTGCTCCTCGCAAAGATCATGAACAAGTGCTCTCCGAAGAACCCGGTGAACCCGCTTATCGGTTCCGCAGGCGTTTCCGCTGTGCCGATGGCTGCCCGTGTTTCTCAGGTTGAAGGTGCCAAGTATGACCCGCAGAACTTCCTCCTCATGCACGCTATGGGCCCGAACGTCTCTGGCGTGATTGGTACGGCAGTTTGCGCTGGTTATATGATCAGCCGCTTGAGCTAAGATAAACGCGAGTATTGTCATTCCCGCCGGAGCCTGTGCTGAGCGCAGTCGAAGTAAGCGGGAATCTCCATCGCTTTAAATTCCCTCGGCATTACGCCGGGGGATTTTTTTTGTTCTATGAAAATTAATTCTTGTTTTATGTTTTTGAATTTTCTTTAAGTTGTTTTTTAAAGTGCTTAAATTTGCTTAAAATCGCCATTTTTGTTTTAATAAAAATTTTGCAGAATATTGTGTGTAACTCTATGATAAAGTAAATTTATGGTATGATGAAATCGGTAACAGAATACAAAAATTATCGCGAATACGTCCTGGATTATTACCAGGAACGCAAGCGCTGTTCTGCGTTTACGTGGCGTGAATTTGCGAAGGATGCAGGCTTTGCTTCGGGTTCGTACTTGAAGCTTGTCAGTGACGGCAAAACGCGCTTGCGCGAAGAGAGCGCTAAAAAGACGGCGCTTGCAATGGGCTTAGTCGGCTTTGAGTTCGATTATTTTGTCCTGATGGTGCGTTACGAAAACGCGAAAACCGATCGGGAGAAGAAAAAGTGCTTTGAAGAGATGCGGGCACTTGGCGAGGCGAGCCGCGTTAAAGTTCTCGGGAGCGAAATGTACACGTTCTATGAAACGTGGAAACATTCCGTGGTCCGCGAGTTGGCGGTGGCGATGCCGGGGGCAAAACCAAGCGAGATTGCCAAAGTTTGTAGGCCTCCTATTTCTGCGGAGGATGTGAGCGAGAGCTTGCGTTTTCTCGTGAAGTCGGGGCTACTGACGCGCGACATCAAGGGGAATTACCACCAGACGAACCGTTCGCTTTCGACGGGGCGCTTGAACGTGGTCGCCGTGGCGGTGCATTCGCTCTTGCGCCAAATGGGCGAGTTTGCACTGGACGCTTTGGATAAATTACCCATTTCAGAAAGACATTTTAGCGGGATTACTATGGGCGTGACAGAAGATAGCTATACAAGGATTGTTGATGAAATTGCATCGTTCCGCAAGCGCATTGTGTCGATTGTCGCGGACGAGAAAAAGCCGGAAAAAATTTGCCGATTGAACTTTCAGTTTTTCCCGCTGACGGAAAAGATTGAAAAGAAATTTAAATAGGGGGAGAGAGAATATGTTGTTGAATAAATTTATACCAAGTTTGTCAGTGCTTGTGCCTGGATTAATGATTTGGGCATGTTCTGGAATTGACACTGCAGGAACGAGCGAAGAATCCGAAGGCATTGTTGCGCTTGCGGGTAAAAGAGTCTCAGGTGCGGCGCAGAAAGGCCCGCTCGTGAAAGGCTCAGGCGTTATTCTCAGGGAAACGTCGGCTGAAGGGAACCTGGAACCCACAGGCCGCGAATTCAATGCTACGATTACCGGCGATAGGGGCGAATTTACAGTTGATAGCATTAATCTGGAATGCCAGTATGTGCTTCTATCTGCAGAAGGTTTCTACACTCACGAAAAAGATGGAACGCTTTCGAAGTGCTCGATGCGGCTTGATGCGGTCACCAATTTGGAAAAACGCAATACATCAAATATCAATCTTCTGACGCATTTTGAATATAAGCGAGTCTTGAACTTGGTCAAGTCTGGAAAGACTTTCGCCGAAGCGAAAAAACAGGCCGCTACGGAAGTCCTTGGTGCTTTCGGTGTTAAGCTGGAAATCTCCAATGCCGAAGATTTGAATATATACAACACGACTGAAGGTGATAGGACCCTTTACAATATCAGTGTTTTTATTGATCAGCGAGAACTGTGGGATCCTTGGAAAGGTGGAGGCGATTCGTATGATGAATGGGAACATTGGACATTGCCAGAACGTATAAATTGCTCCAACTTGCAAAAGTTCATTGATGGGTTTGCCGATGATTTTGCTGACGATGGTGAACTTGGGGACTCCATTATGATGAACATCGCAAGTTATGCTTATTCAACGGCTAGAGCTTATAGCCACATGGAAGGTGTAAGCGAAGCTGGCATGAGGGCAAAGGAAGATGCGGACCCTGGGTCGTATGACATTCTTACGATTATGAAGAAGCAATATGATTTTAGCAAGTTATTCTTGCTGAATTACTGGAATGTAGAACTTTGTACAGAAGACCTTTGGGGCGAGTATAGAACGTTCAATAGGCCTATCAGATATTACGATCTCGACGCCGGTGAATATAAAGTTTCGGATTCGGGATATGTCCTTTGCAATGGCTACTCTTGGAAAATGGAGACGAAAGGTTATTTGGATTCCCTCAAGATGAAGATTGAGCATGGATCGGGGACCATGACAGACCCGCGAGATGGCAAGGAATACAAGACCGTAAGTTTTGAATTTGGCGGGAAAAGTTATGAGTGGATGGCCGAAGATCTCGAGTACTCTGTGTCCGCGTATTCGCCGGGTAGTATTATGACAGGTAATTACGTTGAAAATGGTCTTTATAGCTGGACTACCGCGATGCGAATTGATCAAAAGTATATGAAGGAACCTGTTGATGATGTCGTGATTAAAACGGTCCATCAAGGCATCTGTCCTGACGGCTGGCATATCTCCAGTAGCAAGGATTGGGAGGCGTTAATCGCTTATGTCGGTGGCATCAACAATCTGCTTGACGAAACCTGGAGAACGGATAGGTATGCCGCTTTTGGAAAGGATTTGATGGGCGTGTTCTACAATAAGTTTGACTTTAATCTTGAACCAATGGACAAGAGGTATCTCGAACTCTATTACCACACCTACTCGAATAAGTCTTTTGGCGAAAATATCGAGGCAGAATTGGATTCGTTGTGGAACTATTATGGAGAAGATAGTCATGGCGAAGAAAATTGGGTTCGTTCTTACCTTGACAACTATCGAAATTACAGGCTACCGGATCTCTCGACGTTCGAAATTTCTATCGGTTATGCTAGGACTATCTCTGAACCTAGAAAAATAGCTCGCGTACGTTGTGTGAAAAACTAATTAGTTTGGAGGGGGAGTAAGGAGGAAAACGGATCTCGCTGGCGAAACGCTGGCGAGGTCTTTTTTGTGTTCCTGGAATACGCAGTTTGTGTTCTGAATTGCTAAAATTTGCGTAAATTATGCAAAATTGGTAAAATTTGGCTAAAAACGCCATTTTTGTATTCCGAAAAGTGTATAAATGTCTATATTTGTACACATGAAGGAGATTGTAGAATACACAGACTACCGCAAGTTCATCCAGGATTACTACGATGAACGCAAGCGCAGCTCGGCTTTTACGTGGCGTGATTTTGCGCGTGATGCAGGATTTTCGTCGGCTGTGTATTTGAAGTACGTTTGCGAGGGCAAAAAGAATCTGAGTGTAGGGTCGGCAGGGTCCGTTGCTGCGGCGATGGGGCTTGCCGGGTTCGAACAGACGTACTTTGTTCTGATGGTTTCGTATGCGCATGCGAAAGATGACAAGGCGAGACGAGCCGCGTTCGAAGAACGCTGTGCGCTCGCGCATGCCCACAAGGTGCGTGTGCTCGGGAACGAGGAATTCGATTATTTCAAGTCGTGGAAGAATCCGGTGCTGCGCGAGATTGCTCCGCACATGCCTGGTGCCAAGCCTCTTGACATGGCTCGTAAGTGCAAGCCGCAGATTTCTGCGGCGGAGGTCTCCGAGACACTAGACTTTTTGGTGCGCGCGAAGCTCTTGAAGAAGGACAAGAGCGGAAACTACGAACAGACAGACAAATCCCTTTCGATGGGATCGGTCGATGCGGTGCCTGTGGCGGCTCGTGATATGCAGCGCCAGATGGGGGAATTTGCGGTGAAGGCTTTGGACTTGCCGCTTTCGGAACGTGACATGTCGGGGCTTACCATGGGGCTCACGCGCCGTGCTTACGAAAAAATCAGGAAGGAAATCGCGGATTTTCGCCGCCGCATTGTGGCGATTGCGAGTGAGGATGACGAGACGGAACAGGTGTACCGCCTGAATTTGCAGTTGTTCCCGCTGAGCGAACGACTTGGCGATTGTGATGATAAAAATAAAGGACTTGTGTTTAAAAAGGAGAAGGAAAGTGAAAAAACTCATAAGTAAATCATTTACTTTATGGATGGCCATTGTTTCGGCAGGAATGTTCGCTGCTTGTTCTGAAGATAAAGTTGCGGGCGGCATTACCGAAGATGCGGGGCTTGCCATCAAGAATCTAGATATTGCTGGCGTTTCCCAAAAGGGCCCGTTCGTGAAGGGCTCCGCGGTGACGGTGCAGGGAATCGACTGCAAGACAATGGAATTCACGGATGAAGTTTTTGAGGGTGAAGTCAAAAATAACATGGGTGAATTTGTTGTTGAAAAGGTGAACTTGTCTACGACTTGTGCTGTTGTTGCAGTGACAGGCGAATACCGTAGCGAAATGACGGGAAAAAAAGTCTCGGATAAAATGACGCTCCGTGCGTTAACGAATCTTAAGGATCGTACGCATGTGAATGTCAACTTGCTTACGAACTTGGAATACGAGCGCGTGATGTACTATGTGACTGAAAAGGGCAAGACTTTCGACGAGGCTAAGGAATTGGCTGAAAGGGAAGTGCTTGCCGCATTCGGGATGGCTGGTGAATCGGCCGAATTTGAAGATTTGGATATTTTTGGAACAAGCGATGCGGATGCGACGCTCCTTGCTATAAGCGTGTTGATGCAAGGCGATGCCGATGTGAAAACGCTTGCGAAACGTCTGGATAAATTCAATGATTCCTTTGCAGAAAGCGGCAAGTGGAACGATGATGATACGAAAAAAGCGATTACCGACTGGATTGCGAATGCCGTGGCTAAAGCCGTGATGGATTCCATTCGTAAGAATATGGAAAATTGGGGATTCGCAAATGAAGTTCCCGATTTTGAAACGGCGGTCGATGCGTTTGCTACTAATGTTTCAAAGGAAAAAAATAGCGACAGCGTCAAGACAGATGGGTGGAGCTGGGATGTGCCGCAGTCCGCTCGCCTGAATCCGAATATCAAGTACGACTCGATAATCGACCCGCGCGACAAGCAAGTGTACAAAGTTGTAAAAATCGAAGTGAAGGAGCATGATTATTCACAAGTGTGGATGGCCGAAAACTTGAACTATGCCGATAGCGTCAAGACGCTGAGCTTGAAAGGCCAAAACTGGTGCTACAATAATGATGAGAAAAATTGTAAGGTAAGCGGTCGCTATTACACTTGGGCGGCGGCGATAGACTCTGTGGCTTTGGCAAACGATTCAAAGAATCCGCTGAATTGCGGTTATGGCAAGACGTGTGGAATTAATCGCGGAGTGCAGGGAATTTGCCCTGACGGCTGGCATTTGCCGACGCTCCATGAATGGGGATTGTTGAGCGTAGCTCTGGGGAACGCTGGCGTGGCCGGAGATAGCCTCAAGGCGCTGACTGGCTGGGATTACGCCGGAACGGCTGACAATAACGGCGTAGATGCCTATGGATTTGCGGCGCTTCCGACCGGAAGGATGGTTTCTACATCTAGCTGGAGCAATGTTGGTTCTAATGTTTATTATTGGAGTTCCGAAGAGGATGGTACGTATGAAGCGCGATATTCGAATATAAACAACATTTATACTAAATTCTATTTGTTCCAAGGTTCAAAAAAATATGGACAGAGTGTACGTTGCATCAAGGGTGATCCTTCGACTGCAGCGATTAAATCTTCTTCAAGTTCTAGTGTTGGCGAAACGAAGTCTAGCAGCAGTTCTGCAAAATCGAGTAGCAGTGTGGTTGTGTCTAGCAGTAGTCAAGTAAAAATGAGTAGCAGTTCTGTAGTTCCTTCCGGCTGGAGCTGGGACGTGCCTAAGGAATTGCGTTTTAATCCGAATATCAAATACGACTCAATGGTTGACCCTCGCGATAAGCGTGTGTATAAAGTTGTGAAAATCGAAGTGAAAGAAAGGGATTATTCAAAGGTGTGGATGGCGGAGAATCTGAACTACGCCGATAGCGTGAAGACTCCGAGTTTGAAGGGCAATAGCTGGTGCTACCACGATACCACGAAATATTGCGAGGTGAGCGGTCGCTATTACACTTGGGCTGCGGCGATTGATTCAGTTGCGCTAGCAAATGATCCTAAGGACCCATTGAATTGCGGTTATGGCAAAACTTGTGGACTTAATCGCCAGATACAGGGAATTTGTCCTGACGGTTGGCACTTGCCGGTTCGTGATGAATGGGGCTGGTTGAGCGTGTACTTAGGGAATGCTGGCGTGGCCGGCGATACCCTCAAGGCTTTGACCGGATGGGATTATGCCGGAACAGAAGACAATAACGGTGTGGATGCCTATGGATTTACGGCACTCCCGACTGGACGAAGAATCTCTGAAACTAACTGGAGCAACATTGGTTCTAATGTCTATTATTGGACCTCCGAAGAAGAGGATGCGTATGAAGCCCAGTATTCGAATATAAACAACATTTATACCAAATTCTATTTGTACCAAGGCTCAAAAACTTATGGACAAAGTGTCCGCTGCGTGAAGGACTAATTTTTCGTTCTCATCATCCCGAGGCCTCGCTATTCACGGCGAGGTCTTTTTTTGTATCCCAGGGATACAACTTGTGTTCTAAAATTTTGCAAACTCGTTTAAAAATGACTAAAAACGTAAAAATTAGGCTAAAAACGGCAATTTTTGTATTCCAATAATGTTTAAAAACTATATTTGTAATCATGAAGGCGATTCTTGAATATACAGATTATCGCAAGTTCATCCAGGATTACTACGATGAACGCAAGCGCGACTCCGCTTTTACTTGGCGTGAGTTTGCTCAGAATGCCGGTTTCACGTCGGCAATTTTTTTGAAGTATGTTGCTGAAGGGAAAAAGAATCTGAGCGTTAGTGCCGCAAGTTCTGTTGCGAACGCCATGGGCCTTGCCGGATTCGAAAAGACGTATTTTGTTTTGATGGTGACGTACGCCCATGCCAAAGGGGACGAGGCCAAAATGGCGGCGTTCGAAAAACGCTGTGCGTTGGCTAGAGCGCATAAGATTCGTGTGCTCGGTGGCGAAGAATTCGATTACTACAAGTCTTGGAAAAATCCGTTGCTCCGTGAACTTGCCCCGCATATGCCTGGTGCAAGGCCTGCCGAAATGGCCCGTGCGTGCAAACCGAAAATTTCTACAGCGGAAGCTGTTGAAACGCTTGAGTTTTTGGAAGATGCGAATCTCCTGAAAAAAGACCGAAATGGGAATTATGTGCAGACGGACAAGTCCATATCGATGGGCTCCGTGGATGCGGTGCCGATTGCCGCGAAAGATTTACAGCGCCAGATGGGTGAGCTTGCCGTGAAGGCGTTGGACTTGCCACTTGCAGAACGCTCTATGTCGGGAGTTGTCGTGGGGCTGACGCAGGATTCTTACGAAAAAATCAAGAAGGAACTTTTGGAATGCCGTCGCCGTGTTATTGCGATTGCTACGGAAAGTAACAAGACGCAGCGCGTGTACCGTTTGAATTTGCAACTATTCCCGATAAGTGAACGGCTTGACAAATGTGAAGAAAATAAAGTAAGTGGAGTTGGTGAAAATGAAATGCGACGTTAATGGTTTGGCGGGTTGTACTGGAAAAGTTCAAATCAACGGTTTTCGAAAGTTGATGATTCTTTTGCTTGCGTTGATTTCGTGCGTCTTTGTCGCATGTTCGAATTCCGAGGTTGCAGGCGGTTCTTCGGACGATGCCGGCATTTACGCCGTCAAGAATTTGGATGTGGCGGGCGTTTCGCAGAAGGGACCGTTTGTGACGGGTTCTGTTGTGAGCGTGCAGGGCGTGGATTGCAAGACGTTTGAGCTGACTGACGAAAAATTTACAGGCAACGTAAAAAGCGACAAGGGCGACTTTGCTATAGATGGCGTCAATCTCAAATCTTCGTGTGCGTTGTTCGAAGTGACGGGTTATTACCTCAACGAAGTGACCGGAAAAGAGTCTTCGGATAAGCTCTCGCTCAAGGCTCTGACCGACCTTAGCGTTCGAAAAACTGTGAACGTCAACTTGCTCACGCACTTGGAATACGAGCGCCTAAAGCACCTTGTGACGGTTGAGAAAATGGACTTTGCGGCGGCGAAAGCCCAAGCGGAACGCGAAGTGCTCACATCGTTTGATATTGCGAATAACGTTGATGAATTTGAAAACTTGAACATCTTCGAAAAAGGCGACGGAAACGCGGCACTCCTTGCGGTGAGCGTGCTGATGCAAGCCGATGCGGATGTAGCAAAGCTTGAAGAACGTACAAACGAAGTCAGCTCTGCCATTGCGAAAAACGGTTTGTGGGACGATGACGAAACGAAGTCGGAAGTCGCGGAATGGGTAGCCACCGCAAAAGAAAACGGTCAAATTGAAAAAATTCGCCAAAACCTCGAAGGCTTGAATTATGCAAGCGAGATTCCTGCGTTCGAAACGTATGTGGAACGCTTTGGCGAAAGCTTGACACGGGAATCTTTTCTAAATCCGCAAGTGCAGTACGATTCCATTGTCGATAACCGCGATGGACAAGTTTATAAAACCGTAAAAATCGGCGAACAAGTTTGGATGGCCCAGAACTTGAACTATGCTGATGACGTAAAAATGCCGGAATTGAAAGGGAATATGTGGTGCTATGACAACAATCCCGAAAAGTGCAGCCTGATGGGCCGTCTTTACACTTGGAATGTGGCAAAAGATTCGCTTTGTCCTGATGGCTACCGCTTGCCGGATACGACATCGTGGAATACCTTGATTGCTGTGGCTGGCGGAGTGGCCAAGGCCGCTGCCGTGCTCAAGTCGCAATTTGGCTGGGATGCTTTGGATGGCACGAACGATTACGGTTTTTCAGCTGTCGCCGATGGCGAATGGTATCGTAGCGGCTCCTTCGATTCCGAGGGGCTTAAAGCTTATATCTGGAGTTCCGCTGAATATTCAGAGGCTAGCGAGAATGCTGCATACGCCATTTATTTTGGAAACGACGGTACCGTTTCTGTGAAAAAATTTCCGAAGAATAACGGATTTTCAGTCCGTTGCCTTAAAAACTAGGAGCTTTTATGTTATTTGAACCTATGAGGAAAAATATGAAACCGCAATTCATTTTTACTGTTGTTTTATCGCTATTTGCGATTCACTCTTTTGCGGCTAACGGCACCATGAAAGGCGACGGTTCCGCAAGTAAACCGTTCCAAATCGAAGACTACGAAGACCTCAAGGCGATAGGCAAGGGCGCTTATCTCTATTCTTCGGATTACGTCTTGACGAAGGATATCGACGCTTCGGCTTCGAAAAACGAGATGTGCAACGAAGACGGCTGCAATGGATTCATTCCCATCGGAAAAAACAAGGATGCCGCCGATAGCATTATATTCTGGGGTAATATCGACGGAAAGAACCATACCATTAACAACTTGACCATTTGGCTCCCGTGTGAAAATGATGTTGCATTTATCTCTTATTTGGGTGGTTCTGTTTCTAACTTGAAATTCGACCGTATTCATGTGACCGGTCGCGTAACAGAATCGAATTTTGTGGCAAGTGTTGCCGCCAAGCAGATGGGCTCTATCAAGAATGTGCATGTGACGAACGGCTTTGTCCAAGGGCAAAATTATGTGGGTGGTATTGTCGGTCAGGGTACGAAACGCTACAATGATAAAGCTGTTCTCAAAGATGTCTCGTTCCAAGGTGACATCAAGGGCTCGCAAAGAGTTGGCGGCATTGTCGGTGAAACAGATATGGATGTTGCCCATGCAGAAGCCGATGTGAATATCATTATTTTGGATCAGGATGTGGGTGGTATTGTCGGATATTTGACCGGTAATGTTTATCAGTCGCGTTCTAGTGGTACGATTGTTCCTTGGGAGGATGACGTAGATGATGTCGGCGGTATTGTCGGATATTCCAAAGGCGATATCAATGAATGTGTTTCGACAATGGACTTGATGCATTATGGTTTTTATTACTTTGGTGATAAAGTAGGTGGAATTGTCGGCAATGGCGGCTTTGTAAACGCTTCTTATGCACTTGGATCCGTCGAAGGCGAACGTTATGTTGGCGGTATTGGCGGAAGTAGCGGGGTGGCAAACTCTTTTGCGATGGGTGCGGTTCGTGGCGATGAATATGTGGGTGGCCTTGTGGGTAACGGAACGGCTCAATATTCATATGCGGCAAATGTCGTTCAGGGAAATAGCCACGTTGGTGGACTTGTCGGAAGTGCATCCGATGCGGTTGTGGGTTCATACTGGAATACCGAGATTTCGGGACTTGATACGAGTGCGGGTGGCACAGGCTTAACGACCGCAAAAATGATGAAATTTGCGTCGTTTGCGGGCTGGGATACTTTAGGTTATGATGAATATGTCATTGACGGTACTGACACTTGCGACTACTATGTGCATTTAGGTTATTGCTATAGCCCTACAGGGAAATTTATTCGCTATTGGAACATTGATGAAGGTAAATCGTTCCCCTACTTGGTGAATAATCCTTTTATGAAAAAATCTCCGATTCCGGTTGCGGTTCCGACATCAGCCCCGAAATGGCAAGAGACTCCGAAGATTGCTTCGCTTTTCGATGTGGAGGGCGAACTTGTCGGTAAATGGCTTGGCTGGGCGAGATGGAGCGATAATATAGATTCTACTGAGAATGGCAAGACGCTTAGGAGAGATTCGCTCTATTTCGGTTACCGAATTGGTGTCGTAAACAAGGGCGATACGGTTTGGGGGACTTCAAGTTATATGGCAGTTCCCAACAAGATTGAAATCTCGACTTTTGCTGAACTCCAGAAAATCGGAAATGACATTGCCTATCCGCTAATAGCTAATTACGAATTGACAAAGGATATCGATGCTTCGGGTTTGAAATTTGAACCGATTGGCGACAGCGTACGTGCTTTTACGGGCTCGTTTGACGGTAAAAATCATGTTATCAAGAATCTGACGATTGATGAGCCGAATCGCGACTTTACGGGAATGTTCGGTTATATGGAAGGTGCGACAGTCCGAAACTTGACTCTGCAAAATACGAAGGTGGTCGGCTCTTGGTGTGTGGGCGCCTTGGCTGGCGAAGCACGCTTGTCTTTAATCCATAATGTCGTGTCGTTCAATGGCGATGTCAAAGGTGAGTCGTCTGTTGGCGGCTTGATTGGGGTGGCTGTAGGTGATAGCATTAATGTCGTTGGCACTACTGGAAACATTAAGGGAACAACGTATGTTGGCGGCTTGATAGGCGATGCTTCTACTAGGTTGGAAAACGGTTTTTCTATCAATGTCATTAAGGGATATGAACGTGTCGGTGGCGTTGTCGGTTTCGTCGATTCCTATTCGCCAAGCATCTATCGTGTCTATTCTGCGAGTATGATCAAGGCTTCGGATGGACGGGGATTTGCCGGCTTTTCGCTTTCCAGTTCCTTGGATTCAAACACTTGCTTCTTCGATAGCTCTCTTGCTGATTATGATAGAAATGGCAAGACAACCGCGGAGATGCTGAAACAGGGAACGTTCCAGGGCTATGACTTTGTAAATGTATGGACTATCCAGGAAGGCGTTTCTTATCCGTATTTCAAGGGGATGGAACCTCTGCTTCCGGGAACGCTCAAGGATGACGGGACGGTCAATGTGCTTGCCGGAGCGGGGACTGCAACGAACCCCTATAAAATTTATAATTACGATGATCTCAAGTATATTGGCAAATACGAATACGGCCTTGATGCATACTACAAACTCATGGGCAATATCAATGCTACGGTCTCGTTCAAGGAAAATTGCAATGCCGACAGTACTGTATGTAAGGGCTTTGAACCGATTGGAAAATTCAGCGGTGTCTTTATCGGTAACAACAAGATAATTGCGGGCTTGAATATCAATCGCCCCGACGAAGATTCGGTGGGACTTTTCCGGGCTCTGGCGAAGGGTGCCAAGGTAAGCAATGTTGTCTTTGATACGGCTTCGTATCTTGGAGAAAGCTATTCGTATGGGCCTGCGAATACTAGGGGTGCCATCCGTGGTAAGGACTATGTCGGCGTCCTGGCCGGTGTCGATAATGGTGCTACGGTCGAAAACATCTTTATCAAGTATGATGTTGCCGGCGAAAATTACGTTGGCTCTCTTGCCGGTAAGAAATCTGCCGGCTCTGTCGTGAGGAGCGCGTCTAGATTCCTGGTCTCGGGCAAGGAAAACGTGGGCGGTCTCGTGGGCTTTTTGGGCGAGGCGAGTGTCGCGGACTGCTATTCGATTGCAAATGTCGTGGGAACAAAGAATGTCGGCGGCTTGGCGGGCTATTCGGACAATGCGACTGTGAAGAACTCGTTTGCCGCAGGTCAAGTTACGGGCGATTCTAAATGGGGTGGCCTTGCGGGCTCTGACAACAAGTCGACCTACACCTCGGTCTATTATGATACGACACTCTGGTATGTTAATACGACGGCTGCGGGGGATCTCCGCAATACAACAGAGATGGTCAAGAAGGAAAACTACGAAGGCTGGGATTTCGATTCAACCTGGAAGATCGCAGCAGATTCGACTTATCCCTATCTGTCGTGGCTGACTAAGCCTTACTATATATCCAAGACAATGAAGGAAAAGATTTATCCGAATCAGGCTGTGGATCAGACCATGATGAAAATGGCCGGTTCCGGTACGGAAAAAGACCCGTTCTTGATCAAGACCTACGGAGACTTGAAATCAATCGGATTCGGAAAATACAAGTTGTCGGCCGTTTATCGCTTGGCCAACGATATCGATGCCACTGCTTCCAGGACGGATGAACGTTTTGCTGTCGGTGGAACAGGATTCAAGCCTATTGGTAAGTACGATGTGTTGGAAGAATTCTGCAACTGTTACGGTGTTGTCCTTGGCGGTTACGCAAAACAGGATACCGGTGCTTTTACCGGCGAATTCCATGGTGGCGGTCATAGCATCGACAGCTTGTTTACGGGATTTTGGGATAAGGATCATAAGGCAATTGGATTTATCGATACTGTTGCGCAGTCTGCAATCGTAGATAGTTTGTCTTTCAAGGGGTATTCTATTGGTCGCAATCGTGAATTGAAAATTGGCGGTGTTGCCACTGTGAATAAAGGAACGATTCGTAATGTGAATGTCGATGTCTTGATGGATAGCATTTATCAAAGTGCAGGCTTCGTGTTCAGAAACTATGGCTCTATCGAAAATGTATCGGTCAAAGGGAAGGTTAATAATAGCAACAACGTTTCTGGAATTGCACTTGTGAATTACGGAAACATTGTCGGTGCCGAAGTCGATATGCGATGGGAGGGGGGATGGTGCGCTGCTGGTGTTGCCGTGCTGAACAAGGGATCCATCGAGAAAGCGACCGTTAATGCGACCCTAAAGGGGAGTAGCGGTTTCATGGGCGGTATTGCTGCCCTGAACACAGCTGCCGGAACTATCAGCGAAAGCAAAGCGAATGTCAATGTGTCTGGTCAAGAATCGTCTAGGGGTGATTTATCCTTTTCTTACGAAGATGGTGGCGAAATCTCGGAGTATTATGTCATTGAAGGCATTGCTGGCCTTGTCGCGGTCGATAGCGGAACGGTCACGAACTCTACGGCAACAGGCATTATTGATGCGAAAAACCTCAACTATATCGGTGGCCTGATTGGTAAAGCTTATGGCAAGGAATTGAAAGGTTTGCATGCATCCGTCGATGTTGTGGGTTCGAGTTATGTCGGCAGCTTTGCTGCTTTGAATCAAACTACTATTTCTGAAAGCTATGCTACCGGAAGTGCCAAGGGCACGGGCATTTTTAGTTATTCTGGTGCATTTGTCGGCAAGAACGAAGGTTTGATCGAACGCTCGTTTGCGATGGGAAATGCAAACGCGGCTGCCGGTTTTGTTGGCGAAAATGATGGAACTATCAAGCGATCCTATTCTACAGGAAATGTAGAGAGTACGGGCAACTTTGTCAATAACAATCAAGCTGTAATTGAAGACTGCTATTCGACGGGTGATATGTCGGCAGTAGAAGAGTTTTATGGCTTTGGTTTTGTCGGGGTCAATGGTAACGATACGAAGGTGAGGGGGTACGCTTCTGGAAAATCAGTTAAAGACGGAATCCGTTTTTGCACCGGCTTGCCTGCGAAATCGCAACCTTCGGATGAATTCTACTACCTTGCCGATGCTTGTAGCGACTCTACAATGTCGGGCAAAGGCTTGACTAACGTACAAATGATGTTGAAGAACTCTTTCAAGGAATTTGACTTCGATTCTGTGTGGTACATGCAAGAAGGCGTGAGCTATCCGCTGCTTCGCGGTTTGCCGAATCCGCCTGTTGCCGCAAGTGAAAATGTTTCGTACAAAGACAACAAGTCGCTTGCGAAAAACGTTCGCGGCAAACTGCTGGACGACGCTTTCGTGATGGATTCGTCTGCGAAAAAGGTGCTCAAGCTGGATTCTGCAAGCGAGGCTTTGCTGGATTCTTTGGAAAATGCAAATGCACCTTCTGGAACGTTCAACGTGCTTTACCGTGTAGGCGTGCTTGTCGAGAACGATACGCTTTGGGGCAAGGCTTCTACGATGGAACTTCGCGTTGAATCTCCGACGAGCGTTCGCTTTAGCGAAAAGGTGGTTGTTCGTAATGCTTCCCTCGGTGCTGTGTTCCAAGGCGGTGACATCGCCGTGCGTTTTGAAATCCCTGCAGCGGCTGCGGTGAAGTTCTCGCTCATCGACATGCAAGGTCGAGTGGTGCGGGTGTTTGATCTTGGTCGCCGAGCAACGGGTGTGCATTTCGAAACACTTAATGCTGGAGAAATTGCCCGGGGCCGCTATGTTGGCGTGCTGCAAGTGGGCGGCATGGCGACCGAAAATGTGATGCTCCTGAAAAAATAGTTCTCTAATTTTTTGATTGACGATTCGATAGATCCGTGGGTTAAATAGCCTGCGGGTCTTTTTTTATGTGATATAGCTCCCATGGCTTAAAATCATGGGTTGATATTCCCCTCAAAAAATATATGTTTACTTAAAGGTTCTCATTGGGGTATTCGAGGGGTTTTGATGAAATTGAATTTTCACAGTCTTGCGTTTAAACAGACTGTTTTGATATTGCTCGGCATCACGGTGATCTTTGTCGCGATGATTTTTATGCTTCAGCAGCAGGTCAGCTCGAGGATGTCGGAACTCATCATGGCACGTGGTCAGGAAATCAGTGAAAAGCACGTGTCTTCCATCGACAATATCTTTGAAGATAACGCTGCGGTTGTAAAAAACATTGTGGCGATGCTCGAACGTGGCGACTTGAACAAGAAGGATATCGAGGAGTTTTTGCCGGCGGAATACGTGCGCACCCATGAGAAAAATCCGATTGCGTCTGCGTTGTTTATCGCCTACGAGCCCGAACGGAATGGCCGCGAGTTCATGCGCATTACGGGGCACGGCCTCGAGGACACGGTCATGGAAGTGAAGGACTACCGCGAAATGCCTTGGTACAAACAGTCCATCGAAACGGGCAAGGGCCAGTGGTACGAACCGTTTATTGGCGTTTATGCGGACCAGCCGGTGGCGCTTTTTGCGATGCCTTTTTACCAGACGCTCCCCGATGGTTCTAAGAAATTCAAGGGCGTTGTCGGGCTTGATATTTTTGTCTCGTTCTTGCGCGATGCGGTCTCCTCGATAAATATTGAAAACTCGGGATATGCGTTTATCCTCTCTGCCGAAAACAGGTTTGTGGCGCATCCGCGTGATGACTGGATTTTCAAGGAATCGCTCCATTCGCTTGCAAAAGGCCATGAAGCGGGCTTGTCTAATTTCGAGACGGCGGTACGCAATTTGCACAGCGGGCTTTTACTTGGCAAGACTTTTAGCGGCGAAAAGGCTTGCATCTATTTTTCGCACATGAAGGTGGACGGCTGGGTGTTCGGCGTCGTTTGGCCTGCGGATGAATTCTTTGCAAAACAACGTAAGATGGCGTCGGTTCTCGGCATCCTTGGCCTCGCTAGCTACATCATGATGATTGTACTTGTGCTTGTGATTTCGAGTCGTGTGACGCGACCGCTCAAGGCGCTTGCAGGGGTGGCGAAGCGTTTGGGCCAGGGCGACTTTGACGTGGAGATTCCACCGGTTGATGGCAAGGACGAAATTGCGGAATTTGCAGATGCGTTTGGCCGCATGCGTGATTCGCTCAAGGAAAATATTGAAAAGCAGAAGGGCGCCGAACGTGTGGCGAGCGAACTGGAGATGGCACGCAAGATCCAGCTTGGGTTGCTTGCGCGTAGCGATGATGACGAGGGCGTAAAGGATGCCCGCCATTTGCTTTCTCCGTTTATTTTACCTGCAAAGGCGGTGGGTGGTGACTTCTATGATTTCTGCAAGGTGGATAATGACAGGCTTGCCTTCTTGATCGCAGACGTGTCGGGCAAGGGCGTTCCGGCGGCGCTCCTCATGATGTCGGCGCGCTCGATGCTCAAGAGCGTCTTGCTTGCGGGCACTTCGGTTGTAGACACATTCAACGTTGTGAATGACCGCCTGGCGTTCCGCAACTACCTCAATATGTTCGTCACGGTCTGGATGGGCGTTCTCGACTTGCGGACGGGCGAAGTGGAATTTGTATGTGCAGGGCATAACCCGCCGGCTATCCGCCGTGCGGACGGTACGGTCGAGTTTGCAAAGAGCAAGCCCGGTCTTGTGATTGCCGCGATGGAAGGGACCCGTTACAAGCGCCAGACGCTCAAGCTGAATCCGGGCGATACAATCTTCTTGTACACGGACGGCGTGACCGAGGCGACGGATGCGAACGAGAATCTGTTTGGTGACGAGCGGCTGCTCAAGACGCTCCGCGATGCGGGCAACCGCGAACCTGCCGAAATTTGCCCGTTCGTGAAATCCAAGATTGATGAATTTGTGGGCGACGCTCCGCAGTTCGACGACATTACCATGCTCGCGCTCAAGTTCGTGGGCGGTGATAAAACTTAATTCGAGAATGTGTGCAGAAAAGGAGGTGCCCGCTTACTTCGACTGCGCTCAGCACAGGCTCCGGCGGGCATGACATCTTTGGCACGGAATGCGCGCATGTCGGTAAATGAAAAAAGACCTTGCTTTCGCAAGGTCTTTTTCGGGTGGATGACCGGACTCGAACCGGCAACATCCAGAATCACAATCTGGGACTCTAACCAATTGAGCTACATCCACCATGTAGCGAGACCAAATATAAAAAAGCCATCCCAAATTTCAAGGGATGGCAAACACTTTTTTCTAAAAAATTTGTTTTTAGCGCGCTACGACTACTTTTTCTGCATGATTCGGAGGAAATTTGCACGCTTGAAGTCGTTTCTGTGTTCCATGCAGAAGCGCGGGTACACGTACTGCTTCGGGAACATACGGATCGTGAACGTGTTGTTGCAGCCTTCGAGGCAGCACTTGAATTCCAAGTCCATGGCTTCCGAGTAGTTGTGGCGGAAAATGATGTTCTTGGACTCGATGTTCTCGATATCCTTCTTTTGCTTTTGGCGCTGCTTGATGTCGCGGTGCAGTTCGCAGTACTTCGCGATCGGGTGACCCCAGAATTCACGGCCGCAGCCGGGTTCCTGGCAGACTTTGAGCTTGATGCGTTTCTTCTTTTTGTACTTAGGTAATTGCATAGAGACCTCAATTAGTAGTAAAGATAATAAAAATCGCCGTTTTTGTAAAAATTTTGGATTTTGTGAGGCTCGAAATGGGCCAAATTCGCGAAAAAAGCGTGTTATATAAGTAGGAACATTTAAAAAAAGGACGCTTATGAGGCTTTTTTGGATTTTGGTTGTCGCGGCGGTGATTAACGGCTGCATGTACGTGAGCGGGTCGGCGGAGGGCGAAACTCCGGTACACGTTACGGCGATTGACGTGGGGCAGGGGCTTGCGGTTCTCCTCGAATATGGCGGTCGCTATGCGATGTATGACTTTGGGCCCGATTCGGTCGGCGTGGTGGATTCGCTTTTGGCGCGCGGAGTCGATACGCTTGAGTGGGTGGTGCTAAGCCATAACCATCGGGACCATATTGGCGGATTTTTGGAACTTGCGGGGCGGGGCGTTTTTGTGCGGCGGTTGTACGTGGGGCCGGATACGGCGGGCGACTTTTATCGCGATAGCGTGTTGCGGGTAGCGAGATCGCTTGGAACGCCGGTGGATACGCTATTGCGAGGCGAGAACGTAAGTTTTGGGGGTGGGGCTAATGGCTTTGAAGTGCTGTGGCCGGCGAGCTATTGGCGCGTGGGCGAGAATCGTGCGAGTCTGGTGCTGCTCGGAAAGTTTGGCGCCAGCAAAATGCTTTTGACGGGAGACCTGGATTCGGTGGGCGAACGCCATTTGCTTGAGATGAATCCGACACTTTCGGCGGAGCTTTTGCAGGTGGCGCATCACGGTTCGGCGGGGAGCAATACGTTAAGTTTCTTGTCGCAGGTCTCGCCGAAGTATGCTTTTGTGAGCGTCGGTGCGGAGAACCGCTATGGGCATCCCGCGCCATCTGTTGTCCGTAAACTAAATTTGGTGCTTGGGGATTCTACGAGACTTTACCGTACTGATTTGCAAGGCTCCATCCGCTTTGAACTCTCGCCGAGCATGGGCGTACTTGTACCGTAGGGGGATGTGTCATTCCCGCCACCGAGCGGGAATCGCCATCTCGTCATCCTGAATGTGCATGTCATTCCGCATTCGTCATCCTGAAGGAACGAAGTGACTGAAGGATCCAGTTATTTTTTATATTACTATTTGATTCGCATTTTGGGTAATCGCGAGGTTTTCGAGGGTTATGGTTCACAAAATTCACATTCCGGTGATGGGCATTTGCTATACGGCGGATACGCCGATTCGTGTAGCGCATTTGGGAATCACGTCTGTGATTTCGCTTGTGGATGATGGCCTCCTCGAAGAATACCGTATGGCTTATGCAGAACGCTTGGGCCTTGATTTGGGTTCTCCGCAGACAACCCGCATTGGGCGCATCCGTTCGTATTTGGACTTTATTGCAGACGAAGTAGAGCGCAAGTTTACACGTCTTTGTGCGTGCCGCTTTGATGGCGGTAGCGACAAGGACCTTTATTTCTTAATGCTCCCGCTGGATTCCAGGCTTCGCGTAGAATACGATGGCATTTTTGCAAAGACGGGTCTTGCCCGCATTGCGGCTGAGGCCGCCCTCACCGAAAAAATGGAACCGGGCGAAATCCAGGCTAACATCATGGTTGGCTTGAATCATGACGAGGCTGCGTTTGATGCCGTTCGCGGCTTTGCCGCTTCGAAAGTGGCGGGGGCGCTTGTGCTCAGTGCAGGCGTGAACTTGTCCGTCTTCGAAGAAATTGCAAAGTGCAAGGATTTTTACAGGACGGGTACAAGACCTCCGAAAAAGAAGATTATCCTGAAAGTTTCGGATTATCGTTCGGCGCTCGTTCAGGGTCGCTATTTGGCAAAGAAGGGCTTGGAAGTTTACGAATACCGCATTGAATCTGGCGTGAACTGCGGCGGTCATGCGTTTTTTGAATCCAAGAAGTTATTGCTTGATGTGGTCCGGGAATTTGTCGAAAAGCGCAAAGAACTTTTTGAAACTACGTGCTCGATGATTGCGAAGTTCGCTGATTCTTGTGATGCGGGGGACAATGATGCGACCGTCCCGGTGCAAGGAATTCTCCCGCCGCCGTCGCCTGCGCGGATTACCGCGCAGGGTGGGCTTTGCGCTCCCGAAGATATTGCTCAAGTCTTGTCGCTCGGGATAGATGGCGTAGGTGTCGGGACTCCGTTTTTGCTTGTACCGCAGGCGACTAGCGTCGATAAGGAAACGCGCCGATTGCTCGCGAGCGCAAAGCCCGAAGATGTTTGCATTAGTCATGCATCGCCTCTTGGCATCCCGTTCGTGAATCTGCAAACATCGACGGCGGCAAGAATTTGTGAGCAGAAAATTCAGGAATACTTTGCTCCAGAATCAGAAAAATCTGGAAGCCCTGAACTGAAACCCGGATTCCCGTGCCGTCAGCATTACCTTTGCCAAAATATCCCCGGCTTTGACCATCCTGTTTGCATGGCGTCTCGCGAGTACGTGATGCACCGCCTAGCCGAAATTGATGCTTTGGAAAAAGAGGACCTTGAGGCCTGTAAAATGCATCCGTATAATGCGGATGTTGAACAGTCGCAACCGGTTGTGCACGAAAAAATCTCGCAGGAATTCGACTCGCTTGAATCTTCCATCCGTCGAAAGTACGACAAGCTTCGTCGCGTCACGCTTTCGCGTGAATGCATCTGCCGATTTCTCGGAAATGCTGGTCGCGAAGAAATCCGCGAGAAGAGCCCATCGCTCCATTACCAGCCGGAATGTGTCGCCGTCGCTCGTGGCTCGCAGCCCGCTCGCACTCGCGAACCGGTTACCATTTGCCCGAACCCGGACATCGGCTATTTCGACCGCGAATACACGCTTCTAGAAATGATGCAGCACCTCTACGGCACAGGCAAGCGCCTTACGCCCAAAGGCAAACCAAGCGCCTTCGAGGTCGAAGAACGCTTGCTGAAAAATGCGCTGTTGTAAAACAAGAAATAATGGTTCCCCTACGCTTCGCTTCGAGGATGACTAATCAGCGAAACCGATGCGCGCCTGGAAGTGGCATTGCGTCATGTCGTCAGCGTTCGTCCCGAAAATATACGCATGGTGGTTTGTATTCTTGAAACGCACAATGTTCACCTTGCCGCCGAGCGGAATCTGCGAAATGTAATTTATCTGTATTGAACGGATTCTGCGGCTCTTGAGTTCCTGCGGGTCGAGCGAGTTTGTCACCCAGTCCACATAGCGGCAGTGGTTCACATGCTTGTTCATGTCCAAGTCACTATACTTTGCAATTTCTGTCGCTACAATTTGCGGGTCAACTTGCGGGTCCAAAATATCCATCATTTCGGGGAGCGCGTTCTTGCCCTGAATGAGCGGAATCGGGTACGGTGCGTTGGCCGGGTTTTCTGCTTTGCCGGTCTTCATGTTCACCAAGAGCCACGAAGAAGTCGCCTGCGCGATGGAATGCCCCTGCGCATCGAGGATGGAATAATCCTTAAGACAAACTTTGTCCTTGATGATGTCCTTTGCCCACGTCGAGATGGAAAGCTTTTCGCCCCAGACCGGGTGGTGCAACAGGCGAATCTTCAGTCGCGTGATGACCGTGGTGTAGCCTGCCTTCATCATCTTCCATATCCCAAAGCCGTTCTGTTCGGCATCGGCGATGGCGGTTTCTTCCATGAACAAGAAGAGATTTGAAAGCTTGAGTCGGCTGTGGTGGTCGCAGTCCGAGAAACGCACTTCAAAATTTTTGGTGGTGACTTCCGGTTCCATGATATTCCTCACGTGGTTGTGTGATTTTCGACTCGCTTTGGACGCCTGCGAAAAAACACGGTATGATAATAATGTATAATTTTTCTTGTATGAACGACTCTCAATTTCGCCCTAGTTTTAAACAGCTTGACGCTTATCATTCATTTAATGGTTCTATCCGTGTTCCGGGGTCCAAAAGCATTACCAATCGTGTGCTTTTGATCTCGGCAATTGCTAACGGGACAACTCGCTTGCACAACCTGCTGCGTAGCGACGATACCCGCTATATGGGCGAGGCTTTAAAACGTCTTGGCGTGAAGGTCGATTTTTCGGCTGATTATACGGATGCTGTGGTTGAAGGCCATGGTAAACCGTTTGATGCTGGCAATTTCCCGGTGGAGCTTTATCTCGGGAACGCCGGTACGGCGATGCGTTCCTTGACGGCCGCTCTTTCGCTTGGCTGGGGCAAGTTCATTTTGCGCGGTGAAGAACGCATGGGCGAACGCCCGATTCGCGACTTGGTCGATGCGCTCAGTACGCTTGGTGCCGATATCAAGTATCTGGAATCCGAAGGCTACCCGCCGGTCCGCATCAAGGCCGATGGCCTCAAGGGCGGCGATGTGAGCGTTCGCGGTAACATTTCGAGCCAGTACCTCACGGCCCTTTTGATTTGCGCTCCGTACTGTAAGACCCCGCTCCACATCCATGTGGAAGGCGAGCTTATTTCTGCACCGTACATCGAACTCACGCTCGATGTGATGAAGTGCTTTGGCGTGAACGTGCGCCACAACGACCTGACGGACTTCTACGTGCCGCAGGGCGTGTACCAGAGCCCCGGTGACTATTATGTCGAGGGCGATGCAAGCTCAGCCACTTACCCCCTTGCCGCTGCCGCGATTTCTGGTGGTGAAGTGAAGGTCCTTGGAATTAGTGAAGACAGTATCCAGGGCGATATCGCCTTTATCGATGTCCTGAAGCGCATGGGTGCAGAAGTTATCCCGAGTGTAGAACCCAGTGGCGAAAAGTGCATTATCTGCAAGGGACCTAAAGACCGTCGCTTGCGCAGCCTTGGCGATTTTAGTGCTGTTGAAATTCCTGATGCAGCAATGACGCTTGCCGTGCTTGCCTTGTTTGCAGATGCTCCGACGACGATTCGCGGCATTGGCAGCTGGCGCGTGAAAGAGACCGACCGCATTGCGGCCATGGTGGCAGAACTCCGCAAAGTGGGTGCGACCGTCTCCTCTGACATGGATTCGATTACGATTGAACCGCCGAAGGAACTGCAACCGGCAACAATTGAAACTTACAATGACCACCGCATGGCAATGTGCTTTAGCCTTGTCTCGCTCGGTGGCGTGCCCATCAAGATTCTCGACCCTGCGTGTGTGAACAAGACTTATCCCCAATTCTTTGAAGATTTCGGAAGACTCGCTCAATGATAAGCCTCGCCTCGAAGATAGTTGCCACAAGTTTTGCTCGGCTCGCGCTTTGCGCCTGCCTCGTGTTTGGCGCTCTTGCTGCCCCCGCTACGGCGGCGGATACGCTCTCGATTTGGGTCATGGACAATGGTCTTGGCTCGAAAAATGCGATGAAGCGCCTTGTGAAAAAGTTCTATCGCGAAACGGGAATCCCGGTGAAGCTTACATCGCTTAGCTGGGGCGAAGCATTCAGAAAAATCACTTTCGCATTTGCCGATTCAAATGATGTCGCTCCTGACGTAATCCAGCTTGGTTCGACGTGGGTCCCGCACTTTGCGGCGACTGGAGCCATCCGTCCTATTGACGACTTGATTTCGAAAATCGATACGGCTCGATTCTTAGGCGAGGGCCTTCGTAGTACGCATATTTCTGGAAAGCCCGAAACGTATGCGGTGCCTTGGTTTATTGACGTTCGTGGCTTTTTTGTGAACGAAAGGATTTGGAGCGAACTCGGTTTTGAAGATTCCGATATCGATTCGTACCCGCAGTTCCTTGGCGTGCTGAAGACGATTGCTAAATCGGACATGAAGACGGAAAGTGGAGTCAAGGTGACTCCGATTGCGCTCCCTGGTAAAGACGACTGGGCGGGCCAACAGTGCATGGCACCGTTTATCTGGAGCCATGGTGGTGATTTCGTGGTGCCTTCAGACAAGGGCTACCGCAGTGCGCTTTTGGATTCAAACACGCTTGTCGGGCTTGCGCTTTATGCAAAGATTATGGGCGATGCGCAGATGGCGCCTCATAGCTTGTACGAAAACTCCTCGGACAATGCCGAAGGCTTTGTGCGTTCGGAGCGCGTGTTCCATTACGGTACATCCGAATTGATTAAGCAACTGGAATTCCCGGAACAGGCGGGCGGCCTTGCAAATTCCTCGATTGCAAAAGATGGAATCAAGGTGATGGTTTTACCCACCGGGCCTTTCGGAAGGTTCTCTTTCATGGGCGGAAGTCACTTGGCTCTTGGCAACAAGAAGGATACGTCCAAGTATGCTCTTGCCGAACAGCTGCTTGCCTACATGCTCCGTGCCGACAACATCGATGCGTTTTCGCGCCAGGTCGGGTTCTTGCCTGCAGACCGCAGCATTCTCCACATCTGGAATCGCGACTCGCGCTATTCCAAGATTGTTGCGGAACTCGAGCATAGCCGCAGTTTCCCGAATATCCCGGAATGGGGCGAGGTCGAAAAAGTCCTGATTGACCTTTCGAACAGCATGGGGGCGTTGTTTGTGAATACGAAACACAAAAAACAACGAAGCGCCTCCCTTGCAAAACTGGTTTATGACGCCAACGCCAAGATCAATGCGTTGCTCAGCTATCCCGATACTTTAGAGGGCTCGGAGCGTATGCATTGGGCCCAGCAGTTCTTCCTTTATGAACACAAGGAAATTTATCCGAAAAATGTAGCGAATATCATTGGCCGTAACGAACACCCTTCGGCAGATGAATTCAAGGATTGGCTTGATACATCTAAGTATTTGCTCATTTCGGTTGGCGCAGGAATTTTGGTGATTTGCGTTCTCGTCACTTGCTTTAGAAGAAGAAAAAAGTAGATCTCGTTCATGAATAAGTTGTTTAAAATGACTTCCCGTTTGTTGCCGTTCCTTGTGGCACCGCTTTTTGCACATGTCAACGTGGCCTCTTATAAAAGCTATGTCGATTCGCTTTTGCCGGGGACGACTTTTGGGATGTCTTTGCGCTCTGTAAAGATGGGCAAGGAAATTGGCAACGTAAACGGAAATGAAATGTTTACGCCTGCAAGTACGCTTAAAACCTTGACGACTGCTGCCGCAATCCATTTTTTGCCGCTTGATTACGAGCCGAAAACCGAAATGACGGTGTTTGGCGATGTTAATGCCAAAAGGCACACGCTGACGGGCTCGCTAAAAATCCGCGGCGAGGGTGACCCGAACATTTCGGCGAGATATTACGACGATCCGTTTTACGTCTTGAATAACATGGCGGATTCCATCCGTGCGATGGGCATTGATACGATTGTCGGGCGGATTGACTTGGATACAAGTTATTATACCGGTCCGTGGAAAGCGGAAAATTGGCGCCGCAATTATTACGATTCCTGGTACGGTGCCGAAATTGGCCCGCTTGGATTCAATGACAACTGCGTGACTGTCCGATTCTGGCCGGGCTATTTCCGTGGCGATACGGCGGTCGTGTCGTTACAGCCCGATGTGGGCTATGTCAAGGTTGTGAACAACTTAAAGACCGTCAAGGGTCTCAAGAAAAAGTGGGTGTATTCCATTGACCCCGACAAGTCCATCATTACGCTGGGCGGAACAATTGGCGAAGATATCGATTCTGCAAGTATGGTGCTCCCCATCCGTAATCCGATTGGATATTTCAGGGCGGCGTTTATGTACGCGCTCAAGGACCGTGGCGTTGTCTTTAAAGAAGATGCAACGATTGCTTCCAATACTGAACTGAAAAAGTTCTCGTATTCGGCGGCGCCTCTCTTGAGCATCCTCGATGAAATCAATCAGCGCAGCCAGAATTTCCATGCCGAAACGCTGTTGCGCAATCTCGGGGCGCAAATCGCAGGCGAAGGTAGTGTCGAAGGTGGTCGCAAGGCAGAACGCAGGTTCCTCCAGGATATGGGCATTAAGCAGTCCGATTTTGATGTCTGGGATGGCAGTGGACTTTCTCCTGAAAACAAGGTGAAACCGTCGACGGTCACGAGATTGCTTGCAAAGATGGCTCGCCACCCGAAGGGCGCCTACTATATCAATAGTTTTGCAAGTCCGGGCGTGGGTTCCGGTGCAAAGCGAATGATCGATTTTGAAGCCCCGTGGCTTACTCGATTCAAGACGGGCTACATCGCAGAAGTCCATGCATTGGTCGGCTACATCTACACGATGGATGGTGACACGCTGACGGCGGCCATGTACCTGAACGGCACCAATACCAATCCGGATTACAAGAGCAAGGATGTTCTCGATACGCTCTGGATGCGCCTTATCAGCTACACCAACAATAATTACAAGTCGCTTTTGCAAATGAAGACTTTGTGGCTCGATGCCCAAGGTGTTAGCGGACTCAACAAGCGCTTGGATTATTTCTCGAAGCGATTGATTGGAACTCCTTACAAGCTTGGCCCGATGGGCGAAGGCCATTTGGATACGGTTGAAGATAAGCCGCTAGTTTATCTGGACTCTGTCGATTGCGTGACGTATTTGGAACATGTCGTTGCCCTTGCGATGGCCAAGAGCGAAAAGTCTCTGTATCGCCAGTTACAACGCCTCCGCTACAAAGGAGGCAAGGTGAGTTACCTCAATCGCAAACACTACCTGCTCGACGACTGGATTGGCGAAGGCAAGTATGCCAAGGTCATTCCGATGGAAAACGAAGTTTCGGTCGAACGCACGATGCCCAAGAGGGAATTCTTCAGCAACCATAACCTGAAATACACGGGCAAGGAAACGCCTGTTAAAGTGCGCTACATGCCTTTGGACAAGGCGATTGAAATGGCGAAGAAAACGTACAAGGGTACAATGAAAGTTCTTGGCGTGGGAATTGTCGGAACGTCGGACAAGATTGACCTCACGCATACGGGATTTGTAATTTTCAATCCGGGGCAAAAGCCGATACTGCGCCATGCGTCATCGCAAAGGAAGCAGGTTGTTGAAGTTCCGCTCGCCGAATACTTGCAGACTCGTAAAGTCCCCGGCGTCACGTTCTTCAAGTTTATACAGCATTAGCTGTTAGTCATTGGTTATTAGTTGATAGCCGGTTGCACTTTGTCATGCCCGCCACTAAGCGGGCATCGCCTTTTTGACGTCATCCTGAACCCAAAGGGTGAAGGATCCGGTTAAATTTTGTTTATTGCTCTGTCATGCCGCACTTGTTGTCTTTGACCACTTAGAGCTTTAGCTCTTATGTGGTCATGATCCGCGGATGGGGACGGCTTCGCCTTTGTCTTTGCTTTTATACATGCTGTCATCTACTTGGACAATGCATCTTAAAGTTATAAGAAATTTTATATAAATTCATCTTTGAAAATTTTAAACATAGATGAACTTGCATTTGGTTGGGATGGGCTGTCGGCAAAATCTCTTATTTAATTTTGTTCGAATCATTATTTATATTTACTTTGGATATTTGTTTTCTTGTCGGTTTGCAGCGACAAGGGAGGAATTTTATGAAGGGTGGAATGAAAAAGTTTCAAGTGGCGTTAGTTGCCCTACTTGCTTGCATAGGCGTGTGGGGGTGTGGGGATAATACAACTTTTAAGTGGGAAGATCGTTCGGCTCCAAGAGTTGTTTCGCTTGTAGATGATTCTCTTGCGCTGCTTTATAATCGTAGGTCCTATAAAAAATGTGATGAAGGTGTTGGACCCTTGGGCTATGATGACTGTATTGAAGGTGGGAGCAACGATGGCTTGTATCTCGCAAATTATAGAAAAAAACAACCTATTTATTGGGGGGATACCTTGGATTACTCTGTGAGTTTTATGAGAGGATTTTTCAGAGATTCTTCCGTTATTTTTTTGATGGATGACAAGCGTAAATTTGGGTTTTGGAAAATTGGTGAAAAACCGACAAATGTAAAGAGTTTAAAATGGGTTGCTCCTTGTAACGGATATGATGGGGCTAAGCACACTCGTTTTAGACCATGGAAAAATGGAAATGTTCTCTTGATTGGGACTAAGGGGTGTGACTATGCAGTTTTGGATACATCAACAGGAAATGTGAATCAACTTACGATGGATGGTGAATACGCATGGCTCGATGAATGTGAGGATGCGACTTATTTGGATGGAGATGAAATATGTTTGAAGGCTATATACGAAGATGGACGTTATGGGGTTAGGCTCTATAAGAATGGACGTAAAACGGATTCTCTGGTTTGGGAAAATGCAAATTGGTCTATAGTGTCGGAGGATAACGTGAAAATTATCGGTGGAAAATGGTTTTTGCTCGATCATCCGACTCGGCTTCTGGATGGAAAATCAAACCCTTTGAATGGTTGGACTCTTAATATAATCAATCCATTAAATCCTGTTACTCCTATGATAAGAATGGATAAAATATACTCGTCATTTATTGATTCTGTGGGTTCGGAAATAAAATACGATGTTGACGATGATTTGTATGTCGTGGAAGGAAGATTATGAAACGTTTATACGCTGTTCTTGTTCTTTTCTGTTTTCTTTCTGATTTATGGGCATTGCTTCCGCAACCGATGGAATCCGTAACGAAGTACAATGTGGTCCTTGTTCATGGTGCAGCTGATTCTTCTAGTGGTTTTATTGAAAGATGCGCAAGTTCGGTAGATGATGCGTTTGCTTTGCTTTCAGAAAGACTTGCAGCTGACCCTGATTCTGGTAATGTTCCATGATCGTATGGGTGCTGCTACCATGGGTGGCTATACGTCTGATGATCGTGTGACAAGATGGATTTCGCATAATATTTTGGAAGAACCTAAATGGAATGCTGGTTATGATTATGTTCGCAATTCTTATGTTTATAATTGGCGTGCGTTTTCTAATACAAGAAACAGTTCCAAGAACAATGCTGTAGAACTTGGTGATAGAACTTGGAATAAAAATAAACGATTTGGTCATCGTCGAACTTTGATTGAATAAGCCCAAGAAGTAAAGGCATGGGGTGTGAGTGAAAATTCTGAATGAAATTGCCCATACCTCAAAGGAGCTTTAGCTCCGAGCTCATACCCCAAAACCGCTACAGCAACGAATCTAGCGCGACTATTGCCACGAGGCTGTAGTCGCCTTTTTTGTCCTCTGGCGCGGTGGCTTCGTCGAATGCGTTGTTTTCGAAAATCGTCCAGGCGTCAGGAGCCCACCCGTAGGCGTTCATCGTGAGTTCATTGCCCATCGCAATTTCGGCGGCTTCGACTTCTTCCCACTTGATATTCCCGGTTGGCGCCTTGTAGTAGCGCAACATGCCGATGCTGTCCATCATTTCGGGATAGTTGTCCACAAGCTCGTAAACGCAGTCCTTGTAGCTCTTGCCGCTCACGCGCACGACTTCGAACGTTCTGTTGTCCTGAAGGAACTTGGAAAGGTCGCCGTGGTGCATCTCGATTTTGGCATTCTTGCCAAAGAACGTAGTGAGTTCGCGAAAAACTTCGGAATCTTCTTCGAGAAGCGGCGCGAGCCTCTTGATTTGCGATGTAATTTCTTCTGGCATGGCCTAAAGATAAGAAATTTGTATTTTACGGGAGCGCGCAAAAATGAAACGCCTTGATTTGACCTCGTTTTTAGGGGTAAATTGTGAGTTAATTTTGGGCGTAAAGTTCGCTTTTTATGGTAGCTCTTACTATCTTTATGGCGAAAAAGGGCTCCAGGGAAGTACCTTGGGGAAACCGTTTCGGTTGTCAAAGAAATAAAACGAAGGATTTATGGCAAATCGTGTTGTTATCGGCTCCCAGTGGGGTGACGAAGGAAAAGCCAAGGTTGTAGATTTCTTAACGCTCGATGCAGACTATATCGTGCGTTTCCAGGGCGGCGCTAACGCCGGTCACACTGTGGAAGTTGGCGACAAGAAGTTCGTCTTCCACCTTATTCCCTCGGGCATTATGCACCCGGACAAGATTTGCGTCATCGGTAACGGTGTCGTGCTCGACCCGATCCAGACTCTGAACGAAATTGCAGACCTCCACACGAAGGGCATCAACCCGGAAGGCCGTCTGTTCATCGCTAACAACGCACACGTCGTGCTCCCGTACCACTCCACCTTGGACCGCGCCAAGGAAAAGAAGGCCGGCAAGGCCGCTATCGGTACTACGGGTCGCGGTATCGGTCCGTGCTATAGCGACAAGGTGAACCGCATCGGTGTCCGCGTGGGTGACCTCATGGACGAACGCGAACTCCGTCCGCGCGTCGAAGCCATGGCCAAGGTCCACAACGAAGAATTTAAGGTGATGTACGATGTTCCGGAAATCGATCCGGAAGTGGTCATCAAGGACTACCTCGAACTCGGCCAGAAGATCAAGCCGTTCGTTGCCGACGTGAGCGAAATGCTCTACAAGGCAGTGAAGGAAGGCAAGCGCCTCGTGTTCGAAGGTGCTCAGGGTACTATCCTTGACGTCGACCAGGGTACTTACCCGTTCGTGACCTCCAGCAACACTGTTGCCGGTTACGCAAGCTGCGGCGCAGGCATTGGCCCCACGGCTATCGACCAGGTTGTCGGTGTCGTCAAGGCTTACACGACCCGCGTGGGTAACGGTCCGTTCCCGACCGAACTTTTGGACGAAACGGGCGACACGCTCCGCAAGATCGGTAACGAATACGGTGCAACGACCGGTCGTAACCGCCGCTGCGGTTGGTTCGACGCTCCGGTGGTCCGCAAGGCTGCCGTGGTGAATGGCCTTACGCACCTCGCCATCACGAAGCTCGACGTGCTCGACACGTTCGACACCATCAAGATTTGCACTCACTATGAATGCGACGGTGAAAAGATCGAAAACTTCCCGAACCAGCTTTCCAAGGTCGGACGTTGCGTGCCGGTTTACGAAGAAATGCCGGGCTGGAAGTGCGATACCACCAAGTGCCGTAAGCTCGAAGAATTGCCGGCTAACGCTCGCAAGTATCTCGAACGCATGGCTGAACTTGTCGGCGTGAAGATCGGTATGATTTCTATCGGTGCTAAGCGCGACCAGAGCATCATTGTTGATCTCGACTAAAATAAAAAGGGGAAGGAAAAATGGATACATCCACAGTTGATTTGCTGAAGGGCGTCGAGCTCTTTTCGGAGTTGAACGAAGAACAGTTGGGGATGATTGCCAATCTGGTAATCGTCAAGAACTACAATCGTGATGAGACTGTGGTCCTGGAAGGTGATGATTCTGTGCAGGCTCTGTACTTGATCGCCACTGGTTCCGTGCAAGTCTACATGACAGGCATCGACGGACGTGAAACCATTTTGTCCTTCCTTGAACGCGGGGACTTTTTCGGGGAAATGTCGCTGATTGACGGCGAACCCCGGTCTGCCTCCGTCCGTACGGTGACTGACGCCAAACTTCTCGTCATCCACCGTGAATCTTTCCTTAGCTTGCTTCGCAAGTCACCCGAAATTGCAATGGCTCTCATGAGCGAACTTTGCAAGAGACTCCGCAAGGCGAATAAGCAGATAGGCTCTCTTTCGACCATGTCTGTCTCTGGCCGTGTGGCAGGGACGCTCCTCAACTTGATGCAGGAACGTGGCGTCCGTATCCATACGGATAACGGAAACATGGTGACTGTTATCCACAACCGTCCAACGCAGCAGCAGCTCGCCGATATGTCGGGCACGACACGTGAAACGGTAAGCCGTATCTGTTCCTTGCTGGTGCGTACAAACGCAATAGCAATGACCGGCAAGGATATCGTCATCTTTGACGAAGACATGCTCCAGGAAAAAGCAACTAAGGGTTAATTCCAAAAGAATTGTTATGAATAAAATAAAGTCGCTTTGGAACAAGGTTAGGCAGACTGCCATTTTCAAGGCTTTCGTCATTTGGATTGTTGTCGTTATCGTGCTTGTCTTTATGGTCGATAAGCTTTTGATGCCTGCATTTGCAGGGGCTTTTGCCAAGACGGGCGAGGTGCCGAATCTCGAAGGCCTCTCAGAAAAGGCCGCCGAAACGGCTTTGACCGAGGCTGGCTTCAAGTTCGAATGGGTCAAGGAAGGCCGCTATAGTTCGCAGGTGCCGGCAGGCATGGTGCTCGTGCAGATGCCGAAAGCAGGCCGCACGGCAAAGATTGGCCGTACAGTAAGGCTTACGAAGAGCCTCGGACTTCGCAAAGTGATTATTCCGGATTTGCGCGGCAAGAGCCAGAAGCAGGCCGATATCTCGCTTGTCCGAGCTGGACTTGTCAACGGCGGTACAATCCAGGGCGCACACCAGAGCATCCCGCGCGGTGCCGTTATCCGTACAATCCCGCTTGCTGGCGATACCGTCCGCGTGGGCGATACGGTGAAGGTCGTGATTTCTGCGGGCGCTACGAGCGGTAGAACATTGCTCCCCAATTTTGAAGGAATCCTGATGGACGAAGTTTATCCGCAGATGGATAGGCTTGGTTTCAAGGTGGGTTCTGTGAAGCGCCAAAAAAGCGAAGACGGTGCTCGTCCTGGTTCAGTGATCGAAACGTCTCCGAAGTACGGCGACTACCTCAAGCCGGGTGCACGCGTGAACTTTATTATTGCTGACTAGAGTTGTCTTGGGAGATTTTAATGCGTCATGTCTTTTTTCCATGGGTGCTTTCTTTGGGTGTGGCCGCTTTGTGCGCCTGCAGTTCTGCCCCTGCGAAAAAGACGGATGATGCCGCGAAATCCCTGACGGCCGCTGATTCCGCCTTGGTCCAGAAGGTGGTTGAAGATACGGCCGGAAAGACTTCCAAGGTCGAAGTGGACCTTGAAGCGGCCCATGAATTTTTCTTCCTTGCCAAAAACATGGAAATGCGTGGCGACCAGCGTGAGGCGGATTTCTTCTGGAAGCAGGCCTACAAGGCCGACCCAACGAGCCGTTACTTAGGCTTTGGTGTCGCTGAACGCCTGGTGGCTGCAGGCGAAGATTCCTTGGCTCTCGTCGAAGCGAAAAAGGCATCGCAACTCAAGGGCAAGCGCACGGCAGCCCAGTATGCATTGCTTGCCCGACTCTACGTGAAGGTGAGCGAAGCCGATTCTTGCCGCAAGTATTTTGTGATGGGACTTGATTCCTCGCGCTATCAGGACATGGCTTTGCTTTATGACTATAGCCTTTTCCTCGAAGCGGTCCGTGACGAAAAGGAACTTGTCCGCATTTACGACTTGCTTTTGCCGAAGGTCAACTACATCTCGACCTTGTTCCAGCGCCAGCTTTCGCTCCTCCTGGATCTTGGTCGTGATTCCGCTGTTGTTGAACTTTTTGGCAAGGCGCACGAGGCAACGGGCGACAAGCAGATGCTTTTGCAGAAGGTGCGCGGCCTTATGGCAATGAAGCGCTTCAAGGAAGCGGCCGCCATTGTTGACACCCTTACGAGTGCAAAAACCGAAGACGAAGAAATGACAATTATGGTGCTTTCTTCGATGCCGGGGGACAGCGCCTACGCTTTTGCACGCAAGAAGTACTTTGAAGACGGCGTTAAGACGCCTGCCATTTTGTGTTTTATCGGCCAGTACGAATATGACGTCGACATGCGCGATAGTGCTAAGGTTCACCTGTTGCAGTCCGTCGATAAGTTGCAGGGCCAGCCGAAGTATGCAAACCGTGCATTCCTTGGTCTTGTGAATATCTTTGCGAGCGAACAGAATTTTCCTGAAGCGATAAAGTATGCCGAAAAGTCCGATTCTGTATCGAACGGCGATACCCGAATGCTGCTTGCTTCTGTGTATGCTCTTGCAGACAAGTACGAAAAGGCGTTCCCCTTGCTTGATTCGCTTATGAATTTCTGGGAGAACTGGAAGCCGCTCCCGGGCGTTGTGGATTCTGTGAATTTAGTACAGATGAAGAACGAGGCGCAAATCAAGTATTTGCAGGTTTTGGATATCTATTCAAGAGCGCTTATCGGCGAGGCCTTGGACCTCGAAAAGGACTTGAAGGCAGATTCAGCCAAGAAGGCCCGTGCTACGAACAATCGCACCCGCGCCGAGGCCATGCTCGAAAAGTTCTTTGCGAAGGATTCCTCGTACAATCGCGTGCGCCTCTCGATGGCGATGAACCTGGAACGCCTCAAGCGCTATGACGAATCGTTCCGCCATTTCGAATTTTTGATAAAGAAAAACGAGTTCAGCCCACATGAAAGGGCTTCGACGCTCAACTATTACGGCTATTCGCTCATCGAATTGAACCGCTCGACGGCAGAAGTCGAGAAGGGTTACAAGCTCGTGCTCGAAGCGCTCGCTCTGGAAAAGGATGGCGAATCGAAAGACGCTTACCTCGATTCCAAGGCTTGGGGGCTCTACCGCATGGGCCGCTTTGATGAAGCTTATGAGGCCATGCAGCTGATTGACAGCAAGAAAATGAGCCGTGATGACGTTTTCTGGGAACACATGGCTGCCATCCAGGACGCTCTTGGCCTTAAGAAAGAAGCCCGCAAGTCTTACCGGAAATTGCTGAAGCTGAACCCGAAGCACCCGGATGCATTGAAGTTCTTTGGCAAAAAGAAGTAGGTGCTTATGACCGTGGCTAAGTGCGGCGCCTTTTTGCGGGGACTTTTTTTACTCCTTTTGTTTAGCCTCTTTTTGATTGGCTGCACCGGTGGAAAGCCGGCGACCGATCCTGCTTCGCAGAATGTTGAAGCCCCTGCCGATAGCTTGCGTGCAAAATTCACCCTTACGATTTATTCGCAGGATGGAAAATCACAGGAATTGGATGCCGTGCTGTTTTCTGTGCCTGGCAAGCGCTACCGTATGGAACTTACGGGCTCGCTAGGCATTGGAGTGGCCTCGCTCTTGTGGCTCCCTGAAGGCTGGCAGATGGTTTTCCCGACTGAAAAGCTTTACATGCAGGGCGTGGGCTACATGGTTGGCCTTCTGAACGATCCGTCGCTCCCGCTAGTGCATATCCACCAGGTGGCAGGACTTTTTGAAGGTCATGTGGTTCCCGAGAAAGTCGAAGAAATCTCGGTGCGCGATTCTGTGATTGTTGGCGTCGGGAGTTCTGATTCCTCCGTTGTGAAAATTCACGAAGCCCGCGATGTCCTGACGCGCCACTATACCTACGCCGAAAAGGATGGCGAAGTGCTTTGGCTACAGACGCTTGGCCGCGATGGCAAAGATGAAACACTTGTCATCGAGGAATACAAGGAATTTTCCGGTGTAAAGACTCCTTCTAAAATTTCCTTTATTCGTGACGAAACGACATTCCTCGAAATTCGTGTGCGCAAAGTCGACCACGGAAAGAAATTTGGCATGGGCACCTGGCGCCTCAATATCCCGAGAAGCTACCAGCGCATTGGCGAATAACTAGCGTTTTTTCCGTTCTACTTGTACTTTCGCTTCACTCGCCTTACGCAGTTGTCCTACTAAGTAGACTTTAAATTAAAAAAACTAAGTTCTAAGTTCTAAGTTCTAAGTTCTATTTTAGTAAATTATAAACATGAAGTTAAATGCCAAGATTTTCGCATTGTTTTTGGGGGTCCTCTCTTTTGCGTCATTTACGCATGCGGCGGACACGCTCGAAGTTTTTGTGCTGCGCGTGCAGTTTAAAAAGGAGTCTCCGGACAACTCGCTCACTACGGGTACCGGGCGATTTGGCTCCGATACGGCAACGTATAACCTGGACCCCTCCGAAAGCCGCGGGAACAAGTATTACTGGGAAAAGCATTTGCAGTTTGCGAATTCCTATTACCAGGCGGCAAGTGGTGGCAAACTCGTCATCAAGACGACGATATTCCCTGAAAATGGGACGGCTTACGAAATCAACAAGCCGATAATCGACTATAACCGAACCCAGAAACTGAAGGGCGAAAAGACGGCTGCGTATGACGAAGCCCGCAGCCATGACTACTTGCGTTTTGTCTATGACGCGGTGATGGCCGCGCACAAGTCCGAAGATGGATCTCCGTTCAAGATTCCGCTTTCCGAAAATCCGAATACCAGACGTTCGTTCATGATTGCGCATGCGGGTGCTAACCGCTTGCTCGATGGCGGCAGCATGGGGACCAAGGGCGCAAATACTCCGGGGGATTTCCTGGATATTTACATTGGAAGGCCGGACTGGATTTACCTGCAGAGTGATTCGCTTCCGGAGCTTGTTGTTTCTGATGATTCCCTGTACAATGGCCTTGTGCTGAAGGGTTCTGCAATTGATACGCTCAAGAGCATCATGGTGGTGAGCGAAACGGCATCGCAGGATGGCCTGAACTGGGGAATTAACGGCATTGTGGTGAACCAGATTGGCCGTGAACTTGGCATGCCCGATACCTACGACCGTGTTCAGGGAATTTCTCGCCTGGGCTATTTCGATGTGATGGATTTTGCAGGCTACAATACGGGTAACGGATTCTTCCCGGTTTTACCGGCGGCTTGGGAACGTGCCTACATGGGTTGGTCGGCTGTCAAGGAAGTACACCCGACAGCAGGGCATCCGGTGACGGTTGATATTGCGGCTGCGGGTAGCGGCCTCGGCACCGAAATTGTGAAGGTCGCCTTGAGCGCAAACGAATACATCTTGATTGAGAACCGTCAGCGCTCTTGGGAAAAAGATGGCAAGGTGACTGTTTATCTTGGCGAGGCTAAGCAAAATAACGATGTCGAAAAGCGCTCGGTCATTGCAGATAGCCTGAATACGGTTTTTGAAGATAGCCTTTGCACGGATGGCAAGTGCAAGCGCAATACGAACATGGCGAAGGGGCTTGTGCTTGGCGTGAGCAGCTTTGATGCGGCTCTCCCGGCGAGCGGTATTGCCGTGTGGAAGGTGAACGACTGGTACTTGCGCGAAGCGGTGCAGTACGGGGCCGCAAACCTTTGGGGTGGTGATGATTTTCGCGACCATCAGTTTGGACTTTCGCTTGTGGAATCCGATGGCGTGCTGAGCATTGGCAAGACGTTCAAGAATGCCATTGGTGAAGATGCCTATGATTTTGGTGGCGGTACGGACCTGCTCCCGCATGCCCGCTATTCAAAGGACAAGAAACCTACGGATACAGTCAAGACGATTCTCCCGACGGGCTATGCCAATACGGCTACGACGCTGGGCGGCCATACGGGAATCAAGATTTCTGTCGAGGTCCCGAAGGATGCCCGTATCGAAAGGAACGCCAACTCGTTCAAGGGCGATAGCGTGTATAACTTTGCCGCTCCGATTATTCGCGTGACGATTAGCGTCGATGACGGCAGTATCGAAAATTCGAAATTCCCGAAAAACGTCGGGCTTGCAAATGCTGTGCGTGGCGCCGTATTCGTGAATTATGAAAATGACGAAACGGGCAAGGCTGTTGTATTTGCCTCCGAAGATGGAACGCTCCAGGCGATGAACGCTCTTGGCGATTCCCTCTTTGCCTCGGATACGTCTGTCGTGATAGAACAGGTCTCGAAGAACAATGCCAAGGTGGAGCAGCTGCTGTATCGCGTGGGGCCGAATTATGGTCCGCTTGTCGGGCTTGCTGGTGACGGAGAACGCGTTTATTCGTTGCATAAAAAGTACTTGGTGCGCACATCGTTTAATGCCGGTGTCCCGATGCAAGACGTAATGGACTTGCAGAAATCTGTCTCGGGAGCCCCTGCAATCAAGTCGGCATTGGTCGGCCCGATTGTGGCTAACTCGCACTTGTTCTTTGCTTCTGATTCGGGATTCTGGACGGTGAACTTGACCGACGAAATGACCCGTACGTTTACATCGACGGAAGGCGTTCGTCCGCAGGACATGGCTCTTTGCAAGGTGGACAAGAAGGATTACTTTGGCGTGGTCGTGGGCGATGAAGGCAAAATCTTCATGCGCAAGTTTACGCTCGAAGACAAGGCCGATGAACGCCCGAGCTTTAGCAAGCAGAAGGCGGGCTATGCGCAGTTGTCTGTCGCCAGTGGCGAAAAGTTCCGCGTGGCCTGTACGGACTTGGACCGCGACGGAACCGTTGAGGCAGTGATGCTTGGTTCTCGTGGGACTATTGCAAGCTTTAAGCTTTCTGAAGGCGACAAGCTCAATGCAGAATGGGTCCGCGATTACAAGCGCGGCGCTTCTGGCAAGAACGGTCTCACGGATGAAAATTCTGGCATTGCTCTTGGCGATATCAACAACGACGGCTATCCGGAAATTGTATTCCTCGGTGATAATTTGGTTTATGCGCTCGACCGCTTTGGCTTGCCGTTAGATGGCTTCCCGGTGACAATCAACCGTGGTGCGCCGATTCTCGGATTCCAGAGCGACCCGCTTCTTGTCGATGTCACGGGCGACAAAATTCCAGAGATTCTCGTGCCGTCGAACAATGGCCTTGTCTATGCTTACACAAGTGCGGGTAAGCGTGTGTCTGACCGCTTCCCGATTGCGGCTGGCAGTTATGAGTTGACGGATTCACTTTCGCAGCTTGTGCCGATGAGCATCTTTGTAACGGATGCTGTCAAGGAATCCAAGGGCCCTGAACTTTATGCGTTCCACAGGAATAGCGTGGCGGCGTTCCGTCTGGACAAGGCTGCCAACGGGGCCGAGAAGACTGCAGCTGCATGGGCTCTCCCTGCGGGTGGCAACGAACGTACGGGATTCTTCGATGCTTCCAAGCTTGGCGATATCAACGCCATAAAGTCGAGGGACGAAATTTCGGAATTCTTCATTTACCCGAACCCGGTGCGCGGTGGCGATGCGAAGGTGCGCATGGAACTTGGTGCAAAGCCGCAGTCCATCAAGCTTGAACTGTATGACATCACGGGCCTCTGCGTTTTCAAGACGAACATCCCGGATGGCGTTGCGGGCAAGAACCAGGCCAATCTCGACTTGCGTAATCTCGGCAGTGACGTTTATACGGCCCGCCTGAAGGTCAAGTTCCAGAGCGGCAAGACTAAGCAGAAACTTTACCGCGTGGGCGTTGTCCGCTAGCGGTTGCGTTTAGAGCCTAAAGGGGACGTGGTTATGAATCGTAGACTTTATCTGTTGAATGGCCTTGTGCTTGCATTGTGTGCGTCTGTTCTGCTTGTGGCGTGCACGGCAAGTGGCGATGCTGTCGAAAGCGAGGCCGTTTTCCCGATAGACAAAAATAAGACGTCTAGTTCCGATTCGAAAAATTCATCGAGCGCCATCGCGCCTGATGTAGACCCCATCATTTTTGGCATGTTTGACTGGAAGCGCATTCCCAAATCTTCGATTACGCGTGGCGTGAATTCCTTTGGAGTAAACTCCTTTGCCATTGCATCGACCGAAGTGACCCAGAAAGTCTATGAATTTGTAATGAATGGGCTTCCGAAACAGTCGAAAGAAGGCGAGAATAGACCCGTTTCAAACGTGGACTGGTACCATGCCGTTCTGTTTTGCAATGCGTTCTCGAAGCTTGCCGGGCTTGATACATCTTACGTTTACAAGTCCATCTCTAAGGACTCCGTCTTGGTGGACTTGAAGATTGACTATTCGGCCGCAGCTGTAAGGCTTCCGACTGAAAACGAATGGGAAGTGGCGGCCCATGGCGGCACCACGACAACTTATTACTGGGATACCGATGTGGCGTCCAAGTATGCTTATTATGGACAAACTGCCGGACCTGATGAGGTTGCTCAAAAGTTGCCTAATGGTTATGGCCTTTATGACATGGCAGGAAACGTCGCCGAATGGGTTAACGACTGGTATGACGCTTATCCGAAAAACAAGAGCGACAACTACACAGGGCCAAATTCAGGCGAATACCGCATTGTCCGTGGCGGTGGCTGGTCGGACAAGGTAACCGCGCTTGCTCCAAAGGAACGCGAAAAGCTCGCACCTGCCCAGTCCAAGGTGACGGTTGGCTTTAGACTGGTCTATTCTACCGGTTTTTAAAGTTCTGTTCCTTTAGCCTTGTCTGAAATTTTTTAGATTATTGTACATGAAATATGCCTATGTGCTAGCCGCAATATTTTGCGGTCTTTTTGTGGGTTGTTCCGAAGAAAAAAAGGAACCGCTTCCTGACTTGCCTCCCGTAGAAATCCCTGCGGATGTCTTTGGCTATTATATGGGCAAAATGCCGTGCGATGACTGCAAGCAGCGTGTCCTGGAAATGGATTTGCTCAATGACGGTTCCGCTCAGGTTATTGAGTCCGTTTTGAAAGATTCCCTGCATGTCGATACGCTCCATGGGACGTTTGTGTATGCCGATAGCATCGTGAAACTTTCCCTCACGGAAAATAATGCTGCATGGGCTTTCAAGCGCGACCGTGTCGGGAACTTGGCATTGATGAAGTTTGGAAGCGTGTACCGCGATGCCGAAGGCATGAAAGCGGTGCTAGTCCGATTCTATAAAAAAATTAAGATGTAAGAGCGAGAGAATATGTTTACTGCCCTGATTGCCGATGATGAACCTCTAGCTCGCGTACGCATGCGTTCTCTGCTCGAAGCGTATTCGGGCGAAATTGAAATTCTTGGTGAAGCATCCTCCGGTGCGCAGACCATTCAGAAAATCCACGAACTCGATCCGGATGTCGTTTTCCTGGATATCCAGATGCCCGACATGGATGCGTTCGAAGTCCTGAAGTCGCTCAACGAAGATGATATCCCGCTCATCGTTTTTACGACGGCGTATGATAATTTTGCCCTCCGCGCTTACGAAGAGAATGTCGTCGATTATCTCCTCAAGCCAATCGATCCCGAACGTCTGCAGGCGACGATGGGCAAGCTCCGCAAGCGTATGCCGCACGAAAGCGGCCAGGGCGTGCCTGCCGATTTCTCGTGGGACAAGTTTAAGGAACTGATGAGCGCAAGCGGACTGTACATGCAACGCTTGCAGGTCAAGCAGTCCGACCGCATTCTGCTTGTGAACATGGACGAGGTCATCCGTTTCCAGAGCGAAGAAAAGTACACGACCGCTTACACGACTACATCGCAGTATGTGATTGACCAGACGCTTGTGGAACTCGAAAAGCGTCTGGACCCGCGCCAGTTTGTCCGTGTGCATCGTGCGCACCTGGTGGCTATTGACTATATCGCCGAAATCCGCAAGACGGATAGCGGCCGCCTGTGCATCGTATTGCGTGACAAGAATCGCACGCAGATTACGGTGAGCCGAAATTTTGTAAAGACTGTTAAGAGTCTGTAATTTGGAGTTTTGATGGAACAGATACCTGAAAAAAAATCAGCAAAGAAGTTTTTGAAATCTTTTACGCGTGAAGTTATTGTCCCTGTCGTCCTTGCGCTAATCGTTATCCAGTACGTCATCCAGGCGTTCCAGATTCCGAGCGGTTCTATGGAAGATTCCCTCAAGACGGGAGACTTCTTGCTGGGTCTCAAGTTTACTTATGGTTCCCCGATTCCGTTCTCGAACCAGAAGTTCCCGGGATACGCCGAACCCAAGCATGGCGATGTCGTTATCTTCCGCTATCCGGGTGAGCCTGAATATCCCGATAACAATCCCAAGCGCTACACGCACTTGTTCAATGCGCTCATGCTCGGCAATTATTACTGGGACCATTCTCCAGAAAATGGCCAGCCGCATATTGTGCATTACGGCGATGGCCCGAAGGATTACATCAAGCGCTGTGTTGCCGTGAGTGGCGATACTGTTGCCGTACATGGCGGCAAGCTCTTCTTGAATGGCAAGCGTCAGGATTCGCTCCCGGCATTCGGAAAGTGGACTGCCAGTGTGCGCACGTTTTCTCCGCGTGACGAGGTCGAAGAATTTGTGGTGCCCTCGGTGGGCGATACGCTGTTCGTCGATTCTCTCCCGATGATTAAGCTCTGGTGGCTGCGTTCGCTTGTCGCACAAGAAAATCCGGATTCTTCTGTGCGCCTGGAACTTTCGCTTTTGCGCGATGGCCGCGAAAACAACAATTACGTGTTTACGGACTTTAGGTTCCCGGTCGAAAATGACCGCGGTCTTTTGTTGCAGTCGATGTACGACCGGAATAGGACTGTTCGCCAGCAGCGCTTTATGCAGGGCGATACGTTATCTGGCGCCATGCCGTTCAGCTATTTTAGGGAAATTACGAAGATTGGCTTTTTGCCTTTGATCGACCCGCACGATCCGCAGTTGAATAGCGGCTTTACGCGCCCGGTAAGCTATGTGTCGTTTGAAGGTTCCGTCCTCCAGGACCTCGAAGGCAACGTGAAGCGCTTGAATGCGGTAACGCCTGTCCAGGATTCTACGGATTCTGCTGAAGTTGTCGAAAAGAACCATTTTGAAATCCAGCGCAGCCTTTATTTGGGTTCCGAAAAGATTGACCGCTATGTCGTGAAGTACCCGCAGTTCTTCATGATGGGCGATAACCGCGACAACTCTGCCGATAGCCGCTACTGGGGCGTGGTCTCGCTCCGCAACATCCGCGCAAAGGCTTTTGTCATCTACTTCTCGTTTGAAAATGATGATGGGAAGTTTGCCCTTGGAAATCCGCTCACCTGGTGGCGCATCCCGTTCCGTATCCGTTTCACCCGCATTGGCAAGATTATCGACCTGATCAAGTAAATGAAGTTTTCGAGTGTGGCATATTTCTTGGCGTCGTGCCTGATGATTGCCGCTTGCGCAACGCAAGTGGCTCCGACAGGCGGTCCCGAAGATAAGCTCCCGCCGCGTGTGGCTGGAGTCTTGCCTGCGCCGAAGACGGCGAACCACCCGAATGAACTTTATGTGAAACTTGAATTTGACGAATGGATTAATGCTTCGATTCCGCGTGGGGCCATAACTATTTCGCCTCCGATCGAAAAGAAGTTGCGTTACGAAGTGCACGGCAAGACGCTTGAAGTCTATTCGCGTGCGGAACTCGATACCGGTACGACTTACACCGTGACATTTGCGGGTGGTATCAAGGACTTGCGCGGAAACGCTCTTGCAAAGCCTTTCCAGGTGGTGTTCTCGACGGGTGCTACGATTGATTCGCTTTCTATTTCTGGTCGCGTGATGGTGAGCGATTCCCTTGTCCGCAAAAAAGCTTATCCGAGCGTCGGCCTTTATCTGATGGGCCCTGAACGTGAGTCCAAACGCTATCTCGAAAAGTATCGCGATACGACCACGAAGGTGCTCGATTCCCTCCCGATGCTCACGAAGGAAGAGCCGCTTTACCTCACGGCAGCGGATAGCATCGGTAGCTTTACGTTTACGGGCCTCAAGGCCGGGCGTTACCGCGTTGTCGCTTTTGTCGATGGAAATGGCAACCACAAGATTGAACCCTCGTCGGAACTTGCGGGCGTGTGGATATCGGACTTGAACCTTGAGGAATCTACCCAGGATACCTTGTGGATTGCACTTGCCGACCAGGATACGACACTCCTGGAAATGGATAACGTCACACAGCCGTTTGCAAACATTCTCGAAGCAAACTTTACGCGCCGTGTGTATTTCGATTCCGCGTTTGCCGATACGTCCAACTGTTACCTTTCTTCGTCCACGGGCGATACGCTTTATCCGCGACTTGTGTATCTCGGAACATCGAGCGCTCCGCGTTTCTACTTTGACCCGAAGCCGAAGGACGAGGTCCTGTACAAGTTTACATGCCTCAATGCTCACGATTCCCTGAACCGCGCTTTGGATACGGCTCGTAACTATGCCGAAATCGAATGGAAGGAAATGGAAGGCGATACACTTGATCCTTCTATCCAGACAGTCAAGATCATGGGGAAGGCGAAAAATGCGTTCCCGGATGATTCCCTTGTCGTGATTTACAATAAGCCGGTACTCGATTCCCTGAAGGATATGTTCTTTATCGTCGAGAACAAGGATACGACTCAGGTATCCGTCCATAAGCTTGACCCGATTCGCTATGTTGTCAAACGCAGCGAGCGCTGGCCAACCGATTCTAAGTTCTCCTTGTTGCGTGGCTATCAGGATACGACTTTGGCAAAGGCCGATAGCAATGGCGTTCGCGATACCGTGATTGAGACAAAGTATCAAAGCAAGCTTACGTTCGAGACGATTTCTAAGTTGAAACTGGCCTCGATGGTGGGCCGTATTCCCGGTGCAAAGGAAGGCGCTATTGTCCGCCTCAAGTCTGCCGAAACCGGAAAGTTTGAATATGCAAAGTGCTCCCGTTATGGGGCTTTCGCATTTAGCGACCTCGTTGAGGGCGGCTATATTATTGACTATTATTATGCAGACAAAGGGACCGATTTGCCTGATGGCGGATCGCTCAATCCCTTCAGATTTGGTTCTGCTTGGCGAGCCCCGCTTGATACACTTAAAATCAAGAGTGGTGCAAACGATTTAGAACAACTGATGCCGAATTTGCCGGCATTGCCTTAAAGGATGGATTAAGATGGTAAAGATTCCCGCATTTGTAGCGCTTGACTTGGAAACGACAGGTCTTGATTTCGAGAAAGACGAAATCATTGAGGTCGCGCTCGTTCGCTTTGAAAATGGCGAACCGAAGGAAAATCTCGATTTCCTGGTGAAACCCTCTTCTGCGGAACTCCGCCCCTTTATCGAAACGCTTACCGGCATTAACAAGGCCGATCTGGAAAACGCATCGGATTTTGCAACGATTGCAGGCCAGGTTTGCTCCTTTGTCGGAGACCTCCCGATTGTCGCGCACAATGCCGTTTTCGATTCCAAGTTCTTAAAGCAGACGTTTACGAAGGTCGGGATTTCTTACGATTCCCATGTGTTCTGGGATTCGCTCACGCTTTCGCGCATTGCTTTCCAGGATGTGCCGAACCATCGCCTCGATACGCTCGTGCAGGAACTGAACATTGAACGTAGCCGTGCCCACCGCGCCTTGCCCGATGCCGATGCTTGCGGACGCTTGTTCGTGAAGGCACTCGAAAAGATTTCTACGATGGACCCGTGGATTTACGATGCCCTTTCTAAGGTGGCAAAGGGTTCTGGCTATGAGACGCTTTTCACATCGAACGTCGAAACACTTACTCCTCCGAAATACAAGTTGCCGACAGCCCCTGCATTGGAAGCATTGCCCAAGTCCAAGGCTCCGCGCGTAAGCGAGTTCTTCAAGGAAGGCGGATTCATCTCGTTTGTCGTCGATGATTACAAGCCGCGCCACAACCAGCAGGATTTTGCCTCGGTCATGGAACGCAACATGTACAAGGGCGGCCTCTGCGTGCTCGAAGCTCCGACCGGTTCTGGAAAGACTCTGTCTTACCTCATTACCGCAGCAAACAAGGCTATCACGGGTGAACGCGTGCTTATCAGTACGGCAACGCGCACCTTGCAGGAACAGCTCTGGACCGAAGCCATCCCGCAGATTGCAAAGATTTACAATGGAGAACTCCGCCCGGCAATTTTGAAGGGCCGTGACAACTACCTTTGCCTCCGCAAGTTCGAAGAACTGCTGATGCACCCGCAGACGCTCCTCTCCGCCGAAGAACGCGATTCCTTTATGGCGCTCATTCCGTGGGTCCTCACGACCGAAACGGGCGACATCAACGAATGCAATTCCTTTAGCCAAAGCCGCAATCGTGTGCTTTGGTCTAAGCTTTCTTGCAGCGCCTCTTGCTGCAACGGCGAAAACCACTCGCATCACGAAAACTGCCCGGCGCTCATTGCAAAGCGCAAGGCCATGAATGCAAATATGGTGCTTGTGAACCATTCGCTCTTCCTTTCGGACCTGCAGCTCGATTTTGCATTGCTCCCATCTTACGAACACATCGTGTTTGACGAAGCCCACCGCTTGCCCGAAATCAGCAACCAGGTGTTTGGCCGTTCCATCTCGTTCTTCGGATTCAGAAATATCGCGAAGACGCTTGAACCTTCCAAGGCGGGTGGCGATGGTCTCATTGCAGAAATCGCAAGCCGTATCCCGGCAGAACAGCCGGAACTCCATGAAATCTGCGACAAGCTCTCCGAAGCTCTTGGCGAAGCCGAAAAGGCTCTGCACCGCTTCTTCATGAAAATCGGTAAGAAGCTTGCCAAGCAGAAGAATGGCCGTAGCGGCTTTACGTACACGAACAGCATCCTCGCTGAATACGAAGCGGACCCGGCAACGTTCCTCGAGCAGTACAATAATGCACGTGGCTTTGCCGAAAAGCTCGTTGCCGCTACTGCGAACATGGACGGCCTCAAGGGTATCGTGAGTGATCTCGATAGCCGCATGACTGAAATCAGCCACTTCATCTCTGACTTTGAATTTGTCACAAAGGCGGGTCGCAACGACTGGGTCTTCTACATGGAAGAACCGTTCAACCCGCATACCATCAAGCTGCATGCGCTCCCGCTCCACTCCGGCAGCGTCTGGAAAGAAAAGTTCTATCCGTGGATCAAGTCTGCAACGTTTACGTCTGCAACGCTTTCTGTGCAGGCTGACCTCACGTACTTCTTGCAGAAGATGGGCATGGACAATTTGCGCTTGGGCAAACAGCCGTTCGTGCGCGTTTATACGGAACAGTCTGACGTGAACGAACGCCGCTCCGTGATGGTCGCGAAGTTCCTCCCGAAGCCTTCGGCTCCGGAATTTGGCGATGCCTTGAACGATACGCTTTTGAAGGTGCTCCCGAATGTCGAAGAAAACACGATGGTGCTCTTCACAAGTGTCGCAACGATGATGAAGGCGCAGGCTGTGCTTGCCCCAGCATTTGCTGAACGCAACAAGCTTTTGCTCTGCCAGCATGTCGATGGCTCGCTCGATGGGCTTGTCGCGATGTTCCGCAAGGAACGCGGCGCTTGCTTGCTCGGTTGCCAGAGCCTTTGGGAAGGCGTGGACTTCCCGGGTGATGCGCTCAAGCTGCTCGTCATTACGAAGCTCCCGTTCCCGAACCCGAGCGATCCGCTTGTCGCCGGACTCACGAACGAGATGAAGGCTGCAAACAAGAACTTCTTTAAGGATTACTTTATCCCGGAAGCCTACATCGAACTCCGTCAGGGCATGGGTCGCCTCTTGCGTTCCGATTCCGATTCTGGCAAGGTCCTCATCTTGGACAACCGCGTTGTCCTCGAACGCTACGGCAAGACCTTCGCCCGCATTTGGAATTTCAAGAACCGCATTGCAGGCTCCGTCTCCGACATCGAACGCTTCGTGAAGTAAATCTTGCGTTGTCACCCCGGACTTGTTCCGGGGGCGCTTCAAGTTCACTGAGCCCGCCGAAGTGAACTGCTTTGCAATGTGTCATCCTGAGCGAACCCTGGAGCGTAGCGATAGGGGAAGTCGAAGGATCCAGTGAATTGTCATGCCCGCCGCCGCGCGGGCATTCGCATACACATTCTTACAACACGGTCATGCCGCACTTGTTGCGGCATCGCCTTTTTTGTAGGAAAAACGAATTTTTGTATATTGATTTGTTAAAATGAATGTGTAAAAAGTAGTTGAATATTTAAAGTGGATAGAAAATGAAGAATGCAGTTAGACTTTTTGCCTTTATTGTTATGTTGTTTAATTCTCTATTTGTTGCTGGATGTGGCGAAAAAGATGTAGAGGTTCTAAACGAAGAGTGCAAGGAACATGGCTTTTTTACAAAAGGGGATTTGCCTGAATATTGCAAATATGAAAAAGAACGTTTCAAATTTTATATGGGTGTGGCAATAGAAGATTTCTTAAATACTTATGCAGCTAATGATAGTGCTTTTTCTTTAAAGGATGATTTGTTGATTTATTTATATGGTAGTAAATCGTTTATTTATTCGAAAAATAAAATTGGTGGTGATATACTATGGTCTGATTATTGTGAATCGTATATAAAATTAAATGAAGAGCAAATAAAAATTATTGATAGCCTAGAGAAAAAACTAATAGCAGAATCTGCTGAAAAACCTGTAACAGGAGAATATATGGGTAGATTGTTGCTATGGCGTGGAAAATACGGGGCCTCGAAAAATAAACATTTTGATTTCATTATTGTCAGCAATATATACTATAGTCCTAGGTCTGAACAAGATTATTATGCGTATCTAAAAGATTTGTACGCTGGTAGATGCAGAGGTGATGAAATTCGGGTAAAAAAGAAAATTGAGTTGCTAAAATGCTGGGAAAAAAAGGAAAAGAATCCTGAATTGCATTGTGGACCTTTGAACAATGATTAACATACCCCTAAGGGCGGAACCCTCCCCCATTTCTCACACCTGTTCACGTGAGTAGCCCCTTAACTAACCGCGTGATTTTTATTATATTTGGCACCCTGCTTTAAGGTGCATAATGTTTGATTTAAGTGCTTTTTTTGATGGAATGTCCAAGCCCTTGCTTCGTAACGCCCACGCGAAGGCGTTCGGCAAAAAGGGCCTTTTAAACAATGCTCTCATCCAGTCCGAAACGCTCTCTTACTATTCCGACAAGGAACGCGTTGCGGGACTCTTTTCCAAGATGGAAATGTGGCAGCGTCGCTGCCTGAACTTGATTTATAATAGCGGCTCCAGAGGCCTTGCGTTTAATGAACTTCGACTGACGGTTCCTGTGAGCAAGAACCGCGAACTCCAGACGTTCCTCCTCACGATGTGCCGTGAATACGTGCTTTATCGCTCCTTCGTGGGCGGCACCCCAATTTACATGGGTTTTAGCGATTTTATTGGTTGCTTTGACATCAAGCCCGAAGGCGAAATCGACACAACGTCTCCGCTGATTTCTTACCAGAATCTATTGGACTGGCATGTTTGCGTCGTGCTCGCGAACGCAAAAAAGAAGCAGCTCCGCATCAACACGAACGGAACGCTCCATCGCCGTGGCCGCCAGATTTGCGCCGAAGTGTTTACCGCTTCCCGTCACGCTTCTGAAAAGGCCTGCGAACAGGAAATCTCGCTCATCTTCAGCTTCCTCGTGCAGAACGGCTGGCTCGAACGCGAAAACACCTTCTTGCTCCCGTCCGCAACCGCTATTGACTTTATCCACAAGAACGGTTTCCGTCTTCATCAAGACGTGATTTCCTGGTGGATCAAGGAACGTTTCCATGGCGACCGCGACCTTTGTGCTCGCTTGCTTACTAGCATTGGCGAAGGCCTCTCCGCTGCTGACGCCGCACAACTTTTCTGGGTGATGGATCCGTCCTACCGCTTGCAAGAAAAGAACAAGGTGCTGCCGTGGGAATTCCTGCCGCGCCCGCTTTGCGAACTCTGGATTTTGGGCCTTGTTGATTTCCGCATGGCTCAAGGCAAGGTGACTGCCGTTGTCGTGAGCAAGTCCGGCAAGGACTGGCTCGAAACCTCTATCGCTTCGATTCCTGAAGCAAACCTCACCGCGCTCCCGAACTTTGACTTGGTCGTCTCGACTGGCATGGCTCCGCGCGTGCTCTACTCCCTCGCATGCCTTGCAAAAGTCAAGAACGACGAAACGTTCCTCTGCTTCACGCTCGAAAAAGAAACGTACGTCGCTGGCCTCAAGAGCGGTTTCCCGGAATCCGAAGTTGAAAATCTCCGCAGCTGGCTTAAGCCGCCTGAGAACGTCTCCTCGACACTTGCCGAATGGAACGCCTCGTTCTACGGCGCCAAGGTTCGCACCGCCCGACTCCTCAAGGTCGAAAGCAAGGAAGTCCTTAGCGAACTTTCCCGCTTCCCGCAGTTCATGGAATGCACCGAGGAATACATCCCGGGTTACGGCTTCATTTTGAATCCGGAACTGGAATCTCGTGCTTTCGAAATTCTCGAGAACTACGGCTTCTTCCCGTATGCTGGAGAATCGACCGAAAACCGCACGCCTGCCGCTCAAGAAGAATGGAAGGCTGAATTCTCGATTGCATGGCCCGAAGCAAAGAAGATTGACTACGAATTGCGCGACGAAGCTGACGAAGCTTCTGCCCAGGCGACGATGGATTCTACCAAGTACGGTAGCGTTTATCAGAAGTTGAGCACGTTCGACCTCGTGAAGGTTCTCCGTTACGCAAAGACTGTGGGTACTCCGCTTGCAGCCAAGATCATGGACAAGACCAAGCGAAACGCAAAGCTCGAAGAAAAGATGTTCTACGTGCATGCGCTCCACCTCGCAAAATCCCCGTCGATGGTCGAAATCCAGGAAAGCGGCAAGGAAGAAAAGTTCTCGCTCGACCTTTCGTTTATTCAAGAAATCAAGGTCCTGAGCAAGAAAGCCGCCGCCCCGCAAGGGTAAGTGCGAACTTCCCGTCATCCTTGTTTTGGGTGTTGTCATGCCGGCATCTCCTTTTTATTTCTATCATTCCTTCAATGAATCTTGTCCGCATATTCCTTTTCCTGGGTGCGCTTGCCGCGTACTCTTTCGGAGCATCCTCTTCTATGGAAAACCTTCTGTTCAATGGCCGCTGGGCCCATGATAACGGCGTAAGCCGTGCGAGTGCGCCTGCCGCATCCATCACGTTCAACGCCAAGGCTTCAAAGATTACGTTTACGGTCGAAGGTCATTCCCGCTGGCGCCTAGACCGCGACGGCAAGCCCGTTGAACAGTTCGAAGTCGATTCCAAGGAAGAACGCGCGATCAAGGTAGAGGACGATGGCAATTTCCATAAGTATCGCTTTATCAAAATTAGCGAAAGCGGCGTTCCCGAAATCAAGTTTTACGGCATTTCCGTCGATGGTGAATTTGGCGAAGCCCCCAAACCGTCCAGTCGCCGCATCGAGTTCATCGGCGATTCCTTTACCGCAGGCTATGGCTGCGAAGGCTCCTCCGCCGAAGACGCTCCCGAGTTCGACAAGACGAACGCTTCCAAGAGCTACGCCTACCTCCTTGCTAGCGGTTTTAATGCCGACTACCAGGTGAATGCCTACAGCGGACGCGGCCTTGTGCGCAACTACGACAATATGGTGCCCGAATGGACGTACGAACGCCTCTATGATTACACGGTCATGGGCTCAGTCACCTCGTATCCGAAACCAGAACGCTGGGATTTGGAAAAGTTCCATCCGCAAGTCATCGTGATTTTCGAAGGAATCAACGATTTTCAAGGTAATCCGCCGTATGCAGATAAAGGAAAATTCAAGAAAGCGTACACTAAATTGCTTGATAAGCTTCGTAAGGCTCACCCCGGCGTGAAATTCTTGCTTGTTTCTACGAAAGTATGGCCCAATGATGACCTTGCTCCGACCATAAAGTCTATTTACGAGGCTCAAATTGCGTCCGGTCACAAGGATTTGGAGTATAAACACGTGCTTACGTCGAATGTCGGCTTGCATGGCCACCCCGACACCCATTCCCAGGAAGAGCTCGCGAACACCTTGAGGCCCATAATAGCCCGGCTTGGACGATGGCTTTCGAGATAATTTTGAGACATGAAAAACCTTTTTTGTATATTTAATCGTACGATCCCTAAATTGGATATGTGATTATGTCTTCTAAAGTTATGCGAAAAGTCTATGCCCTTTTCAGGATGAATTTCCTGATTATTGTGCTCCTTGTGGTTACAGCTGTAGCCATGTTTGCATATAGGCATTTCTTAGACGACGTCCTCGAAATCAATCTTGGCGAATACCCTTACGTGGTGGCTAGTGCCGACTCTGTGGATGGGGGTACGTCTGCTATATCCATGACCCGTACCGATAGCTCTGTCATTATCGAGTACGAACTCCGCGAGGGGTATGCCTACCCGTATGTGGGTATCAAGGTTTATCTCGGCGATGGCAAGACCATGGGCCGTGACCTCTCCAACTACGATAGCATTTTCGTGTGGCTCAAGCCGCGTAACGAGGGGTCTGTCCGCCTTTACATGCGCGGTTACGATAGCGCCCTTTATCGCAAGAACGACGAAACTTCCCTCAAGTTCAACGAAATCGAATTTATCCCGACCAAGGAACCGTATCCGGCTGTGTTCGTCCCGCAGGAATTCCGCGTGGCAGGCTGGTGGGTCTCCCAGAACGAAATCAACGTCCACAAGGCCCGTGTAGACCTTTCGAACATCCCGCTCATTGAAATCCAGACGGGTACAAACGCTCCGCTTGGCTATGGCGGTTGGGAGATCAAGGGTCTCCGCTTCAAGGGCAAGAAGATTTCGCAGGTGGACCTCGTGACGACGCTTGTCGCCCTTTGGTTTGTCACCTTCCTTATCATCTTGATTATCAGGTTCTTTGACTATAGCCGTGAACGTGCTATGAACAGGAAGAAGCAAGAGGAACTCAAGAAGAACCTCATTGCTCTCGAAATCGAAAAGAGCGAATACGAAAAGTCGAGTAAGGAAGACCCGCTCACGGGCTGCCTCAACCGCGCTGGCTTTAGTGGCGTGCTCCTCCGCGAACAGGAAAAGCTGAACCGCACGGGTACGCCGGTCTCGTTCATGATTTTCGATATCGACCATTTCAAGAACGTGAACGACACTTACGGACATCTCGTCGGTGACGAAGTCCTCGTGAACCTCGCAAAGCTCGTGCAGGGCATGATCCGCAATACGGACTCGCTCGTGCGTTGGGGCGGTGAAGAATTTGTCATCTTGAGCGACGATACGAGCATCCAGAATGCCGCATTCCTCGCCGAAAAGTTGCGCAAGGCTATTGAAGCCTCTACGCTTATCACGCAGCAGCAGGTGACTTGCTCCTTTGGCGTGACCGAGATGGTGCCGGGCGAAGACCCGAAATCCCTCATTGCTCGTGCGGACAAGGCGCTCTACTCTTCGAAGGAAAATGGACGTAACCGCGTGACGGTTGCAACGTTCAGGCGTAACCATTAAGAGGTTCATATGGCTCGCCGTTGGCTCTTTGCTGTCGCTGTTGTCGCGTTTGCCTTGCTGCTCGTTTCGTGTACCAAGCACCCCGAAGTGGACAACTTCAAGCAGGTCCAGCTCCATTGGAGTGCAATTGACGATGCTGCCGAACAGTCAGAACTGAAAGACAAGTGTGTGATTGAAATCACGTCGAAGGTGATGAGCGACCCTATGGTTCTCAAGTCCAAGCTCGTCGAAATCTCCTACGAAGTCATTTACCTCCTGGATGAAAATGGCGCTCTTGCCTTTGATGGCCGCTGTGGCGACACCCGTTTTCGTGATTTCCCGGAATGTACATGGCAGGCGACTTGCTCTGGTGGTTCGGCGCCCGTTGTAATATTCGACAACGAACGATAGCGGGCGACCCTAACCTATTGAACCATATATAGATATCTTTATAGAGGTTCAAACCGCCCGCATTGTCTAGTGTCGGCAGCTCGCCGTGAGGAATTTCTGTGAAACCGATTTTTGAATATACCGATTATCGCGAATGGATTAGGGATGCTTTTGAAGATTTCAAGAAGCGTAAGACCGTCATATCCTGGCGATACATGGCTATGAAGCTCGGTGCAGACCCCGGCAACCTCCTCCGTATTTCGCAGGGCAAGATCCACCTCGCGGTAAACTTCATCAAGCCGATGGCCGAATTCTTCGAGCTTGACGAGAAGGAAACTGCCTACTGGTCGGAACTTGTGTACTTCGGTCGTGCGAAAAGCGACCAGGAAGCATTGAACCATTATGAGAAGATGCAGGCACTGAAGGGCATCCCTTTAAAGCGCCTTGCCAAAAAAGAACTTGAATTTTACCGCCATTGGTACTACAACGCTATCCGTTCTGTAATTGGTATTTGTAATTTTAAAGATGATTATGAAGGTCTTGCCGAATGCTGCACGCCGGCTATCACGGTGGAGCAGGCGAAGGATGCTATCAAGCTCCTGCACGACCTGAACATGATTTCTGAGGGTAAGGACGGGTACTGGAAAGTGAATGATACATTTGTGAGTACAGGTGGTAACTGGAGATCCGAAGCGGTTCGGACATTCCAGAAGGAGACGATTCGCCTCGCGGGTGAATCGCTTGAACGGCATGCGCCTCCTCTGCGCGATATCAGCACGGTGACGATGACGTTCAACATGAACGATATCCAGCTCATTCGCGAAAAGATCAAGGAGTTCCGCTCGGACTTGCTGCGTCTTTCTCAAGATGGTACGGGTGACGATACGGTGTTCCAGCTGAACGTTCAGCTGTTCCCGCTTGCTTTTACTAAGAAACTGCAGGAGAAGTCAAAATGAAAAGGCTAGCCTGCATACTTTCAGCTCTTATGCTTTGGAGCTGCTCGGATAAGGTCGCAGGAGGCCCCGGCAGCGAAACGACGAACGGCATTGCCTACTTGGGCAATGGTGCTGTGGCGTCCTATGCTCGTGTGGCGGTCAGGAGTGTTGATCACACTTCGACGGCCGATAGCGCTACTAATGAAATTGTGAACGCGGACTTCTACGCGGATTCCCTCGGTAACTTCTCGTTCGAGGCTCCGGAAGGCAAGTACCGCTTGACGATCGTGTATGGCGGTTCGGCATACACAGGACTTTACTCGGGCGATACGACCTTGGGTAGTGTGAACCTTGAACCGACGGCAGCCCTTGGCGGCTTGGCCGAAGTGCCTGAAGAATGCGACTACGTCTGGGTGGGCGTGCGCGGCATGGACGTGCTTGTGCGCTCCGATTCGACGGGACGCTTTATGCTCGCTCAGTTGCCGTCGAACGACTCGTTGCAGGTGTACTTCTTGCGCGGTGACGACAACACGGTCTATGAAGACTTGTCCGTAAAGCTTTCGCCGAACGAAACGGAAATGATTGACCTCCAGCCCGAAAAGCCGGACCCGTACGCCGGGAAGGTTAAGTTTGTGGCGGTGGCAGATGGCAAGGTTGTTCCGTATGCATCGCTTGCAATCCGCAAGGCTCACGCCCGTGTCGATTCTCTGCACGTGAGTAACGTCATTGCCGAAGCGGACGCCTATGCTGACAAGGATGGTCTCTTTGTCATTGATTCCTTGAAGTCTGGCGATTACCGCCTCACGGTGATGCAGTCGGGTGCCGCCTATTCCAAGGTGCTTTCGGCAAAGCAGATTGCAGAGCTTGATACGGTTAAGCTCCAGGAGACGGCAAATTACATGAGCCGCGTGACGCTCCATGCCGGTGAAAAGTATGCCTGGGTGGGTGTCTATGGCCTTGACGTCTTGACGAAGACGAACGAAGAAGGAACGTTTACACTCCCGACACTCCCGACGAATGATTCGCTCGATATCTATGTTGTCACTACTAAAGATAGCTTGTATGTAACAAAGCGCATTGCGCCTTCCAAGGGCTCTGCTGATTTCGATTACCCGTATGTCGTGATGCAGAACTTCGAAAACGTGAAGGATACCGGAAACTGGTATTTTAGCACGGATTCTGTTGGCTCCAAGATTCTGTCCAAGTCGTTCGATACGGATAACGAGCGCAAGTCCAAGGTGTTCCACGGAAAGTACAACCTGGTGGGAACGAATAATATTTACGCTTGGGTTTTGACCGGCATGTTCCTCCGCGACGAAGGCTGGAACCTCTCCACGCTCGATTCTATTTCGTTCTATGCCAAGGGCTCGGGCCAGATTCGCGTGTCTCTTGAAAACTGGACCCGTGAATCCGAAGTCGCTGGGCTCTCGCTCAAGGCCGCCTCGGAATGGAAGGACCTGAATTCGCAGAAATGGACGCGCTATGTCGTGAAATACGATGACCTGTGCTATACCGCCCAGGATGTGAGCAACTGCTATATCGCTTGGAATACGCTCAAGGACGATGTCCGCCAGCTGCATTTCTTCGTAAGAAATGGAACAGAATTCTATCTGGACGATATAGTGCTTTATGGCGCTCTTTTCTAAAAATTAGACCTTTTAAGTGCGCCTCGAATTAAGTATCTTTGTGCACATGCAGTCTATTGAATCAGAAGCAAAAATTGCTCAGGAATATCTCGCCCGCATCGCAAAAGATGCCGAGGCGAAGTTTGATGAACATCTCCCCCCAGTAAAGGACCGTCCGTGCCGTTTGCACGAGGCTATGCGTTATTCCATGTTCGCAGGCGGCAAGCGCTTGCGTCCGGGACTTGCTAAGGCCACGTTCGACATGTTTGGCGGCAAGGGAGAAAAGATTTGGCTTGCAACGAGCGCTCTCGAAATGCTCCACACGTTCAGCCTTATCCACGATGACCTTCCGTGTGTCGATAACGACGACTACCGCCGTGGAAAGCTCACAAGCCACAAGAAGTTTGGCGAAGCTACTGCCGTGATGGCAGGTGACGCCCTCTGCATCCACGCCTTCGAGATGATGGGCAAGACCGGTAACGCAAAGGCGATTGAGCTCCTTGCTCACTTGCTCGGCACGTACGGCATGATCGGTGGCGAAATGACCGACATCGAATGCGAAGGCAAGACTGTCGATCTCGAAATTGTCGATTACATTCACTACCACAAGACGGCGGCCCTCATCGAAGCCTCTCTCCTCGTGGGTGCAATGCTTGCAAAGGCAAGCGAAAAGGATATGGAAATCATCCGCAACTACGGTCGCTCCATCGGGCTTGCCTTCCAGATTGTGGATGATATTCTGGACATTGTCTCTACGACCGAAGAACTCGGCAAGGATGCCGGGTCTGATATCGAAAAGGGCAAGGCTACTTACCCGTCCATCGTTGGACTGGAAAAGTCTAGGGAACGCGCTAGGGAACTCTACGAGGAATCCATCAAGGCTTTGGATGGCCTCACATGCGATACCACCATCCTCCGTTCTATAGCGGCATACATCATCACGCGAGTGAAATAAATGGAACTGAAAGACGTTAAGTCGCCTCAGGACTTGAAGCACTGTTCCGTCGAGGAACTGAACCATCTCGCCGCGCAGATCCGCGAGACCATCATTGGTCAAGTGGCTAAGCACGGTGGTCATTTGGCGTCGAGTCTTGGCGTTGTTGAACTGACTCTTGCGCTGCACTACGTGTTCAACGCACCCGACGATAAGATCGTGTGGGACGTGGGGCACCAGGCGTACGTGCACAAGCTATTGACCGGCCGCTATGACCGATTCGATACTTTGCGCCAGCAGGGAGGCATTTCCGGCTTCCTCAAGAGGAACGAAAGCGTTTACGACTGCTTCGGGGCGGGCCACGCCACGACGTCTATTTCTGCGGCTCTCGGCTTTGCCGTTGCGCGCGACCATTTCAACCGCAACAACAACGTGGTCGCTGTCATTGGAGATGGCTCCATGACGGGTGGTATGGCTTACGAGGCGATCAATAACGTTGGCGCCTCCAAGCAGAACATGACCATCATCTTGAACGATAACAAGATGAGTATCGCCCCAAACATTGGTGGCTTTAGCAAGTACCTGAACCGCGTGATTTCGGACCCGGTTTACAACAAGATGCGTACCGACCTGGATCGCCTGATGAACCGTTTGCCGGGCATTCTGGGTTCCCGCTTCCGTGACCTTTTCTTGCAGGTCGAGAACGCGGCGAAGAACGCCGTGAAGCCAGGTCGCTTCTTTGAAGACCTCGGCATCCGCTACTTTGGTCCGATTGATGGTCACGACATCGATGAACTTGTGATGATTCTTGAACGCGTCAAGCAGCAGCAGGGTCCGTGCCTTGTGCACGTGCTGACCGAGAAGGGCCGCGGTTTTGACGCCGCCGAAAAGAATCCGACGAAGTATCACGGTTGCGGCGCATTTGACCCTGAAAGCGGGCTCCCGCTTGCTCCGGGCAATCCGAACCCGTCTCTCACGAGCGTGTTTGGCAATACGCTTTTGCAGCTTGCCCGCAAGGATAAGCGCATCATGGGTATCACGGCTGCAATGCCTACGGGCTGCGGCATGGATATCGTCGCAAAGGAACTCCCGGACCGCGTGATTGACGTGGGCATTGCCGAAGAGCATGCCGTGACGTTTGCGGCGGGCATGGCTTGCGATGGCGTTGTGCCTGTGGTCGCGATTTACTCGTCGTTCATGCAGCGCGCCTACGACCAGATTATCCACGACATTGCACTCCAGAACTTGCATGTGGTGCTTGTGCTCGACCGTGCCGGCCTTGTCGGTGCAGACGGTCCGACGCATCATGGCGCCTTTGACTTGTCGTTCTTGCGGACTGTTCCCGGAATGACCATTTTGGCACCCTCCAACGAAAATGAACTGCGCGACATGTTGACTGCCGCCATCGATATGGAAGGTGTCGTGGCTATCCGCTACCCGAGAGGCACTGCACTTGCTGCAGAGCTTGTCCCCTCGGAAGGACCGTTCGACTATAAAAGCCCCAAGATTCTTGAGAAGGGCTCCGGCATACTCCTTCTGGGCGCCGGCTTCATGACAAATGAACTCAAGAAAACAGCCGCCGTGCTTCGTGAAAACGGATACAACCCGACGCTTGTGGATGCCCGTTTTATTAAGCCGCTCGACCAGGAATGCTACCGTTCGCTGTTTGACAGCCACAATGTCATTGTGACGCTCGAAGACAATACGAAGGTGGGTGGCTATGGTTCAGCCATTGCGGAACTTTTGTCCGATCTCGGCTATACGGACAAGAAGCTGTACCGGTTTGGTCTTCCGGACAGATTCGTTGAACAGGGAGAAATCAAGGCTCTCTACAAGATCTTAGAAATTGACGGGGAATCCGTCGCCAAACAGTTGATGGAAAAACTATGAGTGAAGAAGAAAACAAACCGAAGCGTACTGTAAGAATCACGCTGGATCGTAAATTCGGAGTCAGTGAAGCTCCTGAACGCCGCCCTCGCCGTAACGACGACGAACGCGGTTCCTTTGGCGACAAGCCCTCGTTCCGTGGGGATCGTGGCGACCGTCGTTTTGACCGCGACCGCGGCGACCGCCGCTTTGACCGTGGTGAACGCCGTTTCGACCGCGACAACCGCGATGAAAACCGCGAAGGCCGTCCGTTCAACCGTGAAGAACGCCGTGGTGGTGGCCGTTTTGACCGTGACCGCCGTCCGCGCCGCTTTGGCGACAAGCCGTTTAACCGCGGACCGCGCGGTGCCATGAACGCCCCGGTCTACCGTCAGCGTCCGGAACAGAAGGAAGCCGTTGACGAGAACTTGGACGAAGCCGCACTCGAAGCACGTGCCGCCCAGATTGAAGCCGTTGAAGATGCAGGCTCTACACCGCCGTGGTTCAAGCGCCTCATCGCTTGCACGACTGAAAAGGGTCGCGAACGCGAAGGCAAGTTCCTTGGCGAAGGCGTTCACGTTGTCGAAGAACTCGTGAAGCACCACCGCGAACTCGTGATTTCTGTTTACGTTGTTGAAGGCTTTGAAAACGAAGAACTCATCGAAGCTATTAACGAAGCTGAAATTACGCTCCACACTCTTACCGAAGACCAGATGAAGCGCCTCTCTTCGACGATGACGACGCAGGGCATCATTGCTTACTGCAACATCGCAAGTAAGAAGCCGGTCTACGAAACAAGCCGCAGCGTGCTTACGCTTGTGGACGCCGTGCAGGATCCGGGTAACCTCGGCACGCTTTTCCGCACGAGCCTCGGTTTCAATTCTTCGGGCATGATTCTCGGTCGTGGTACCGTGAGCCCGTTCAACCCGAAGGTCGTTCGTGGTTCCTCGGGCACGTTCCTCCGCGTTCCGTTTGAATTCGACGTGGATCTCGTGGACCAGATTAACTTCCTCCGTAGCAAGGGCTATACCATCATCGCAACGGATTTGCATGCTAAGCAGTCCCTCCGCGAAATCCCGGCTCACAAGCTCCGCAAGATGGCTTTCCTCGTGGGTAACGAAGGTGCTGGCACGAACCCGTACTTCATCGAACTTGCCGACGAAACGGTGAAGATCCCGATGAGCAGTGAACTTGAATCTCTGAATGTGGCTGTCGCACACGGCATTCTCTCTTACGAAGCCGCTCAGATTCAGGAGGAATTGAAGTAATGACGTGCTTTTACGATCGCCTTGAACAGCGTATTGCAAAGTGCGGTAACCCGGTGTGCATGGGCATGGACCCTGTGCTCAAGCTCATTCCGCTCGAAGGCACTCCCGAAGACCGCATCAAGCGCTTCTATTCCGACATCTTGGAATGCTGCCTCAAGCGTAACGTGCAGCCGGCTGTCGTAAAGCCGAACAGCGCTTATTACGAATGCGTGAGCGTGCAGTCGATGCTCGTTTTGCAGCAGCTCATTGCTGATTACAGAAGCGCCGGCATTCCGGTTATCTTGGATGCAAAGCGCGGTGACATTGGCAAGTCCAGTGCCGCCTACGCCAACGCTGCTTACGATGTTTACCGTGCAGACGCCGTGACCGTCTCTCCGTGGATGGGTGCCGATTCCGTCGGTCCGTTCATTCGCGAAGATAGCGAAAACGGTGCCTACGTGCTCCTCCGCACAAGCAACAAGGGCGCTCACGATTTCCAGGATTTGCCTGTTACTCGCAGTGACGATCCGCGCGACGTTGCCGAAGCGTTCTATTCCGTAGCGGACAAGATTATGGAATGGGATGCTGACAAGGGATACCTTGGTGCCGTTGTCGGTGCAACCCACCCGGAAGAACTTGAGAAGATTACGGCTTACACCGTTGCTCACAAACACGAAATCCCGTTCCTCATTCCAGGCGTGTCCATTCCGGGCGTGCCGGGCGGCCAGGGCGGCGATGCAAAGACCGTGCTCAACGCTATCGCAAACGGTGGCGGCAAGCGCAAGTTCCATGTGCTCAACTCGAGCAGTGGCCTGAACTTTGCTTGGCAGCGTAACGACACGCCGGCAAACTATGCGAACGATTGCGTCGATGCACTCGAAAAACTCGCAGAGGCTTGCCAGCTTTAATTAACTTATGCGTTTCCTTGCGGCTATTATAACTGCTATTGCCATCATCGCGCTTGCGTTCCATTACGCCAAGCCGTTGCCTGGCACGAACTTTGACGAATCCTTCTTGCCGAAGGCTTCGTCTGTTCGCTATGTAGCTGCAGGGCATGACGCTTCGGTAGCGGGGCTCTTCTGGATCAAGGGCCTCACCGAACTCGGTGAAAGCTACCTCACCGGCAGGGAATATGCGTATCTCGGCCATGTCGCTGAACTTTCGACGAGCCTGGATTCGCTATTCTACACGCCGTATTATTTTGTCGGTGGCGTGACGCCCGTAGATGCTCCCGATACTTCGGACTTCTCGGTACTCCGCCGTGCGACTCGCGTTTATCCTGAAAACTGGCGCCTTTCGCTTTACTTTGCACTCCGTCTCGCTCGTGGTCCGTACCCCAACAGGACCGAAGCCGCGAACGTGATGCGCAAGTATTTCGATAGCCCAGATACAACGATTCCCGATCACATTCGCACGATTTACCGCAGCTTTGAACTTGACTCTATGCAGACCGAGACTGCGCTTGAAACTATCTTGAACGACGTGATGCAACCGCGTTTCAAGAAGTTCCGTGCAAGCTTTTATGTGAAGATTCTCAAGCTTCTCGGTTACAAGGGCTTGATTAACGACTACGACAAGGACGAAAATTACCAGAAGGTCAAATACCTTGTCGATGGCATGCTTGATGGCCGCATCCCGCCGGTTGTCGTTTACAACCGTCTCCTGGCCATGAAAAAGGTCGAAGAACCTGCCGCAGATTCTTCCGCCGCGGATACGGCTAAAGTAAGTGTCGCGGATTCTTTAGAAAAGAAATAAATTATTTCCCGCAGCGTGCGGAATTTTTCTCAAGTCCCATCAGTTCGAAGGCTGTTTTGCAACGGTCGAAAAGCTTGCGTGCTTCAGACGGGTTGGATTTGCTCAGGAACTTTCCGCGGTAATAAAGGATGTTTGCGGTCGTGTAGGGAGTGTTGGCTTCGACGGATTTTGCTTCGGCCTTGCGGTAAATGGCATCGGCATCGCCAGACTCTTGCAGGTCTGTTAGACGGGCGTCCGTCCAGTAGTAAATTCCTGTGTCATCGTCGGTGCACTTGCCGACCATCTTGAGGGCCTGTTTGGCTTTCTCGTCGTTGTGGGCGCCTGCGTAAGCGATGGCGCATTCCGAATAGAAAGCTCCCTGCAGGTTGTCGTCAATTCCGTTGAGTTCGTCTTCCTTGACGTTTTCACAAAGTGATACAGCGTCCGAGTATTTTTCGGTCGCATTTTTCAGAGCCATTTTGGCCTTGACGAGCATTATTCTCGTCGAACGGTCCATGCCTTCGTTCTGGACGTAATTCAGGAGCGAATCGGCCATGCTATAGTCCAGACTCATTGTGCGGACTTGACCCATGGCGATGATAATGCGGCCTTCAGAACGTCTGTCCGCTTCCTTGCGGCTTGCAATAAGAGCGCGTTCGAGTTGCGAATAGCCCTTGGCAAAATTCCCTGCCTTGATGGACTTCTGCGCACGTCCGGCAAGCTTCCCGGATTCCGTGGCGAATGCGGTGACTCCGCTAAGCGCTACGCAAAGGGCGATTTTCAAAGCCTTCGTTACCATAGCGTCTCCACGACAAAGGGCACAGAATCATGCCTAGGAACATTGCCTTTCAAAAGCCACATCTTGGACATGCCGTTCATTAGGTCGTCTGCACTCTGCAATGTGGATTCCGTCGTGTTCATAAAGTCTTGCAGTCCGGTTGTGACCGTACCGAAGTCTGTGACGAGGTGGTCTACACGTCCGACGGTAGAATCCATGGAATTTAAAAGTGATGTGACCTGGCTCGGTAGCGGCTTGAAGTCGTCGAGCAAGTTGCCTACGTTGTTTGTGACTTCGTTTGCGCGGCTAAGGAGCGTCGGAACGCCGGTATTCATTGTGTCGAGCAAGAAGGAAGTCTTCTTCAGCACGTTCTTACCGAGTAAGGTGATGTCGTCAAGTCGGTAAAGCTGGCGGTTCAAGTTGTCGTAAAGAGCGCGAGATCCAAACAGTGCGCCCATGGTCGTGCCTGTGTCAAGAGCCATGGCTACGAGTTCGTCGGCGGCGTCCACAAGTCGGTTGACGCGGGCCAAAAGATCGTTTGCGGCTTGAATGACGGTTTCAATATCTTGAGCCTTGCCTGCCGATAAGATGCCTTTGTCTTCAAGTACGTGGCCTTTATTTTTCTTAATGTCGATATTGATGACTCGGGCCGAAATCAGGTTCTGGTCGCGGATGGCGTAAGCTTTTGCACTGTCGGTAATGAGGTTTTGGTATTTCTTCTCGATGGAGAATTCCATGAGCACGCTATCGGATATGGCCCCCGCTGCATCTTTTTTGATAGAAACGTTGGTTACACGACCGACATCGACGCCGCTAATTTGTACACTCGTTCCTTTTTTAAGGCCCAGCGCCTTGTCGAATGTACTGTAAAGCTTGTATTCATCCTTGATGACACCGACGTTCTTGTCGTAAAGGTAGTGGTAAAGCACTAGCGAAAAAATCATGACGGCAACAGTACTGACAACGCCGACCAGGAGGCCGGACATTTCCATCCAGTTGATCTGTTTTATCTTTTGAAATACCATTGCTTTCGTGAAATATAAATAGATTATATTGTCAAATTGAATTTAATTGATTTTTTTCGAGGAAATATGGAATTTTTTGATTTTTTGAATACTGCTGTAACGCCGTACCATACCGTAGACGCTTTGAAGTCGTTTTTTAAGGCAAATTCTTTTGCAGAAATCGGGCTCGCAGCAAATTTTGAACCCGCAAAAGCCTATTTCGTGTGCCGCGAAGGTTCGGTCATTGCGTTCCGTACGCCAAAACAGTGGTGTGACACGTCGAAGTTCAGGATTGCGCTTGCGCATACGGACTTCCCGACGCTCAAGATTTCCCCGAATCCAGATGGCGTGAATGCGGGTGTGTGCACGCTCCATACGGAGGTTTACGGTTCTCCGCTTTACACGAGCTGGCTTGATCGCGACCTTGGCTATGCGGGGATGCTTGCGTATGTAGATTCGGCGGACAAGTCGAATACGCTCAAGACGAAACTGTTCCGCGGTGATAAACTTTTCAGGATTCCGCAGTTGGCGGTCCACCTGAACCGTGGTGTGAATCAGGACGGCCTCAAGGTGAATCCGCAGGTAGATTTCAATGCGTTGTGGACGGGTGCCTCGGGCAGTAGTGCTTCTGAAAACCGCAAGAACTTGTTTGTGAAGGCGCTTGAAAAGGAACTCCCGGAAGGCGCTCGATTGATTGATTTTGACGTGCAGCTATTTGATGCCCAGCCCGCAAATCGCGGCGGCTTTAACGACGAATGGATTTATTCTGGAAGGCTCGATAATTTGAGCAGCTGCCATGCCATTGCCGAAGCGATGGTGTCTGCGACATCCGCTGAAAACGATTGCCTTGTTGCGTGTTTCTTTAACAACGAAGAAGTCGGTTCCAACACGCGCGAAGGAGCTGCCGGTAACTTCTTGAAAAGTGTGTTGGATTCTATCGCTTCGCTCCAGAATGACAATGTTAGGGATGTCATCCTGGAGGGGCAAAGCCCCGATAGGATCCATGAAACCTTTACATCAAAGGGACATGCCCGACCTCTTACTTCGTACCTTGCAGAGTCCATCGCGCTCTCTATCGACATGGCGCATGCCGAGCATCCGAACCACACGGAAAAGCACGAGCCGAATCACGCTCCGCTGTTGGGCAAGGGCATTGTACTCAAGACAAACTCACAAAAGCGTTACGCGAGTGACCTGATGAGCTCTGCTCAGCTCCGTTTGCTTTGTGAAAAAGCGGGAATTCCACTTCAAGTTTTCATTATGCGAAACGACATGCCTTGCGGCTCGACGGTCGGTCCGACGGTTTCTGCAAATCTCGGAATCCCGACGGTCGATATCGGCGAGCCCATGCTCAGCATGCACAGCATCCGCGAGATGATGGCCGCAAGCGACCACGAAGACATGATTAAGCTTGTAGAAGCTTTGTATTGCTAGTAGTCTTGCTTGCCGAAGCCTGTCATGCCCGTCGCTGAACGGGCATCTCCTTTATTTAAATAGTTTTGCAACGGGCTTTTCGACAACGTATTTAAAAACAATCGCAATCGCTAGCGTTATGCCAAATACCGCTAGTGAATTGACAATGTAATATGCTGTGATGTTCGGAAGCGTCATTGTGTAATGAAAGTTTCTCCAAAGCATTCCGCGGAAGTTCCAGGTGCTGTTAAGGACTAGCATATGGAAAAGATAAATTGCAAATGTGCAGGAACCGATGTAATTGATGATGCGTGCGATGATGCTGTTTTGCTTAATCCATGTGCCGAGTGCATACACGGTCATGAACATTCCCGTTGCTGTCACAAAACATAGCGAGCTTTGGAGCCAACGGAATTTGTTGTCGACATATCCGTAATGGCTGAACATATAATTCTGCAGTCCAAACTTTATCAAAAATCCAAGTAAGTAAATTGCGATTCCCATCGCTAAAAGCTTTTTCTGTCGATCGTCAAACTTGCGGATGAATAGCGAAAGTTCGTACCCGAGAATGAGGAATATGGTGCAGTAACCCCAAAGGAATTTGTCGAGCTCAAACATACTCATCTTGAAAAAATACTGAATGTCGCTAACTACAGCGCCTGCAATGGCGATGGCAAGTAAAGTGCGCCTTAATTTGTTCTTTTGTGGGTTGTCTTGACAGACAAACGCTAGCATAGGGAAAAAGAAAATGAAGGACATGTAAGTACAAATGTACCACAGATGGTCACCTGGCGCGAGCCTGAAAATAAAACGCCATAAATAATCCCAATCGAGACTTGAAGTAGGCAATTGCGTCTCTGTGAAGTGGCGATAGAAAATGCTAATTAGGATATAGACGAGGGTCGGGATGTAAACGCGTGAGAGAAATGATTTTGCCTTGTAGGGAAAAGTCGGGATAATGTCGGCGTCGGATTTGATGCGCCCAAAGAGAAAGAACCCGGTCACCAATAAAAATAGCGGAACATCGTCTGCGATAATGGTTGAAAATGCGAGTCTTCCGCTGACAATGGCGTTTTCTTCGACAACGCTGAGCTGGCTATGTGCCATGATGACAAGCAAGCACGCAATGATTCTTACGAGTTCAATGGAATGATTTTTGGCCGCCAGGCTCTTTATTTCGGGCATAATGCTCCTTCTCCTTTATAATTCCTAGCATGAAAATTTATAAAATAGGAACAATGTAAAAGGCAATCGCCCGAAAGATTTCTATAATTTCTAAATCAATTTACGCAAAAGAATATTATGCAAAAAAGTCCAAACGAAATCGATAATTTTTTAACACCTGACGATACCAAAATTATGAAGGGGATTGCCATTATCTGCATGCTCCTGCATCATCTTTGGTTTTTCCCGAATCGAATCCCTGGTGGCGGCGTTGTGGGCTTGCTCACATTGTTTAATTCTCCGGCGACGCTTTACGTAGGAATTTTTGGCAAAATCTGCGTCCCGATGTTCTTCTTCTTTGGCGGGTATGGCGTTTACAAGAGCAGCTACGGAAAACCGTACGATATTGTGGGACGCCTCAAGAGACTTTATTTTGCATACTGGAAAGTCTTTCTTATTTTCGTCCCGATTGGTTTTCTGTTTTTCTCTTCTCAAGTTCCGTATTGCAGTGATCCTTTTATTTATTCTCGTTTTGCGATTTTTTCGCCCAGAGAACTGCTTTCGAACTTCTTTGGATTTACTTCGACGTACAACAGGGAATGGTGGTTCCTGATAAGTTATGTGTTTGCCTTGATTTCTTTTCCGCTTATCAGGGCTGTTATTGACCGCTATTCGGCAAGAATCAATTTGTTTATCATCGTGATTGTGTCGCTCTTGTTTGCGCATATTTTCCCTGGGCTTAAAACAGTGACTGCGCTTGGAGTGCTTGGCAATAGCCACATGTATCTCCGCTTTTTCTGCCAGATTGCTCCGTATGCGGCATGCTTCTGGATGGGCGCTATCGTTGCCCGTAACGGGCTTTTTGACCGCCTGCATGGATCGTTGAAACAACATAAGCTTTTGAATCCGCTTGTGGATATCGCCGTCTGGTGCATGGTCATTGTGATGCGCCAAAATGAAGTGGGTGATATTTTTGACGTGTTCTTTATCCCGGTTTTGACGGTGGCGAGCATGGACTTGCTGAACCACATTAAACTCCTGAAAAAGGGAATTTGGTATCTCGGCCGCCAGAGCACCTCGATGTGGCTTATCCATCCGTTCTTCTGCTACTATTTTGATGTCCCGGCAAAGATTGTCGCGGCTCCGCATTATGCGATTCCGTCGCTTTTGGTGCTTATCGCCATGACGTACATCGCATCGGTACTTTTGGCTTATTTCTGGAAGGGTGTTGGTTTTGTTTTTCAGAAGGCGAATGCCGTGAAGATTAATTTTAAACATTTTGGAGCTTCGGGTGAAAAACAATAAGTCTCTCCAGTATTTTTTGATTTGGGGCGTCATCTGCCTGCTTGCAAACTTGTTCTGCACGAATGCAGCCGCTTTTGGCGGTGACCAGAACTATTGGGTGGATTGGGTCAAGCAACTGTCGAAAAACGGTCTTGAACGCTTTAACGGTAACTATCCTCCGCTTTATGTTTTTTGGCTCTGGATTGTGGCGCAAGTCCATAGCTTGGCAAACATCCCGATAGAAAAGGGAACTCTTATCAAGTTCTTCTGCCTGTGGCCGGTTTACTTTGGTCATGTTGGACTTGTCGATTTGGCGAGCCGCCTGGTAGCACGCTTCAAGTTGCCGAAGTACTCTGCACATCTCGTGCTTGCGTTTGTGGCCTTGAACCCTGCGCTTTTGCTCGACGGTCCGATTTGGGGACAGGTCGATTTGTTCCCCTGCATCTTTGGCATTGCCGCCCTTTACTGCATCAACTTCCGCGGACTTTTCAAGTACGCTTCGATGTTCTTTGCACTTGCGCTCTTGGCTAAGTTCCAGATGATTTTGCTTTTGCCGATTTTCGGTGGCATTTTCCTCCGTCGCTATAAGCAGTCCTGGCGCGGGCTCCCGCTCATGGCGGTTGCAATTGTGCTTGTGCTTTTGCCGTTTTTTGTCGCAGGGAACCTCTCGGGGCTCCTCACGCATGCTTACCTCAACACGACGGAACAGTACCCGTTCTCGACTTACAATGCTGCAAACACTTGGATGTTCTTTGTGGGCAATACGAGCCGTGATGCCAATCCGCTTTTCGGGCTCTCGCCGGAAGGTATTGGATTTTTGCTTTCGCCGTCTTGGCTTGGAAAAATCTTGTTCGTGATTATCTCGGCATACATTTTAAAGTGCGCACTCTTTGCAAAGACGCTCCGCCGCACGTTTGAACTTGCGACTTGGGAAGCATTTGCTTTCTTCCTTGTGTTGCCGGGCATGCACGAACGTTACCTGATTTACGCTGTTCCATTTGCTTGCGTGTGGATGGTGCTTGAAACGAAGAAGGCCTGGATTTGGTCGCTTCTGGTGACTGCTATTTGCGCTATGAATATTTCGATGGTGAATGGCTTCAAGGGTGCGGACTTGTGGGTCCCGGTTTCTGGACTTGCGCTCCTCATCTTCATTGCAGGTGTTGTGAACAACTTTGCCCCGCGTGCGTTCCCGGCGCTGATTGAAAAGCTTGCCCGCATCCCGTTCCCGCGCTTTACGCCGTACGTGGTACTTGCACTGTTCCTTTTCCCGATGCTCATTTCTGAAATTGTCGGACTCATGCCGGTCAATGTAGAACTCCTGTCGAACCAGTTCTACCTCACAGATTTGCCGATTGACCATTTCACGCAGCAGTACGGGAGGCCTCGTGTGAACCGCGCTGTCGATGGCGCTACGCTTACCGTTCGTGGTCAGCAGTACAAGAACGGCATTGGTACGCACGCCAATTCTGAACTGTTCTTCAAGATGCCTGCGGATGCGGACTCGCTCGAATTTGTCGTGGGCATTGATGACGAAGCGGGTGGCGGTGGCTCCGTGCGCTTTATTGTGGCAACGCCCGAAGAAACGCTCTGGAAAGGTGACGTCGTGTTCGGCAATAGAAAGCCGCAGGCGGGTAAAGTCTATATCGGAGGCAAGCAGACGATTATCCTCAAGGCTGATGCCGATGGCGACAACGCTTATGACCATGCCGACTGGCTGAATGTCATCGTGACAAAGAGGAAGTAATGGACAGGGTTCTTGCTTGGCTGAAATCGCGAACGGCTGCGCAATTTGTCTTTGCCGCAATTTTGCTGTTGGGGACGTTTGCTCGTGTCTATATGTTCGGCTCTGTGCCGGGCGATATCAACCAGGACGAAGCTTTTGCGGGCTATAACGCCTATACGCTCTTGCACCACGCTGCTGATTCTTACGGCTACCGCTTACCGGTTTACTTGACTGCCTGGGGTTCCGGCATGAACGCTCTCGAATCGTATTTGATGATTCCGTTTGTGGCGCTCTTCGGGATGCATGTCTGGGTGATCCGTTTGCCGATGCTTTTGGTGGGCCTCTTGTCGCTTGCGGCGGTTTACTTCTTGGTGCGCCGATTCTCGAGCGAACGCTTTGCTTTGGGAGCAACACTTTTGCTTGCGATTTCTCCGTGGCACGTGATGCTTTCGCGCTGGGCGCTTGAATCGAACTTGGCGCCGGGCTTTGTGCTGTTCGGACTTTTCTTCTTTGTGAAAGGCCTTGAAAAGCCGAAGTTCTTGATTGCCTCGGCTGCGTTTTATGGACTCTCGCTTTATGCGTATGCGACCATCTGGGTGGCCGTTCCGTTCATCATCTTGTTGAACGTACTTTATGCTCTTTGGACAAAGTCTATTCACAACAATCGTTACACTTGGATTTCGCTTGGCGTGCTTGCTGCACTTGCGCTCCCGCTCATGCTTTTTATGCTCGTGAACAAGGGCGTCATCAATGAAATCCGCTTGCCGTTTATCAGCATCCCGAAGCTTGTTTATTTCCGTGCAAGCGAAATTTCGTTCCAAAAGATTCCCGAAAATTTCATGAACCTTTGGAACATTTTGAAGAACCAGTCCGATGGACTCCCGTGGAATTGCATCCGCAATTTTGGGCTTTTCTATCCGGTGACGCTTGCGTTTTTCTTTGTCGGCCTTGTCGAAAACATTTGGCAGGTCGTGCGTGATGTGAAAGCGCGCAAGCTTGGGCTCCCGTTCTTTATGCTTGCCTGGCTGCTCGCCGCTTTTACGATTGGAATTTTAATTAGCGTCAATGTCAATCGCGTGAACTTGATTTTTATCCCGATTATCGTCATGGCTGCGCAAGGGATTATTATCGCGTTTAGCTATATCCACCCGAAGTTGATTTGCGTTCCGCTGGTCGCGTATCTCTTATGCTTTGCAAATTTTGAGCGAGAATACTTTACGATTTATAAGGACCAGATTGCAAATCCATTCTGCGAAGGCATTGGCGATGCCATGGAATTTGCACAGTCGCAGTCGAAACCGGGTGATAAAATTTATGTGGACCCGGGCGTAAGCTACCCGCGAGTGCTTTTTTACGGCAAGGTGGACCTGAATTCTTACCTTTCGACGGTCCGCTACACGAATTTCCCGAGCGCATTCCTCTACGTGCACGAATTTGACCGCTATGTTTTCACGTTTGATTTGGATAATGCCGATACGCAAGCGGTTTATCTTATGGAAAACAAGGATTCTAGACTTTCTTGGTTTGAACAGCGTGGCTTTTCGGTTCGTAATTTTGGAAAATATATTGTAGCATACCCCGCAAAATTACTCTGAGAAGTTGAAATTTGATATATTGGTGTTCGAAAAAGAATAAGAAGTGTGAATATGCGAATTTCTACTGTATTTAAGATTTGTTCTTTGTCGATGCTTATGGCTGTGGCTTCGTTTGCCCGGCCGATTAACGATGGCAATAAGCTCTTTGCCGCTGGCGATTATGCCGGCGCGCTCGAAAAGTACATGAAGGCCCGCGAAGCGGAGCCCGCAAATCCGCTTTTGTTCTACAACATTGGAACGTGCCAGTACAAGCTCGGCAATTTTGAAGAAGCCAAGAAGGAACTTGAAAGTGCCGTGCGCATGCCGGACAAGAATATGGCTGCTAAGGCGGCGTACAATCTGGCCAATACGTATTTCCGCGTGGGCGAGAAGGCTCAAGAACCGAGTGCTCGCATTGCGGCCTGGCGAGAATCGGTTGCTTATCTGAAAAAGGCGATTGACCTAGACAACGATTTCGAAAATGCGAAGAAGAACGTGGAAATTGTCCAGCGCAAGCTTAAGGAAGAACTCGACAAGCAAAAAGAAAACAAGGACCAGAACCAAAATCAGAACGACCAGAAACAACCTCCGCTGAGCGATAATGCAAAGCAGGTCTTGGCTCGTGCGCTCCAGCTTTGCAAGGATGGCAAGTATGCCGAAGGCAAGCAGATGCTCGAGAACCTGATTGCCGAAGACGAGACCGCAAGCCAGTTGAGCGGCCACGTGCAGCGCATTGACGACGTCATCGAAATCAAGGCCGGCCGCAAGCCCAAGACGAAGATTGACGCCAGCAACACCGACAACGACCTGGAGGTGATCTAATGAAGCAGTCTCTCTCCTCTCTCGTCATTCGTCTCTCGTCTGTAACTTTGTTCCTTGCATCCGTTGCATTCGCGGCTCCGAAGTCTGCTTCGGCTTACTATGGCGATGCGGCGTTCCAGTACATTGAAAACCGCTTGCCGACGGCAGAAATCACTTGCAACGAAGGCTTGCAATACTACCCGAACGATCAGAAATTGCAGATGCTCCTCGACCGTATTCACGAAGCGAAAAACGAGCAGCAAAACGAAAATAAGAAGAACGATCCTAAGAACGACCAGAATCAAGATCAGAATAATCAGGATCAAAACCAGGATCAGAATCAGGACAAGCAAAACCAAGACCAGAATAAAGATCAGCAGAATCAAGATCAGCAGAATCAGAACCAGAATGGCGACCAGAGCTCATCTAGCGCCCAGAATGACCAAAACCAAGATCAACAGAATCAAGGTCAGAATGGTCAATCGAGTGACAGTCAACAGCAAAGTTCCGATAGCAATGGCGGTGCCGGAGAGCAGCAACAGCCTGAACAGTCCGAAGGGAATTCCAGCGACAGTAACGGCGGTGAACCGGAACAGCAGCCGCTTCAACCTGGTGAAATGACTCCTGAAGAAGCCGCCCAGCTCCTCAAAGACTTTGACGAACAGAACGGCGAACGCAAGCCCTGGAAACCCGTCCGCGGCCAGGTAAGACCTGCTAAGGATTGGTAAGGCTGGCTAGAAAGACCAGTACATGCAGAAACCGCCCAGGACCATCATTCCGATGCTTCCGGCTAGCCCGATTTTGGCTCCAGATTTATTGTAACCGGAATCATCGTCTGTTCCAAGGACTGCTGCGCTGAAAGTTGCGGCTACAACTCCACCAAGAAACAGATAGACCGAAAAGAAACGTGCTAAGTAAACCATTCCGTCGGTCGATTCTGCGACTTCTTCGGTCGCTCCAGCGGCGGCCATCGATCGGTCTTCTTTTTCGGCGTAAACCATCGGCGGGTGTAACGATACCGTCGCAAAGCTCTCTGCGGTCAAAAGTGAAATGCTCAAAATAATGGCGACCAAAAATTTCATGGAATGAATATAGTATTTACTTGTTTTAAGTGCCCGTGTTGTCGGAAAAACACCGGAAATATGGCCAAAATCGCGTGTTTTCGGCTTTGGTTCTCTTGTGAGGCGGTATATTCTATTTAAAAAGATATATATTAATAAGACCTGCCAAAAAAATCGTGGGGAGTTGAAGTATGAATTTTGATGTTCTGTTGTCGCACTATAGAGCGAAGGCCTGCGTCGTTTCCGTCGAATTTTTTCCGGACGGGACGTATGGGAATATTCGCGTAGTCGCGGGTAACAAGGCGCACTGTGACGACATGGCGGCGCTGAACCATCCGTTTGAGCCCGGCTGCCCTTACGAAGCCTGCTTCCCCAAGAATCCGAATTTCGAAGACCATTGCTTCCGTTGCATTCACGACGGCAAGCCGCTCCATGCTTACGTGGACCTTTACATGATGGGCCTCTGGCTTAACATGTTCCTTATGCCGTTGGATTCAGACCAGGAAAATATCGGCTATTGCATTTATTGCTACGATGTAGCGCCTAAGGTGGATTCTTCGGCGATGGCGGACCTTTCTGCAGATACCGCTGCCGATGTTCTCAAGGCATGCATCAAGTTGCGCGGGTCGCAAAATATTAGACAGGCGTTCCAGGAAGTTATTGAGGATATCGGCGCCATTTGTGGATCCGACCATTGCTGTGTCTTGCTGACGGATGATGAAAAGCATGAGTGTACGACTTTTGCAGAATTTCTCCGTGAAGGTTCGGGCCTGTATCCGATGTCTCGTTATATCCAAGGTTTTTATGAGATTGCCCAAACATGGCCAGATACGCTTGCCGGTAGCACCTGCATTATTATAAAAGATGAACACGACATGGAAAAGCTGCTGGAGCAAAATCCGGTTTGGAAGGCGTCTCTGGACCAGGCTGGGATAAAGACTGTTGTGTTATATCCGCTTCGCCATGGCGGTGAACTGCTCGGTTACATGTGGGCATTGAACTTCAATGTCGAAAACGTTTTGAAGATTAAGGAAACGCTTGAACTCACGACGTTCTTCCTCGCTTCTGAAATTTCGAACTATCTGCTCTTGGATAAATTAAAAATCCTGAGCACGATTGATACGCTCACGAGTGTTAGAAACCGTAACGAGATGAACAACCGCGTGGACCGCATTGTTGCTGGAAACGAACCTGTGCCGCAGGGTGTGCTTTTTGCAGACTTGAATGGGCTCAAGCGCGTGAATGACGAACAAGGTCATGCCGCGGGCGATAAGATGTTGCGTGCCGCCGCTTCCATTTTGCAGAGTGTGTTCCACGATGGCGAAGTGTACCGCGCAGGCGGTGATGAATTCATGATTCTCGTGAACGAGATCAGTGAAGACGACGTGCAGGATCGCGTGGCCCGTGTGCACTTCTTGTCGGGCAAGACGGAAAACGTCCGCTTCTCGATTGGCGTGTGCTATGGCAAGAAGAATATCCGCAAGGCCATGCGTTTAGCTGATGAGCGCATGTATGCCTTTAAGAACGGCTACTACGAAGCTCACCCGGAATTGAAGTATCGGTAGAGTGTCTTTTTGTGCAGTAATTTCTATATTTGACGTATGAGATTGCCGCGCGAAACACGTACTTATGTTGCTATCGACTTGAAGTCGTTTTTTGCGTCTGTGGAGTGCGTGCTTCGCGGACTTGATCCGCTTTCGACGAATCTTGTGGTGGCGGATGCGAGCCGTACCGAAAAGACGATTTGTCTTGCGGTGAGCCCGAGCCTTAAAGCTTACGGGATTCCAGGGCGTGCACGCCTTTTTGAAGTTATCCAAAAAGTACGCGAAGTCAAACGCCAAACGGGCAAGGATGTAGAGTATATTGTTGCCCCTCCGCAAATGGCGAAGTACGTGGAATATTCCACCCGCGTTTTTAACGTTTATCTAAAATACGTGAGCGCAGACGATATCCATGTCTATTCCATTGACGAATGCTTTATCGACTTGACGCATTACCTTTCGATGTACAAAAAGTCGGCGCGGGAACTTGCCAAAGACATGATTCGCGATGTGCTTGAAACGACGGGCATCACGGCTACAGCGGGCATCGGGACAAACCTTTACCTTTGCAAAATTGCGATGGACGTGATGGCGAAGCATGTGGCTCCTGATGCTGATGGCGTTCGCATTGCAGAACTCGACGAGATGACGTACCGCAAGGAACTTTGGGGCCATCGGCCGATTACGAGCTTTTGGCAATTGGGGCGCGGCATTGCTGAGCGCCTTGCGCATTGCTACTTGAATAACGGTCGTGGCATTTTTACGATGGGAGACCTTGCGCGTGCTAGTGTCAAGCATCCTGATGCGCTTTACAAGATGTTCGGCGTGAATGCCGAAATCCTGATTGACCATGCGTGGGGCTATGAGCCGTGTGGCATTGCCGAAATCAAACAGTACAAATCCAAGACGCATAGCATTGGCGGTGGGCAGGTTTTAAGTTGTGCATACGACTGTGCCAAGGCGAAAATCGTCATCCGCGAAATGGTCGATACGCTTGCACTCGACCTTGTCGAGAAAGGTTTGGTCACGAACGGCCTTACGCTCCATGTGGGCTATGACCGCGAAAATGTGGACAAGGGAATATATCACGGTGAGACGGTTATCGATAATTACGGGCGCGAAATCCCGAAGCCTGCACATGGGACGGCTCCGCTCTTGAATTACACTTCGTCGGCATCGACAATTGCAGAAGCGGTGATGAAACTTGCAGACCGCATCATGAATCCGTCGCTTACGGTGAAACGATTGAATCTCACAGCGAATAACGTCTTGGAGGCAACGCAAGAAAGCTATGACCTCTTCACGGATGTGAAAAAGATTGAACGCGAAAAGAAGATGATGCAGGCGCAGATTGCCATCAAGAAGCGCTTTGGCAAGAACGCCATTTTCAAGGGAATGGATATGCAGGAGGGCGCGACCACCCGCGAGCGCAACCAGCAAATCGGAGGGCATAAGGCATGATTGACGATTACAAAGACATCATCGACTTGCCGTATCCGCGGAATGACTGGAATTTCTTGATGAAGCACCCGAGAATGTCTGTGGCGAATCGTGCAAAGATTTTCAGCCCGTTTGCGGCGTTGCGTGGCCACAATGAAAAGATTGCCGAGACTGCGGAACAACATCTGGATGAATCGCGCGCCGAGCGGATGTGGGACGAATCGGGCTTTGATGATGCTTAAAAACAGAAAGCCTCCGGTCGGGTGACCGGAGACTTATTTTTCAAGGAATCATGAAAATAAAATTCTAGGGATGATTGCGGTGATCCTTGTGGAAGCTCTTGAACTTTTCGAGCTGTTCCTTGGTGAGGATCTTGTTGAAGTTCTTTACACCGTTAATTCTGTGGTCGAGCAATGCTTCCTGAGCCTTGAGGATACCTGCTTTGGCTGCGATGATTTGCTTTTCGTCATTGCTATCGAGCGCTTCGTGCAAAGCCTTTTCGGCATCTTTTTTCTGCTTGCGGAGTTCCTTGAATGTGGAATCCGTCTTCAAGCGGAGCGATTCGAATGCGGCCTTTTGTTCGTGCGTGACCTGGAGAATGGAATCCATGAATTCAGGACCCGGGCCTTTCTTGAAGTCAAACTTCTTGTCGAACGGTTTGCCTTCCTTGAAGTGTTCGCGCGGACCTTCAGGGCGGCCATCGCGGAAGTCCTTGCCGTGGAAGCGTTCGCCATGGAATTCGCCGTGGTGCTTGCCGTGATGCATTCCGCCGCGCTTGCAGCAGTTGCAAGAACAGTCGTTCTTGGCGCAGTCATGGTTTTCGCAACTGCAGGCGCACTGCTTATGCGTAGGCGTGCATGTGGACTGCTTGGAACAGCAAGAGGCGCCGAAGCCGCGGTCTGCAAAGCAGAAGGCGCCAATGGCAAATCCGAGAGAACAAGCGAGAATGATGATGCTTGCGAGGAAGGTCTTGGTGGATGCGTTCATTATTTAGTCTCCTGTAATAAATAGCTGATGGATTTGTATGTGTCCAAATTTTCAAGTTCGTCATCGCTTGTTTCACCGAGATTTCCGTACCACGAGACGAGTTCGTCGGAGGCGACGTTTGTCATGAGGATGTCTTCGGAATCCAGGTAGTTGTACACCGTAAAGACGGTGAGGAACGAGACGACAATCAGGCTTGCGGCGAGGGCGTACAGCGATCTCGCTTGGATAAACTTGATGAACTTCTTTTGGTTCGAAGAATCGAGTCTAGCGCAGACGGTTTCCCAGGAGCCTTTCCTGGGTTCGATTCTTTCGAGTCTTGAAAAATCGATTTTATCATGCATAGTTCAGGTTCTCCTGTAAAAAGTTCTTGACGACTGTTCTTGCTCGGCTAAGCCTTGCCTTGATAGTGCCTTCGGGCATGTTGTAGATCTCGGATAAGTCCTTGATGCCAAGATCTTCGGCGTCCTTGAGCCAGAGCATGCTTCGCGTTTCGGCGGAGAGCTTTGACAGACCAATTTCCAAGAGTTCCGGGTCGTAATCCTTTTGTTCCTCGTGCTTGCTTCCGAGAGCGGAGTCCGTCACGAGATCGATATGTTCTTCTTCGAGCTCGGCATGGCGCTTCTTGGACCTGAGCCTCATCAAACACTCGTTGACGGTGAGGCGGTATAGCCAGGTGTTGAGGGCGCTATCGCCGCGGAACTTTTGGATTTTCCC
>NZ_MWQK01000004.1:300000-470530 GCF_002210425.1 Fibrobacter sp. UWB2 | reverse complement strand
TACCGGAAACTATATTTGGACAAACAACCTGTCTAAATTATTGTCCGCATCTCCAAATTGCACCTCAAGTTGGGGCGGTGTTAGGTATGCACCTTATGCATTTACCGAGCAGGGCATCTACATGCTCATGACGGTTCTCAAGGGCGAGCGTGCTACGGCTCAAAGCAAGGCTCTTATCCGCCTTTTTAAGCAGATGAAGGACTACATTGTTGCTGAAAATCGAAGTTTGCTGGGTACTGATGGTATAGCTCAAATTGCTTCACATACTGTTCAGAATACGAAGGATATTGCTGAAATTCGTGACGGTCTTGCCGAGACGCGTGAAGATGTTTCAGTGATGAAGTCGGACCTTCAAAAAGTTATGGAAAATTTCATTGATCCAAGCACTTTCAAACATTTCTTGATTTTGAACGGGCGTAAGCTGGAAGCGGATGTCGCCTATATGCAGATTTATGGCTTGGCAAAAAAGTCAATTACGATTGTCGATGATTATATTGGCGTGAAAACTCTGGACTTGTTGCGTGAAATAGCCAAGGGCGTCGCTGTAACGATTTATAGTGATGAATGCGGTTTTGAAACGCTAACGGAACGGATGCAGAAGGATTTCTTAAAGGCACGCCCCGACATCTCGTTAAATGTGTATGAAACGAACGGAAAATTTCACGACCGCTATATTTTCTTGGATTATGGATTAAAAAGCGAGAAATTATTTCACTGCGGGGCATCGAGTAAAGATGCTGGCAATAAAATCACTACGATTATGCAAATTGAATACACGGATGCGTATCACAACATCATTGCTATGCTAAAGGAGACTGCCAAAAACACGAAAACTTCTTCGCTCGATAAAAGAACTTTAATTGATGAAAATGCCAATTTTAATGCTAGTACACAGAAAAGTTCACAGAAAAGTACATAGAAAAGTACACAGTTGTGAAGAATGCTTAATCGGATTTGATAAGCAAAAAAGTCGCCCGCTGTTCGGACGACTTTTTGTAATGAAAAGACTTCGCTTTTTAAATCTTTATCCTAATCTTTTTTTGCTTGTAAATCGATTGTCCGCCGTTGCAGATGTAGGCGACCGTGCAGACGATGAAGAATGCGGGGAGGCAATTGAATCCGAAGATTTCGCCGGCGATGAGGATGGGAGCCCAGAGCGTGTTGCTAGCGCTTGCAAAGACTGCTGCAAAGCCGAGGGCTGCGGCAAGGGCAACAGGCATTCCGAATATGCTTGCGATGAAAATTCCGAAGGAAGCACCGATGGCGAAAAGCGGGGTGACGGCACCGCCGATGAATCCGGCGGAGAGCGTGAGGATTGTGAGTGCAAATTTCAGAATCCAGTCATATCCGGCAATCCCGGCGGCATTAACCCCAAAACTCAAATCCAACAAGTTTGTTCCAAGTCCGGCATAACGACCTTGAAAAAATACGAGCAGCAAAGCGCTTGTTCCAACGCCCATAATGGCGATTCGCTTGATGTTGTTCGGGAACTTCTTAGCAAAAAAGTTTTGCGAGAGTCCGAGGAGCTTTGCAAAACCGCCACCGACAACTCCGAAGAGCACGCCCATCAGCGCAAGCTTCACAAGGAACTTGCCGTCAAGTGCGCCTTCGTTCGTGAAAATGCTTGCCGAGAATCCACTCGCATCGAGAAGCGAACTCAAGTCCACGCTGAACTTGTGGAATCCGAGCATGCTCGAAACTTTGCAGGCGGTAAATGCGGCTGCGGCGGCGGGGAGCAATGCGCCAAGTTCCAAGTGGCCGACGAGCAGAACTTCCAATGCGAATGCTGTGGCTGCCATCGGGGCTTGGAAAATTCCTGCGAAGCCTGCGGCAAGCCCGGTCACGAGCATAACATGCGCTGCGTTTTCAAATGGCAACTTCTTGCTTATGTTGTACGAAAGTGCGGAGCCGATTTGCATAGCAGCCCCTTCACGACCTGCGCTTCCGCCGAAGAGTTGCGTCAGCCAAGTGCTCACAGCGGCCATCGGGATAGAGACGAGCGGAAAGTCGCTCTCTTTGTTGAGGCCTACGGCGAAGACTTGGTCCATGCCGCGTTCCGTCCAGCGTCCCCATTTCTTATAAGCGAATACGATGGCTGCACCGCCGATGGCGAGGGCGGGAATAAAGTACAATGGGTTTGCATCGCGGATGGCGGAAAGCCTGTCACTGATGTCTCCAAAGCATGCGGTGAGCGCGCCGATGACTGCGCCGAGAATAATTCCGAGCAGCACAAATGTCGGTGTCGCAAACCACTTGAGTAATTTTTCCTTTACGCGGGCTTTTGCCATCTTCATCATTTGTTCTTTCATCTCGGGGCTGAACTGATTGAACTGTTGGCTCGCCTTGCTGAAGTCGCTGAAATTCATGTAAAATCCTGCTTTTGTTAAAATTTTTTCACGACAAAAATAGTAAAACGGAACGCCTTGTTCCGCTTTTTTGCGTGTTGTCAAATGCTCAATCCTTTTACAACGTGAAATTAAAAAAAGAGGCTTTTGCAACGCGGCTAAATATATACTTAACTCAAGGATTGGATTGGTGTGGCGCTCAAAATGTATCGCTCAATTCTAAGGGATCAGACATGAAAAAAATCTTTTCTGGTGTAGCGTTATTTGGGATTAGTTTTGGTTTGGTTTTATCCGCTTGCGGTGATTCGAATTCTTCGGATTTTGGCATGGCGGCTCCGGGAATTGGTGAAATTAGCTCCGATTCCAATGACGGTCAATTGGGCGGTTGGTCCAGTTCGTCTTTTGCTCCGGGACTTTCTTCAGCTGGCATTCCGGGTAGCTCCTCCGCGGGTGTTCCGGGAATGTCGTCTCCTGTGGCTCAGTCATCTTCTTCGGCATTAGTTCCCACTTCTAGTGCTCAGGTTCCTCCGGCTTCGAGCGCCGCTACTGTTATTCCGCATTTCGAAGGGAATAGCCCGGTGTTCTTCTCGGAAGTTTCTCCGACAAATGCAAATCTCAAGGACAATGACGGTAACGATCCGGGATGGGTTGAATTTTACAACTCGTCCGATGCTCCCGTCAATTTGAATGGGTATGCGCTTACGGATGATTTGTCTAATCCGCGTCGCTGGGTCTTTGGCAATGCGACTGTTCCTGCCAAAAGTTTCATGATTGTCTTCCTTTCGGGCAAGAATTATCCTGACTATGTCTTACCTTCTGATTCGCTTAATATGATGAGCTCGGATTGCAGTTCTGAATCTGCATCGGGTGGCATGGGCGGCTTTAACTTTGGCGATTTCGGTGGCGGAATGGGCAACTGGGGTGGCGGCGGCTGGGGCGGCAACATGGGTGGCAATACCGGTGCTGCTTCATCTGGCAACAATGTCGAAAATTTGCAAGGTAAGTCTTCGCTCTGCTTTAGCGAAAATGGCTCTGTCCAGATTGGGTCTGTGATGAAGGTTGCCCAGGGTGGGGATTACTCTCGCGTGGTTGTCAAGACCAATAATGCGTCTAGCCTTAGCAAGGTCAACCAGCTTGTTGTCCGTGGCTTTATCACCAAAAATCACAAAATTCGTGTGAACTTTAAGGAAGGTGATTCGCTTAGCAATTGGAGCGGCAAGAATCTCCGCGGTACAGGTGATTTGTCATCGGTGTTCTATGTCCGCCTCGATGATAATGCGAAGGACCTCAAGCGCAATAATGTAACGGCAACAACTTTTGCGACTGAAACTCAGGGAAGTGAATCGACAACCATTCAGATTACGTCGTACATTGCTCGCAATCGCGGCCATGAACCGCACGCTTCGTTCAAGGTGGACAAGGATGGCGGTGCATTGTACTTTGTAAATGCCGAAGGCGCTTTGCTGGACTCTGTTCGTTTTGGTGCAGTTCCGACGACCGCTTCTTGGTCTCGTGATGGTGCCGGCAAGTGGGGCTTTGCAACTCCGTCGCCTTATGGCAATACGGCGGGCGAGGTCTTTGCCGAACAAGTTCAAGTTGCCGAAGTGAACATTCCGCCTTCTGGTTTCTACACGTCTCCGGTGACGGCTACATTCCCGGCGGGTACTCGTTGCGAACAGGGCGGCGCCGAACCGACTTCAAACTCTCCGGTGGTGCAGACTACGGTGACGATTAGCGCTACGACGGTTTTGCGTTGCCGTGCGTATGTCGGTGGCTCTTATCCGAGTGAAGAAATTATCCGTACTTATGTTTTCGAAAAGCAGCCCACGCTTGCCGCGCTCTTTGTGACGACCGATCCGCTTTCGATGTTCAGCCCCGATTCCGGCCTTTACATGACGGGCAATAACGCCAGCATGATGGATCCGAAAAAAGGTGCAAACTTCTGGAGCAACCGAGAACTCCCGGTTTATGTAGAAATGTTTGAACCTGGCAAGCCGCAGGCTCCGGCGTTTGGCGTGATGGGCGACTACAAGATTTCTGGCCAGTACAGCCGTGCAAAAGAAAAGAAGTCCTTTGCGGTGACGTTGCGCGAAGAGTATGGCGAAAAGCGCCTGAAATACACGCTGTTCCCGGATTATCCGGAACTCAAGAAGTTTAAGGCCTTCTCGCTCAGAAACTTTGGTAACAATTCCGGCGACGATTATGTGCGCGACCGTGTGGGCACTTCGATGACGGAAGGCTTGGGCGTCGATTACCAGCGTGGCCGTTATGTTATCGTGTATTACAATGGCAAGTATTACGGTATCCACGACTTGCGCGAACGCAATAACGAATACTATTACGAAACCAAGTACGGCTATGACCCGAACGATATTGACCTTCTTGCCACAACATCTAGCGGTACAGATGAAGCGAGTGTCGGTTCTTCTGCGGATTACAAATCTATGTTGGATTGGTTGCAGAACAACGATTTGAAATCGGATGCAAACTACAAGAAGATTGCAGACCAGGTTGATGTCGACAACTACATGAATTACATGCAAGCCGAAATGTTCTTGAACAACAGCGACTGGCCGCACAACAACATGAAAAAGTGGCGTGTCGCAAGTCAGAAGACGAAGTGGAAATGGTTCATGTACGATACGGACTTTGGCTTCGGCGTGTCTTACAATACCCAGACCGGAAACGTGTTCAGCTATGTGACGAATGCTAGCGGCACAAGTGGCATGGGTATGGGAATGGGCTTCGGCATGGGTGGCATGGGCGGTGGCCAGCAGCAGGTGACGAACGGCTCTATTTCTCCGCACACGATTCTCATGATTCGTTTGCTCAGTAACGAGGGCTTCAAGAATGCGTTTATCAACCGCTTTAGCGTGCTCCTTTCGATGAACTTCTCGGCTGATAGGCTCCTCAAGCGCATCAACGATTTGCAGTCGCAGGTGGAACCTGAAGTGGCGCGCGATCAGGAATTCTGGGGTTATAATGCATCTAGCATGAGCAACGCTTTGGAAACGATAAAGAGCTTTGCCCAGACGCGTCAGGCTAAGGTCCGTGAACAGATGGAATCGTACTTTACGCTTTCTTCTCCGGTTGAAATGACGTTTACGGCGCAGGGTTCCGGCACGATTCTCGTGGATGGACTCGCTTTGGATAAGTCTTCGATGACGGTCTCGCTTTACAGGGATGTGCCGGTCACGCTTACAGCTCAGGCAAATTCTGGCAGCACTTTCACGGGCTGGAGCGATGGCGTCACGGATATGACCCGCAAGGTGAACCCGGGTGAAGTCACGTCTGTTACCGCCGTGTTCAGGTAGTTTCTCTCAACTGAAATCCATAATAAAACAGCTAAACGGGAAGCCGTTTAGCTGTTTTTGTTTGCAATAGCGTGCGTAGTTTAGTCCGCGCATTCGCGCATCTCGTCTGCGCGTTTAACTTGCACAGACTGCGCAACTCGCAATTTTAGCCGAGCATTTCTGTAGTGCTGAGAGTCTTGAAGTTCTTTTCTTCCAAGACCTTGAGCGCCTTTTCGGTATCGCTAAAGCGAAGAATCATGACGTTCGTTGCCGTCGAGCATTCGGACGGGTAGGCGTACATGTAGTCAATCTGCAAGTCGCCGAGAACGTCGAGAAGGTCTGCAAGACCGCCAACCTTGTCTGCAACAGGGCATGCGACAACGTCGGTAACGGTTGCGCTGAGGCCTGCCTTGGCAAGGACATTGACAGCCTTTTCAGAATCGTTCACGATCAGGCGGATAAGGCCGAATTCGCCTGAATCGGCGAGCGTGAGCGAGAGAAGGTTGATGCCTGCATCAGCGAGCGAGCGGCAAACTGCCTGGAGACGGCCCGGGCGGTTCGACACGAAAACTGAAACCTGTGGAATTTTCATTTTTTTTCTCCTTCTTAAATCTTCTTTCTGTTGTCGATGACGCGCTTGGCCTTGCCTTCGCTACGCGGCAGAGAATCCGGTTCGCAGAGCGTGACAATCACGGAGATGCCAAGAATCTGTTCGATGGAGTGCTTGAACTTCTTGGAGAGCTGTTCCATATCGCTCATGGAGTCGCTCACCATGTCGCGAGAAACTTCGACCTTGACTTCGAGCGTATCCATGTTGTTCTTGGTATCGAGCACAATCTGGTAATGCGGCAAAGCCTTTTCTGCGCGGAGAAGAGCCGTTTCGATCTGGCTCGGGAACACGTTCACGCCACGCATGATGATCATGTCGTCGCTGCGGCGGCCAATGCGGCGGATACGGCGGATGGTACGGCCGCACTTGCACTTGGTCTTTTCAATAGCAGTGATGTCGCGGGTGCGGTAGCGGAGGATCGGCATAGCGCGCTTGCTGAGCGTACTGATGACGAGTTCGCCTTCTTCGCCGTCCGGAAGCGGTTCGAGCGTTTCCGGGTCCACGATTTCAGGGTAGAAGTGGTCTTCGAAAATGTGGATGCCGTCGCGGCATTCGCATTCGCAACCTACGCCCGGGCCGACAATTTCAGAAAGTCCGTAAATGTCGTAAGCCTTGATGCCCGTCTTTTCTTCGATGTAGTCGCGCATGCCATCGCTCCACGGTTCTGCACCGAAGATGCCGCGCTTCACGTTCAACTTGGAAATGTCGACGCCCATCTTTTCGGCAACGTCGATAATGCGGACAAAGTAGCTCGGGGTGCCACCGACTGCGGTCACGCCGAAGTCCTTCATGAGCATCACCTGGCGTTCGGTATTACCGCCGCTAATCGGCACGACTGTGGCGCCGAGGGCTTCGAAACCGCCGTGAATGCCAAGACCGCCCGTAAAGAGGCCGTAGCCGTAGAAGTTCTGCACAATGTCTGTGCTGCGGAAACCGCAGGCGAGGAGGCCACGCTTCACGACCTGTGCCCAGACTTCCATGTCTTCCTTGGTGTAACCGACGACAATCGGCTTACCGGTAGTGCCGGAGCTAGCGTGCAGGCGCACGACTTCGCTCATGTCGACAGCGAAGAGGCCGTACGGATACGTGTCGCGCAAGTCCTTCTTCATGGAAAACGGGATCTTCACGATGTCCTTCAAAGACTTGATGTCATCGGGCGTAACGCCCTTTTCGACCATGCGGTCGTGGAACAGCGGAACCTTCTCGTAGGCGAGCTTCACGGTTGCACGCAAACGCTGCAACTGCAATTCGCGCAATTTTTCTTCGGGCATAAAATCAAGCGCCATTTCGGGCAAGATTTTGTTTTCTTCGTCGTTCCAAGCTGTAGATCGCATAGTATCCTTCAATAGAGGGTGTAGGTTAAAATTTTCCGCCTTAAATATATATAATGCGCTTGCGTTGCGTTTAATTTAGGAGCGTTTCTTTTTCTTTGCGAAAATGCAAGTCGCGCCTTTGTCCATATATATGGAGTCGCTAAGTCCATAACGTAACAGTTTCAAAAAGTGTAAAAATTGGGACGTTATAACCCTTATTCCAACATTACCGTTTATTCGTCGGCCGTTTGGCCTTTTTTCAAAAAGTCGTGTGGGCGGGGGAGTGTAATTTTTGTATTTTTGGGCAGAAAATTTAAATAAACTGCTTTATAGGTAGGTCTATTCTGCGTTCCCGTTCGCTTTTATTTGTTCTTGCTTTGGTCGGTATGTCGAATGCCCAGTTGTTGGACATGTCGCAGATTTCCGACAAGTATATGGTTGAGAATAAGATCAACAAGATTCATGTCGAAGGTACACATCACATGGACGAACGTTCGGTTCTCGGACGTATCGGTATCCGTCCGGGTCAGAGCTATTCCCCGACTTCGCTTTCCGAAAAAGTTCAGAATTCCGTGAGCACGCTTTATGCTTCGGGCCTGTTTGACGATGTGACTGCCTGGGTGGATTATGTTGGCGACGATGGTTCCAATGTGGACTTGGTCTTTAAGGTCAAGGAGCTCCCTGCTCTCGATACCGCTATTTTGGATGGTTGTGACGAAGTTTCTGAAGATGACCTCCGCTTGAAAATTCACATGATTACGGGTCAGGTCTATAGCAAGGCTCAGCTGGAACGCACTCGCCAGGCTATGCTCGACCATTACCGCTCCGAAGGCTTCCTCCTTGCCGAAGTGGGCTACCGCGAAGAACCGGTGGACGAATACCAGAACAAGGTGACCTTCGTGATTCGCGAAGGCAACAAGGTGCGTATCCGCGGCTTTGACGTGAAGGGCAATGACCATGTGCCTATCGAAGAAATTGCAGATCACATGCTCTCTAAGGAAAACCAGTGGTGGGGCGGTGGCGAATTCAAGGAAAATGTCTTTGAAGCCGACCGCGATACCGTGCTGAATGTTTTCCGCCATTTCGGTTACCTGGATGCAGAACTGAACGACTACCATGCCGAATACCTCCCGGATTCTACCTGCCTGTTCTATCTTGGACGCATGGTGCCGGTTGGAGAACGCTTGGCCCCGCTCTATACGCAGTTGAACGAGGCCATGGCTGATTCGACGAACCCGCTTTACAAGATTGCGGGCAAGCCGACGATGGAAGTGACGCACTATTATAGGAACATGCGCAAGGCCTCTGACAAGTATCCGCTTGCAAGACGTAAGCCGCAGGTCAAGGACGAAGAAGGCGCATGGACTCTCCTGAACGACATTATCCGCTATGAAAGCGCCCGTAAGGAATGGCTTGACTTGGTTGCGGGCCGCAAGTGGAATAACCCGAAAATTGATTCCCTCCTCAAGATCAAGAAGCGCTCCGCTTACGAAAGCAAGCTTCTTGTGCGTTACATGATTGAGGACATGATTCCGGCCCTTTACAAGTACGATAACATCAAGACCTCTAGCGATATTATCATCCACATCGACGTGACCGAAGGCCGTCGCTACTACATGGGCGGACTCCACTTTACGGGTAACGAAGTCCAGAGCGATGCCATGCTCGGCTATGTGTTCCGTCTTGATAGCGGTGCCGTGTTCGACCAGTACCTCTACGAAGCATCCCGTAAGGCTTTGCTCGATTCCTACCGCGAAGATGGCTACCTCTTTGCCCAATTCGATGAAGAGAGAACGTTCGAAAACGATTCCATTGTGAACCTCGCCTACAAGATGAACGAAGGTTTGCCGGCTCAGATCCATAAGGTCCATGTGCGTGGCAACACCAAGACGAACGAAAAGGTCATCCGTCGCGAAGTCCGCCTCTATCCGGGCGATACGTACCGCCAGTCCGCTTTGGAACGTAGCTTCCGCGAAATTATGCAGCTCAACTACTTCGACATGGTCGTGCCCGATATCAAGGTCGTGGGCGAACAGGAAGTGGATCTCGACTTTGCCGTTCAAGAAAAGCAGGCCGGTACAGGTCAGTTCAGCTTGGGCGTCTCTTATAGTGAAAGCGATGGCTTTGTCGGTACGGCAAGCATCTCTATCCCGAACTGCTGTATGGGCGATGGCCAGCAGGCTGCCTTGAACCTCGAATACGGTGCCGACAAGAAGAGTGCTACGATTAGCTTTACAGAACCGTGGTTCCTCGACAAGCCGATTACGGTCGGTGCAAGCCTCAGCTATTCCTGGTGGAACATGGAAGACTATGACGACCACGACATTACCCGCTACGGTGGAAACATCTTTGCCGGTAAGCGACTCAAGTGGCCGGATGACTACTTCTATGGTCAGATCGGTTATGGCTGGCTCATGAACGATCAGGGCCCGAACATCGACAATAGCTATGTGGTCTATACGGGTATTGAATCGGCATTCAACTTCCGCATCCAGCGTGACGACAAGAACTTGCCGCAGTTCCCGACCGAAGGTTCCCGTTATGTGCTCGACGTGCAGTGGGCCGATAAGATCTTTGGCAGTGACTTTGAATTCGTGAAGGCCGACCTCTCCATCAAGTGGTGGTTCCCGCTCTTCCGTGACCGCCTCACGATTGCCCTTACAAATGAATACGGTGTCATCTTTGGCGACAAGTTGCAACATCGTACGTTGTATAAAATGGGTGGCGTGCTTGGCTACGATGGTATGCTCCGTGGTTATAGCTCGGGTTCCATTGGCCAGAGCCGTTTGGGCCGCAGCTACCAGTACATCGGTGCTGAACTCCAACTTGGTCTTGTGCCGCAGACGTTCTACTTGCTCCCGTTCTTCTTTGACGCCGGTAACGTGTTCGGTGAACGCATCGACAAGAATGCTCGCGTTGACAAGCCCAAGAAGAATCCGCTCAGTGAATGGGATCCGACGAAGCTCAAGAAGGATATTGGCTTTGGCTTCCGCGTAGTGGTGCCGATGCTTGGCATTATCGGTTTCGACTTTGCCTGGCCGCTCGATCCGGGTGAATCCTACAGCAACGGTACTCAGCTTCCGTCGGTGGGTGATATGGAATTCAACTTTGTCATTGGTCAGTCTTTCTAACCTGACTGGAGGTGCGCTATGATTCGCAAGTTGATAGTTTTGCTTTCGGTAGTCTTTGCATGCGCAAGCTTTGCCGAAGATGGTCTTCGCATTGCCCATGTGGACTCAAAGATTATCTTTGACGGCTTCAAGGGCACCAAGAAGGCTCAAGAAGAATATGACCGCCAGGTGGCTAAATGGGAACAGCAGGCAAACCTTCTGCAAAAGGAGCTTGCCGCCATCAAGGAAAGGCTCGATAAGCAGGTCCTGATGCTTTCGGACGAAAAGAAGCGCGAACTCGAAGCCGAATACAACAAGAAGGATACGGAGCTCAAGTCGTTCATCGACCGCGTCTATGGCCGTAACGGAGAGCTCATCACCGAAAACGAAAAGGTGAGTGCCCCGATTATCCAGCTCATCCGCAAGGCCGTGAACGAAATTGCCTTGCAGGAAGGCTACGACATGGTCATTGACCGTGCTACCGGCGCTGTGCTTTTCTGGAAAAAGGAAAACGACCTTACGAACAAGGTGCTGAACTATTTGAACAATAGATAGTTCTTTGTCTTCGGGCATTTGAAAATCTCGCGGCGTGTGCTGCGGGATTTTTTTTATTGTCTCATGTAATCGCGGATGGCGTCTACGAATTGCTGCCCGAACTTTCGGATTTTCATTTCACCGAAACCGAATACATCTTGCAGTTCGTTGATGGAAATGGGCGCCTTGTAGGCGAGGTCTTTTAGCGTGCGGTCGGAGAGCACAACGTAGGCGGGCCAGTTGTTTTCGTCGGCAATTTGCTTGCGGACTTTTCGCAGAGCTTCGAACAGAGAATTGTCTTCCGCGTCGTCGGCTGCGCGCGTAAATGTCGTGCGACCGCTTCTCGGTTTTGTGTCTTCTTTGGCTTCAATTTTTGCGGCGATGGCGAGTTCTGCCGTTTTCTTCCCGAAGAGTACTTCGTTACCGCTTTCGGTTATTTTAAGGTGGTTGTTTTCGTTGTATGCAATTTCAATGTAGCCGAGTTGCAGCATTTGCAAAAGGTAATCGTGCCAATGCTTGAGCGTTGTCTTGGCGCCTACGCCGAATGTTTTGAGCTTGTCATAACCCTTCTGGACAATTTCGTCGTTGAGCGTGCCTTTGAGAATGTCGGCGGTCATTGAAAAACCGATGTGCTCGCCAGTGCGTTTGATGGCCGAGAGTGCTTTCTGCACGAGAATCGTACCGTTGAATCGCTGTGGCGGGTGCTTGCAAATATCGCAATTCCCGCAGTTGCTGCTATTGTTTTCACCGAAGTAGTTGAGCAAAATGCGACGACGGCAAACTTGCGATTCGGCGTATTCCTGCATGCGGTCGAGCTTCTCGGAATTGATATCTCGCTGGCCGCTTTCGTTTACAAATTTGCGGAGTGTGATGATGTCCTGGAAATTGTAGAACAGCACCGTCTCGGAGGGGAGGCCGTCACGGCCCGCGCGCCCGATTTCTTGATAAAAACTCTCGATGCTCTTGGGGAGATTGTAATGGATGACGTAACGGACGTTGCTTTTGTCGATGCCCATGCCGAATGCGATTGTCGCACACACGACATCGATATTGTCGTTGATGAAATCCTCTTGCACATTGTTGCGTTCTTCAGCTGTTAGCCCAGCATGGTATGCCTTCGCGTAAACGCCTGCGTTGATGAGTTCATCGGCGACTTTCTCTGTGCTCTTGCGCGAAAGGCAATAGATGATTCCCGATTCGTGCTTGTGCTTTGAAATGATGGACAAAATCGCCTTCAGCTTTTCGGATGCGGAATAACCGCGCCGCACATCGAGACTCAAATTCGGGCGGTCGAACGAACTCACGAAAAGTCTAAAGTCACGCAAGTTCAACTGTCGGACGATGTCCTCTTTTGTGAGCTTGTCTGCCGTTGCCGTCAGCGCCATAATTGTTGCGCTCGGGAACGCTTGGTGTAGCATGCCGAGCTGCGTGTATTCCGGGCGAAAATCGTGCCCCCATTGCGAAATGCAATGCGCCTCGTCGATAGCGAATAGAGAAACGCTCAAGTGCTGTTGCATCCACGGAATTTCTCGCTGCAAACGCTCCGGCGAAATGTAGAGAATCTTGGTTTGGCCCGCTTTGCAGCGCTCTCGGATGGCCGCATTTTCGCCTTCTTCGTTGTTGCTGTTGAGCGCGTCGGCTCCGATGCCGTTTGCGTTCAGCGCGTCCACCTGGTCTTTCATCAGTGAAATCAACGGTGAAATAACGACCGTGATACCCTTGAACATCAAGGCCGGAATCTGGTAGCAAATGGACTTTCCGCCACCAGTCGGCATCAGCACAAGCGCATCTTTCCCTGAGATAACATGCTCGATGATTTCCTCTTGCATAGGGCGGAACGAATCGTAGCCAAAAATAGATTTTAAAATTTCACGAGAGGTGGGCATAGCTGTGTATTATTTAAAACGGCGCAAATATACTAAGATGAAAAGGAAGACCTTCTATACAATCTTTGCAATCGCGTCTAATTGACTACGGATTTCGGTAAAGTCTTTGTTTAAATCTAGACTTTTTACACTGATTCTGTTCCCGCTCATTTTGTAGTCTTGATCTGGTGAAATAGCCTCATTTGTTTTGGCATAAAGAAGCATTCCCGAAACGGTTTTGTTGGCCGATTGTGTCTCGTACGCCAAGTTCTTTACATAGGTAAAGATTTGATACATGTTGTGTGAATGCTGGGTGCTAGAATTGTAGGTGTTTTGCAACATGCTATTGTAGTATTTGGTGTCAATAATCAGTATTCGGTTTTCATTTTCAAGAGTCACATCCGTTTTCATAATTGGCAACATTTTATCAATTGAGTCGTCCAATTGCCAACTTAAATGCGGTGCATTTGCGTTCAGTTCCGGGTGCTCACGGCGAAAATATTCAAGTACAAATTTCTCGTATAGACGGCTCATTTTTTGATCGTCTTCAAAAGAACGTTTTGTACCTTTTTTTTGACTATGATTTATGAGCCATTCATCATATATCCAATGGCAAATGTAAATGAGCATCTGGTATGTTGCGTTGCAGCGATTAAAATGGATGTTCCAATTCACAAATCGTAAGTCTATTGGCTCTACACAAGAAAAGTAGGTCAGTAGCTTATGAATTTTTTTCTTGCGTTCATGGGTAACATCCTTGCTTTTCAATAGAATCGCGAATGTTTGTTTTAGAATTCTATTCAACAGGGCGTTTTCTGTATATTCTTGAAAAGAACATACTAGCTCTCTTTTTTGCGAACTTATGTTTTTAATGGATTCCGAAAGCTCTATTTTCCCATGAGGGCATTTGAGGGATTCAGTTGCATCAATATAATCCCTCAGCAATCCACGCTTTATTTGAACCGTCACTCTGAGAATCAGAATTTCTGCATATAGGTTGTCTGTATTGTCGAAAAATTCTGTTTCATCGGATAACGCTTTAAATGCGCCTTCCTTCAAACAGCGAAAGGCGTACGAAAGCATGTGATATATGTTCTTTACGAGAATCATTGAATCGATGCTCTGAGTTTATCGCTCCAGTTCTTTACTTTTTCAGGCTCGTCAAACCAATATTCTTTCAGGAGCGGAATGACATCATATTCAACAACCGACTTGAGCCATTCATTATCAATGGTTTCATTTTCTTCGAAGCAAAAGTAGCTGTGACCTATGCAAAATCCTTCACCAAGAGAATCATCGGCGGCGATTTCCTTATTGAGATTTTTTACACATTCAATAAGACAGTCGTACTTCTCGTTTTCTGCACTTTCACGCCTGCTTTCAAATTGCTCTGAATCAAATGCAGGCTTAACATCAAAAAACGAGAAACGACGGCGTAAAGCGTAGTCAATCATTGCAATGCTGCGGTCTGCAGTATTCATGAGGCCAATGATGTATAAATTGGAAGGTACGGAGAATAATTCATCTTCGTATAGCAAACGAATTTGCTGGCCGCGTTTATCGTTTTCGATAAGCATGAATAGTTCGCCGAAAATCTTGCTTATGTTTCCACGATTTATTTCGTCGATGATAAAGAAATAGTTGTTTTCTGAATCCTCTGCCGCTGTATTACAAAATTCATAGAACGGACCGCGTTTTAGCTTGAATCCATTTCCATCAGGACGGTAGCCCATTATGAAATCTTCATAACTGTAACTTTGGTGGAATTGAATCATTTTTACTCGAGATGGATCTTTTTCACCAATCATCGAATAAGCTAGGCGTTTTGCCATGAATGTTTTCCCCACACCAGGGGCGCCTTGTAGAATAATATTCTTTTTCCTCTTAAGCAAACCAGCAAGTGAATCATAGCTGGATTCATCCATAAAGACTTCTTCTAAGAAATCTTCTTTAGAGTAATTAGAGATTGGTTGTGGTTCCGGTTTGATAGATGTTTCAACAACCTTTTGCGTTGTTTTTTGGTCCTCGAAAAAGTCTTCAAGCTGGTTTCTTAAACCAGAATATTTTGTGATGTCGGTGAGCATCTTCATGGAAAATGCACCCTCGTCTTTCAATTCGTAATTGCAATCGGTATGTGTCCATTGCACTTTTCGACTACTGCAAAAGGAATCTTTGTTCTTATCATAGAAATAATCTCCCTGAATAATGCCACGGCCAATAACTTTTGACATTCCGTCTTTTGCATAAACGATATCACCAATTTTCATATCGTTTACGAATTGCCAAAATGCATGAACATCATTTTTATGTGATGCGGAGTCTTTGTGAAATTTCTGCAAGGCAATTCGGTATTCTTCTTTATTTTTTAGAGTGCTCCAATCAACAATTTTGCTATAACCAATGGATATTTCTCCATTTTTCTTATCGTTCGCCCAATTTGCAGCTTTTGCTCCAGGAGAATAAACCCAGTAGCGAACGGCTTCAGAATCATCTGGAGAGGCTTCGTTTTCCATCCAATATTTTGCAATGTCTTGGTCATATAGAATTTGACCCAAAACTGTACCTAGGTTGTCTGGATTATTGCATTTGATGTTAAATGGTTCAAAGAATTTTTTTGCAGAATCAAAAAAAGAGTTTCTTTCGTAAGGAACCTTAAAAATTTTTTTTGCAATCAGTTTACGATGTTTTTCGCTTACATTTCCAAAATGTGTTGTTGGTTGATCTAAGTATTCAACGGCATTCATTGCAGAATCGGAAACTTCATCTTTGTTCTTCTTATACTGTAATAAGAATCTTGTCCAGCTATTTTGATAAATGCCTGCTTTAGCAATGACACGGTAATCTTCATATTTGTTGTATTTCTTTTTATCACTGGCACTCATATCGCAATATGCGACAATAGAGAAAATCAATTCTCTAATTTCAATAATCGTGGGGTCTTGAGAGTTCTTGATTTCTTGGAATCCTTCACTGGAAGAAGATTTTTCAATGAGGTTGTCTAGAAGTTTTGGACTTATAGAGTATGCTTGATATTTTCTGAGAGCTTCTTGCCCTTTGGCAAGCCAAAAGTCTTCACACGCTATTTTAGCAGCGAGCTTTTTATCTGTTGCAATTTTATTTCTTATCAATTTTTCAAGTTTCTCGTCCATATAAGCCTCTTTTGTCTAATTATACATTTTGTTGCTCAGAATGAGCGCGAAATTTCCTAAAACAGTCTAAATGCATTCTGGCTGTCCGTTCTTCACTTCGTCTACAAACTCTCGCTTCCATGATTTTCCATTGATATTGTCTAGGTAGAAATTCCCAGAGCAGATGAGCCAAATGATTTTGTCAATTTTATATGGTGTGGCTGTTTTATCGCCTTTATATTGCACCTCGTTTGAAATGTTCACAATCGTTTCAAAGACGGCGTAGTCGTCGTGTTCGCAAAATCCAGCGGTACTTATGACGTCTTTAAGGTGAACATCTGGCTTTGGATATTCGGAGTAGCCTAATTCCTTGAGTGCGTTGCAGACGAGTGAAAATCCCATCCCCTTGATTCTTATTGAAATAAGAAGCGGTAATGCCATCTTGGTCTTTGCGTTGTATCCGAAACTTGCAATGAATCCTCTGAAATCGTTTGCATCTTTGAAGCTTGATAAGAATTTGGCAATGCTTATAACGGCTTCACTCCACCTGAACCAGCAATTTTTAGGTGAATCTGTCGAGGTTACGTTGAATTGCCTACGGAATTCTTTATAGAGTGTATTTGCGTCCCAAGTCTTGATGACACGAGCAACATTGAAGTTGCAAAGAATTTTTTTTATTTGCTTGTGCCGTTCCCTAAACTTTATAACGTTGGGCAACATTTGCTGTGTCTGCGCCGATTCTATAAAGCCTTCGAAAACATCCGCAATTGAAGAAAATCCATTGCGTTCTGGGATGAAATATCTTTGCAATGAAGCTTCTGTAATGCTTGTGGGCAAATGGGCTAGCAAAAATTGATATGCTGTGCTATAAAACTTGGTGTAGGTCATTTTCCCCAAATATACATCATATAACTGTCATAAAATTTCAAAAAAGAAAAAATCTTCTACAGCCCTAGAGCTTTAGCTCTATCACGAATAGATTCTTTGTATTTCGCTTTGCCTTGTTCGCTTAAGAAAGATTTGTCTAGCATTTCTTCCATTGCGGGAACGGCATCGATGGCTTGCTTTATAAAACGGGCGGCTCTCTTCTCGACAACTCCGATTCTCTTGGCAAATTCCATAAAATCTGGAGAACCGTAAAAACCGTTTGCCTCGTAAAAAGGAGTCTTGAAATCGTCTTCGTCCTTGAATAAATCGAGTGCTGTACGCGATTGTTCGTGGGGGATGTGTAGCGATGTGTTCAGCAAGTCGTATGCAGGAGTCAAATCGTAGACATCGGGATTTTCGACGGAATTGCGGAGCGAAAAATTCTTCGCGTGTGCATCGCCGTTACATACGAGATAGTTGAATAATACTGTCCTAAAAAATATCTCAATGGCAACATCGGCAGCGCTTACGTTTTCGCGAATTAGCGTAGCGATTCCCTCGTATGAAATTCCTTTGTATTTGTAGTCGCTACCGTTTATTTCGGGGACGAGGCCCGCAATTTGCGCAAAGTCGCTTTGGCTCAAGCGCTTTCCTGTATGCTCGCCAGTTTCGATGACATCAAAACGTTTGGTAATGTAGACGGGGTCTCCGTTTTTGAAGTAAAGTAGAGCAGATATCGCTGTCGGGATTTTGAAAAGGACACGCGCCATCAGCATTGTTACGTGTTCGTTGGCAGGTGCGTCTTGATAGTTTTCGTAGTACGGCAATAATGTTGGCTTCAGAATGTGTGTCCCGCCGCGATCTGTGTTGATTAGTTTTTTGTTTTCAACTTTCACGGAAAACTTTGTCTGCGCTCCGGAAATGGAAATTCTCTTGACGGTACCATCTTTTGCGAACGCTAGTTGTGGAATGTCAAAATCCAAAGTTGCGCTAAATCTAGAACCGCCAAAAAGCGCCTTTGAACAGGCGCGACAAAAATCTTGTTCCGTTTCTTTTAAACAACAGTGGCAGAGTCCCATTAGTGGCTCCTTTCTCGTATGGTGACGGCACCGATAGTTTCATGGCTGGCAAGGTTCAGAAGCATTGCAAATTTGTCTGTGCGCTTAATGCCGAGACGCTCACAATAGAAGGCCTTGTTTGCTCCTTCAGGCAACAATCCCTGAAAATATGGGAAAAGGTAAGACGATCTAAACAGGCGTTTCTTTTTCGGCATGTCCAATGCGATGGATGGGTTTTGTGAAACAACATAATTGGAGTCGTATAAAAAAGTGTAGCTCCTGCTGTTTTGCAAGAGGTAGCCGGCAAGGATGTTATTGTAGAATACGCATGCACTGCGGATTTTGTGGCTATTCATGAGAGACCCTCTCGCTTAGTGTGACCACGAAACCGAGTGGCTTTACCATCTTGTTCAACACGTTGATGGATGGGTTCGCTTTCCCGAGTTCGACAGAGTTGATTGTTCTGGGAGAAACGCCGGAAATCTCGGCCAGATCCTCTTGAGACAGGCCTAGTTTCTTGCGCCTTTCCGAAATCTGTTTTCCGAGATTTTCCATAGCTGTAGCTCCAATAATGACAATTAATTCAATATGAATTGTCTTGAGATTTGCAATATATTGCGGTTTTTATGTTAAAATATATAATCTGGCCTAATTTGTCAATGAAAATCTGCAAGATATTGCATTTTTTATTACCTTTTCGCTAAAATCCCACCCACGGAGGTCCCTATGCCAAACACATTCCCTGATCCGATGATGGTCCACCCGATTGCGGGGTATGACAAGGAAATTTACGTGAAGCCGACGCTTAAGAACCCGCAGATTGTTGTGGGTGATTTCACCTACATTGCCGATAGCGATTTTGAGAGTCACGTGATGCATCTTTATCCGTGGAATGACGACAAGTTAATTGTCGGAAAATTCTGCCAGATTGCCTCGGGGGTGGAGTTTGTGATGAACGGCGCGAACCACCAGATGAATGCGGTTTCGACGTTCCCGTTTTACACTTTGCAAGGTTGGAATATGGCGCCTCCTGCAAAGGAGAATTTGCCGCTCAAGGGCGATACGGTGATTGGGAATGATGTGTGGATCGGGCAGAATGCGGTGATTTTGCCGGGGGTACATATTGGTGACGGGGCCATTATTGGTGCAAATGCGGTTGTAGGGAGTAATGTGGAACCTTATACGATTGTGGTGGGTAATCCGGCGCAGTTTATCCGCAATCGTTTTGACGAAGAGTTGACGGCACTTTTGCTTCGGTGGAAATGGTGGGATAAGCCGGTCGAAGAAATCAATTCGCTTATTCCAATTCTCACAAATCCGGACTTGAATTTTGTCAAAGCAAAAATCAAGCAATATTTGGCGAATTCTTAGTGGTTGAAAGTTGCATTTTGCGCTTTATCACAGACGTATTCCGCTTTATCGTTTTTGTGTGTAGTTTCTTATGTTGTTTTTTTATATTATTTTAGTTAATGGTTAGAACTTGAGAACTGGAGTGGAGCATGCGTAAATTAGTCATTATTCTATTGATGTTCCTCGTTGGGTATTCCATGGCGGCCGACAAGAAAATCTTGATCGCCTACTTTTCCCATATTGGTGAAAACGTTGGTCTCGGCATGATTGTCAAAGGCAATACCGAAATTGTTGCCGAGATGATTGCGGAAAGGACTGGTGGCACGCTTTTGGAAGTGAAGCCCGTTACAGCATATCCTAGAACTTACGACGAATGCCTCAAGGTGGCAAAAAAGGAACTTGCGCAAAACGCTCGCCCAGAGATTAAACCGATGGATATTAATCCCGAGGACTTCGATGAAATCTATATCGGTTATCCGGTGTGGTTGAACGATATGCCTATGCCGATGTATACTTTCCTTGAAAAGTATAATCTGAAAGGAAAGTTGGTTCATCCGTTCGTGACGCATGAGGGGAGTGGTCTTTCTGCCATTGCAAAACTGAAAAAGGCTGCACCGGGAGCTGTTGTGACGAAAGGTCTTTCTATCTATGGGCATATTGCTCAGAACAGTCCTAAAAAAGCACAGAAGGATGTGGATAAGTGGCTAAAATATCTCGGTGTACTTTAGATATCGCGATGGGAGTGGTCTCGGCTCTTGGCGTTTATGGAATTTATGCCTTTATCGAACGGGGCTTGTGGAAATACATGACGCTTCAACAACCGTTCTATGCCTTGGATTTGGAACACGGGTATTTGCTATTTACTTTGGATTACATCACTATTATGGCGCTATTCGCAGTCTCGATGCAGCTTGTAATGCAGGCTTTGAACAGATATTTCTATATTAGGAATGCATAATTAAACTGCGGCATGGCCGCTAACCTCTAATCACTAACCATTATTCACTAAAATATGGCCGAACAAAACAAAGCAGAAAAATTCGTTTTCTACATGTACAAAATGACCAAGTCCTATCCGCCTAACAAAGAGGTGCTGAAGGACATTTCTTTGAGCTTTTACTATGGCGCAAAGATTGGTATTATCGGCCAGAACGGTGCCGGTAAGTCGACACTCCTCCGCATTATGGCGGGCATTGACAAGGAATTCCAAGGCGAAGCTTGGATCGAGCCGGGTCGCACCGCAGGCTACCTGCCGCAGGAACCGCAGCTTGACCCGACCTTGACCGTCAAGGAAAACGTGATGCAGGCTGTCGCGAAAAAGCAGGCCGTGCTTGACCGCTTCAACGAAATTTCCATGAAGTTTGCTGAACCGATGGAAGACGACGAGATGAACAAGCTCCTCGACGAACAGGCTAAGCTTCAGGACATCATCGACGCTCAGGATTTGTGGAGCCTCGACCGCAATATCGAAATTGCAATGGACGCTCTCCGCTGCCCGCCGGGCGATTGGCCGGTGACGAACCTATCCGGCGGTGAAAAGCGCCGTGTGGCTCTCTGCCGCTTGCTTCTCGAAGAACCGGATTTGTTGCTCCTTGACGAACCAACGAACCACCTGGACGCAGAAACGGTTGCATGGCTCGAACGCCACCTCCGTGAATACAAGGGCTCCGTGATTCTCGTGACGCATGACCGTTACTTCCTTGACAACGTAACGAACTGGATTCTGGAAATTGACCGCGGTCGCGGCATTCCTTGGGAAGGCAATTACGCCCAGTGGCTTGACCAGAAACTTGAACGCATGAAGAACGAAGAGAAGGGTGAATCTGACCGTCAGAAGCGCCTCGCTCGTGAACAGGAATGGGTCAAGCAGAGTCCGAAGGCTCGCCAGGCAAAGAGCAAGGCTCGTCTCAAGGCTTACGAAGAACTCTTGGCCGAAGATTCCAAGGAACAGATCAAGGTGGCTCAAATCCACATTGCAAACGGCAAGCGCTTGGGCGATGTTGTTATCCAGGCGGAACATTTGCAGAAGGCCTTTGGCGAAAAGGTGCTGTTCGACGATTTGAACTTCAGCTTGCCGCGCTCGGGTATCGTGGGCATCATTGGTCCGAACGGTGCTGGTAAAACGACTTTGTTCAAGATGATTATGGGCCAGGAAAAGCCGGATGGTGGTACGCTCAAGATTGGTGAAACTGTCGAAATCATCAGTATGGAACAGGGCCGCGAAAGTTTGGACGATTCCAAGACGGTTTGGGAATCCATCACGGGTGGCAATGACGAAATCTTGGTGGGCGATCGCAAGATGAATGGCCGTGCTTACTGCGGTCTCTTCAACTTCACGGGTGCGGCACAGCAGAAGAAGCTTTCGCAGCTTTCCGGTGGTGAACGCAACCGCGTGCTCATGGCAAAGAACTTGCAGAAGCCGGGCAACCTCTTGTTCCTTGACGAACCGACGAACGACTTGGACATTGAAACATTGCAGGCTTTGGAACAGGCTATCCTCAAGTTCGCAGGCTGCGCCGTGATCATCTCGCATGACCGCTGGTTCCTTGACCGTATTGCAACGCACATCCTTGCCTACGAAGGCGATTCGAAGGTCGTGTGGTTCGAAGGCAACTGGAGTGAATACGAAGCCGACCGTCGCAAGCGCCTTGGCGAAGACGCTGACAATCCGAAGCCGATTCGATACAAGACTCTCACGAGACAGTAATACAAAAAACGGGACTCGAAAGAGTCCCTTTTTAATTATTTGCTGCTGCGGATGGAGTGTGGAACTTCGTAGCCGTGTTTGCGTAACAGTGTTACGTAATCCTTGTTCTGCAAGCGTTCTTCGGACTTTTTGATAAAGTCAGGCTTTTTCTTCAGCTTACTCTCAATCGTTATTATTACGCTTGAAACGAAAATAGTTGCGGTAAAGAAAAGCAGAATGCCGAAAAATTCGCGAGATGAATATGGTATATTCAAAATCAGTATCAGTAAGGCCACCGAAATAACAAACGTAACAACATTTACTTTTATGGAAATACGCCCGATGTTCCAATTACCAAAACTTCGATTCAATGCGGGTTCCAAACGCCCGTAAGCAAGTTGTTCCATTCCGCATTTGGGGCAGATAAATAACGGGCTCCCGTACATCGGCGAATTCCTTTCGTAAGGATATTTGTGGGGCGTTCCGCATTTTCTGCAGCGCCAGTCTTTCTCGATAATTTCTATGGCGAGCTCGCTAGGAGTGTCGTACGGGTTTGATTTTTGGTGGACTTCCCGGACGTACGACTTGATGGCGTTACGTTTTAGGAATGCATAAGCCACTAGCCCTCCAAAAAAGGCCAGCGCACTCCATAAGGCATTGTTTCCGTGGTCGAGATCCTTAAAAAAGATTATTAGCAATAATGGGAACCATAATCCGCAAACCATTATCAACCTCATTAGCAGATCACTTAAAAAATTGATTATAGCCCCAAACGGTAGAGATTTTGTGCTTTCAACCCATTTTTTTAGGATGTTGAATATCGGGAAGAATGCCAGTCCCCAAAGAAAATTTATAATACACAAAATTGCAATCATGTTTCCACTCGATTCATAAATAGTTGCTATATAATCTATAAAAAATAAACCTAAAGTAAAATCCATGTAAAGTGCAAATAAAACCTTTGCGAAGTCTTTGTTGCAGGCATTGCATAACTCCAAAGGACTTTTTATCTTGATGTTCGTTAAAATATCAATGCGCAGCGCTACAGCTACCAGATTGGCGTGCATTACATTGGAGCCGCAGGGAAGGCGGCTCTTTCATTTTTTTATATTTGCAATTTAGTAGGTGACCTTGGCCCTTTTTAGGGGCGAAAAATGGAGGGCTATATGAAAAAAATCATGGCGTTGGCTTTTGCCTTGTTCTTTGCGGTAGCAAATGCCGCTGAAACGTATGAGGCTTCGGAAAAAATCACGCAACAGGTTCTGTCAGGGGAACTTTCCCAGACCGTGTATGCTGGCGATGAAATTAAGCCGGTTAAAATTCTATATGAAAATACTGGCCTTGGCGAAGATGCTGTACCAGAATATTCATCGACGAACTTTTTGGAAAATTTTGGCTTGTCGAAAAGGTGGACTAAGGGGCCCGCTTGTGAAATTGCGGGAGAGATGAGAGATGATATTCCCGCTGGTAAGTACACTGCATTTATCGTCGTCAAAGACGCTGATGGCAAGTTCGCCATGACAGAGTTCGAGTTCATTGTGCTGGAAAAAGAAGAAACGTTGTCTTTAAAATGGAATAAAAGTAGCGGTGACGTGAATCAGGAAGTCACTGCGGGTAAGTCTATTACACCTATCGTTTTCGATTACGAGGGAATAACAAGTTATAGCGTAAGTGGACTCCCGTCTGGACTTGTAAAGAATATTGATGAAAAAAAACATAAAATCATGATTGTCGGCTCTGTAAATAGCGATGTAATGTCTGGTGATTATGAATACAAAGTCACTGTTAAGAACGACCAAGGCGATGAAAAGAGCATGTCGGGAACGATTGTTGTGGAAAGTGGCAAGGCTCGCACATCAATAAAACTTGTTAGTGAAAAAGCAAGACAGGAAGTCCTGGCGGGCAATGAGATTGAGCCTGTCGTGTTTGAGTTTGCAAATGTTCATGTCGATGAAAGTTTATCTTCATTTAAGTTCGAAGGATCGTTAAAAGGATCGTTTGCGTATAGTGTAGAAGAAAATAAGCTCACGTGCAGTGGAACTGTCGATGAGAATTTGAAGGATGGATTATACACGATAAGAATTATTGCAATTGGTGAAAATAACAATGATACCGCTTTTGCAAACGTTGATGTGATTCATAAGTCTGTAGAGACGAAGGTATATGTCATTGAAAATGAAACGCAGTCGCTGACTGCCGGCGATTCTATCAAGCCGATTGTTTTCAAGGTAGAACATGGCTCTAATCTTGAGCTTACGAATTTCCCGGGTGGTTACGGGCTTAAAAAAGATGGTAATACGGTGACTATTACAGGGCTGGTTGAAGAAAATGCTAAGGGCCCGTATGAAGTTGTGCTTACAGTCACTGGTGCCGACAACAATGCGAGTGCAAAGGCGACGATTAATGTAGCAGCTGGGGTTATGTCGTTCGATGTTATTGAAGGTAGCGATAATCAAACGGTTGTTGCTGGCCAAGAGATTGTTCCGATAGTTTATCAGTACAACCATGTGAAACTTATTAATGGTAAAAAAATCCTTGCTGATTTGAAAGTGGAACAAGATAAAGAAAAAAAGCAAGTTAAGATTTATGGAACTGTGGATCCTAAAATGGCGGCCCATGAATACGTTTATTCGTTCGAACTGACGGATTATTATGGAGAAACAAAGACTGTAACGGGCAAGATAAATGTCGTTGCATCTATTGACGATATTTCGTCTTCGTCGAATTCTGCAAAGTCCAGCAGTTCCGCGAAGTCTTCGTCGAGTTCGGCAACGAGTAGTAGCTCTGCCGTGCAGTCCAGCTCTAGCGAAAAGGCCGAATCCTCTTCGAGCGAAAAGACCATTAAGATCGTGACGGTGGCAATGAACGGCGTGAAGTTCGGCTATGCGGATAACGCACTGACGATTGCGCTGCCGACATCTTCGATGGTGCGTGTGCAGGTGTTCGACTTGACCGGTCATCTGGTCGAAACGTTTGCGGAACCTGTGAATGGCACAAAGAGCATTAGCCTCGCTCATTTGAACCGAGGCAGTTACCTGGTTCGTGTCGAAAGCAACAGCATGGTTCGTACCGCAAGAATTGCCGTGAAGTAAGGAAACGCCCTGTCACGTCGTGCTGACGTGTCAAAGGGAGAAAATTCTAGTGACTTTAAAAATAGCCCGTGAGCAGGAGCGGCAGAATAACCCTAAAAATAGCCCATTTGGGCTATTTATTTTTTTTACCTCTTTTTTAAATTTGACGCGGTTTAACATAAAATGGGATGCTTTACCCTATGAAAAACATCAAATTTTTCACATTTTTAGCAATTTTCCTCCTTTCTGCGGCTGTTTCGAGCGCGTGGGCAACGGATGTCACCTTGACTTACAAAATCGATGTCCAGGGCACAATTTTAAAGCCTGTGGCGCATATCTATAATGCCGCAACAGGCGAAGAAGTCGCTTCCTGGGATCATGGCAAAGGCGTCCTTTGGCCTGCGAACGAAGGGCACACCATGAACGATGGTTATGGCATCACTTTCACGCCCAATCAAGAATTGGACAAGACCGGCAAAAACGAAAACAACAAATCGACATCCACGACGGCCTTCAGTACCGAAAAAATCCCAACGACTTTCACTGTGTCGGTGGGCAAAGAGGGCTTTTACTTCAAAAGCGTGACGTTCAAGGAAGATGGTACCGAGAAAGCGTCTTCCTCCAACATCGCCCCAAACTCAACCTCCATCGGAGTGAGGGTTCCGGCAAACAAGTTCTTCAACTACATCACCGTGGTGCTGACGGTCGATGCCTATGCCGTGAGTGTTCCTGAAAATCTTACCATCAGCAACGCTTTTGCGACCATCAATAGAGTCAAATACTACAAGTCCGGCAAAACGGTCACCCTGACAGCCAAGGAAAATGAAATCATAAATACGATTACTGGCGTAACAGCTTCCAACGAGAACGTAACGATAAACCTCGCTGCCGACCGAAAAACCGCCACTTTCAAGATGCCGAGCGAAGATGTTGCCATCACGGCTACGACTGCCGAGGTGTATACCGTGAGTGTTCCCGACGGCATTACCTTGAGTGATGCATTCATCAACATCTCGGGTACGGATTACTACAAAGCTGGCGAAACGGTCACCTTCGGTTTTTCGGGTTCCGGCAGTGTAGTGTATTTTGTCAATGGTGAACGTATTGAGGGCAACAGCGTTACCGTGGGGAAAAAAGATTTGAAGGTGGAAATTGGCATCCCCTACATCGACGAAAATGGCAAGGAGCAAATCCGCAAGCTTGGCGAATACACCGTGCTTACCTCCTTAACCGACGTGAGCAACCTCGGAGGCGGCTGGTACGTGGTGCAGGGCAAGGTGAAATACTCGAACCAAGTCAAGTTTAGCGGTGACGCTCATCTCATCCTCGCGGACGGTGCGGAGATGGTGATTAAAAGTGAAACCGACGGAATCCAGGCTGATAAAAATCTGACCATTTACGGGCAGAACGGGCAAAGCGGAATTTTGAACGACACCGGAAATGGTTCGGGCGGTTGCGGCATCTACAGTAAGGGAACTGTCTCGATAATCGGCGGCAGTGTCACGGCCTCTGGCTCTAGCAGCGGCATCTACGGTTCTGAAGGAGTCACGATAAACGGCGGTATCGTCACGGCCACTGGCTACAACGGCATCTACGGTTCTAACGGAGTCACGATAAACGGCGGCAGCGTCACGGCCACTGGCTCAGGCGGTTTCGGCATCTACAACTGGAAACGCAATGTCACGATAAACGGCGGCATCGTCACGGCCACTGGCTTCAACGCCATCTACAATGATTTTGGCAATATCACGATAAGCGGCGGCAGCGTCACAGCCACTGGCAAAAACAATGGCATCTACGGTCCTAACGGAGTCACGATAAACGGCGGCATTGTCACGGCCACTTGCGGCTACGGCTACGGCATCTACAGCCAAAACAGTGACATCACCCTTGGCTGGACAAACAGCACCGACTTCATCAAGGCTAGCAGCTATAAAGGCTCCGTCCAAATCGCCGAGGGCAAGTCGTTCAAGGACGAGAATGGCAACGTATATAGCGGCTCGCTCTCCGCTAATGATCTCAAAGCTATCGAAAGAAAGACCCTTGTTCCTGCAGTGCCGTTCCCCGACAATATGGTCATTGCCGATATTCCCGACCAAATTTACACCGGTGATTCCATTTGCCCGATGGCTGATGTGACTATGCCTGCGGGTGTCGATCCACTTGTCAAAGGCGAGGATTACAAGGTCGTTTGCAAGGAAAACTTGAATGCCGGTACGGCTACTTTGTCTGTCCAGGGCGTCGGAATCTATTACGGCGAAATTAAAAAGACATTTACAATCGCGAAGGTATCGCTCACCGTCACCGCGAAGGATAAGACCATCGTTTACGGCGATGAACCCACAAATGACGGTGTTGAATACAGTGGCTTTATCGGCGAAGAAAATGAGTCGGTTTTGGGTGGCGAGCTCTCGTATAGTTACAGCTACAAAAAGCTCGACAAGGTCGGCAAATATACGATTACGCCAAGTGGATTGACCTCCGGCAACTACGAGATTACCTTTGCCGCAGGCACGCTGACAGTCGAGATCGCTGATGTTTCCGTGGAAGCTCCGGTCGCCAAGGAAAAGCTCGTTTACAACGGCAAATCACAGGAACTTGTAACAGTTGGCAAGACCAACTTCGGAACGTTGCTTTACAGCCTCGATGGTGAAAAATACAGCGCCGAAATCCCAGCCGCTACGGATGCAAAGACTTATACCGTCTATTACAAGGTCGAAGGAAGTGACAACTGGAATGCCTTTGAGGCGAAAACAATCGAAGTGGTAATCGCGAAGGCTCCGCTCACTGTTACCGCGAAGGACAAGTCCATCGTTTACGGCAATGAACCCGCAAATGACGGTGTTGAATACAGTGGCTTTATCGGCGAAGAAAATGAGTCGGTTTTGGGTGGCGAGCTCTCGTATAGTTACAGCTACAAAAAGCTCGACAAGGTCGGCAAATATACGATTACTCCTAGCGGCTTGACCGCAGGCAACTACGAGATTACCTTTGCCGCAGGCACGCTGACAGTCGAAAAAGCTGATATCTCTGTGGAAGCACTGGCAGCCAAGGAAAAGCTCGCTTACAGCGGCAAATCACAGGAACTTGTAACGGCAGGCAAGACCAACTTCGGAACGTTGCTTTACAGCCTCGATGGTGAAAAATACAGCGCCGAAATCCCAACCGCCACTGACGTAAAGACCTATACAGTCTACTATAAAGTTGCAGAAAGTGACAACTGGAACGCCTTTGAAGCGAAAAAGGTCGAAGTGGTAATCGCGAAGGCTCCGCTTACAATCACCGCCAAGGACAAGACAATCGCCTACGGCGATGAACCTGCAAATGACGGCGTGGAATACAGTGGCTTTATCGGCGAAGAAAATGAGTCGGTTTTGGGTGGCGAGCTCTCGTATAGTTACAGCTACAAAAAGCTCGACAAGGCTGGCGAATATACGATTACGCCAAGTGGATTGACCTCCGGCAACTACGAGATTACCTTTGCCGCAGGCACGCTGACAGTCGAGATCGCTGATGTTTCCGTGGAAGCTCCGGTCGCCAAGGAAAAGCTCGTTTACAACGGCAAATCACAGGAACTTGTAACAGTTGGCAAGACCAACTTCGGAACGTTGCTTTACAGCCTCGATGGTGAAAAATACAGCGCCGAAATCCCAGCCGCTACGGATGCAAAGACTTATACCGTCTATTACAAGGTCGAAGGAAGTGACAACTGGAATGCCTTTGAGGCGAAAACAATCGAAGTGGTAATCGCGAAGGCTCCGCTCACTGTTACCGCGAAGGACAAGTCCATCGTTTACGGCAATGAACCCGCAAATGACGGTGTTGAATACAGTGGCTTTATCGGCGAAGAAAATGCATCGGTTTTGGGTGGCGAGCTCTCGTATAGTTACAGCTACAAAAAGCTCGACAAGGCTGGCGAATATACGATTACGCCAAGTGGATTGACCTCCGGCAACTACGAGATATCTTTTGCCGCAGGCACGCTGACAGTCAAGAAGGCTGATGTTTCCGTGGAAGCTCCGGTTGCCAAGGAAAAGCTCGCTTACAGCGGCAAAGCACAGGAACTTGTAACGGCAGGCAAGACCAACTTCGGCACATTGCTTTACAGCCTCGATGGTGAAAAATACAGCGCCGAAATCCCAGCTGCCACGGACGCAAAGACCTATACCGTCTATTACAAGGTCGAAGGAAGTGACAACTGGAACGCATTCGAAGCGAAAATAATCGAAGTGGTAATCGCGAAGGCTCCGCTCACTGTTACCGCGAAGGACAAGTCCATCGTTTACGGCAATGAACCCGCAAATGACGGTGTTGAATACAGTGGCTTTATCGGCGAAGAAAATGCATCGGTTTTGGGTGGCGAGCTCACTTACAGTTACAACTACAAAAAGCTCGACAAGGTTGGCAAATATACGATTACACCTAGCGGCTTGACCGCCAGCAACTACGAGATATCTTTTGCCGCAGGCACGCTGACTGTCAAGAAGGCAGATGTTTCCGTGGAAGCTCCGGTCGCCAAGGAAAAGCTCGTTTACAACGGCAAAGCACAGGAACTTGTAACGGCAGGCAAGACCAACTTCGGAATGTTGCTTTACAGCCTCGATGGTAAGAAGTATTCTTCTGAAATCCCAACTGCTACGGATGCAAAGACCTATACCGTCTATTACAAGGTCGAAGGAAGTGACAACTGGAATGCCTTTGAAGCGAAAAAGGTCGAAGTGAAAATCGCAAAGGCAGATGTCTCTGTGGAAGCTCCGGTCGCTAAGGAAAAGCTCGTTTACAGCGGCAAATCTCAGGAACTTGTAACGGCAGGCAAGACCAACTTCGGCAAATTGCTTTACAGCCTCGATGGTGAAAAATACAGCGCCGAAATCCCAACCGCCACGGATGCAAAGACCTATACCGTCTATTACAATGTCGAAGGAAGTGACAACTGGAACGCATTCGAAGCGAAAAAGATCGAAGTTAAAATCGAGAAATCCTCCGCTATCGGGCGCATGAGCCCGCGCGCGGCCAGGGTCACAAGAGCTGTGGATCGCTCCTTTGACCTCAAGGGTCGCCCGGTCCGTGGCTCGTCGAATGCCCGAGGTGCTTACTACAAGAAGTAACCTCGCTATCCTCGCTCTCCCCGCTTGACGGGGGGGGAATGCTTGGAACAAAACAAAAAAGCTCCGCGATGGCGGAGCTTTTTGCGTTTGCTAGACGCCGCTTCTAACGAGACTATGCTCTTGCGGCGAGTTCCTCGGGCGACCTCATGAGAATGTCCCAGTCGCCGCGCTTGATGATTTTATAGGCATAGCCCTGTTCCGTGAGGAACAGCTGGCGGTTCATGGCGAATTCCTGTTCCTTGGAGTCCTGCGTCACGATGCTGTAAAAGTGGGCGGCACCGCCGTCGCTCTTGGGACGGAGCACGCGGCCGAGACGCTGGGCTTCTTCCTGGCGGCTTCCGAACGTACCCGAAATCTGGATGAGCACGTTTGCGTCCGGCAAGTCGATAGCGAAGTTACCGACCTTCGAAACCATGAGGTTCTTCTGCGCGCCCGAACGGAAGGCTCCGTAGAGCTTTTCGCGTTCCTTGTTCGGCGTCTTGCCGGTAATCAGCGGAATCTGGAGGTCTTCGGAGAGCGCTTCGAGCTGGTCGATGTACTGGCCGATGATGAGCACGCGGTCATCCGGCTTGCTGAAGTACTTGAGCAGGCGTTCGACGATGTCCGTCTTTTCGGGGTTCGTGCTCGCGAGCGTAATCTTGTCGCGCACGGGGGCAAGCGCATACTTCATTTTTAGTTCCGGATCCATCGGGATGCGGATTTCGTTACAGTCAGCAGTTGCAATCCAGCCTTGTGCTTCCAAGATGCGCCATGGAATGTCGAACTTTTTCGGTCCAATCAAGCTGAACACTTCGGTTTCCTTGTGGTCTTCACGGACGAGTGTTGCCGTAAGGCCCAAGCGGCGCGTGGCCTGCATTTCGGTACTCAAGCGGAACACCGGAGCCGGGAGCAAGTGGACTTCGTCGTAAATCATGAGGCCCCACTTTTCCTGGCTAAAGAGCGGGAAGTTTGCAAGTTCCTTCTTGACCTCTTCTTCGGTCATTTCTGGTTCCTTGCCTTCCTTGTTTTCGTCACCCTTCTTGGCGCGCTTGCGTTGCGTCAAGATCTGGTAAGTGGCAACCGTCACCGGACCGATTTCCTTCACTTCGCCGGAGTATTCCTTGACCTGGTCAAGCGTAAGGTTCGTCTTGTCGCAGATTTCGCGGATCCACTGGCGGGAAGACGAAATGTTCGGTGTCAAAATCAAGGTCTTAGTTTGTACCAAAGCCATGGTGGCAAGGCCAATCACGGTCTTACCGGAACCGCAGGGGAGAACAATCACGCCGGAACCGCCCTTTTCGCTACCGCTTGCGTAGAACACTTGTGCGGCATCCTTCTGGTAATCGCGGAGCTTGAACGGCTTTCCGGAAACGGTCGTTTCGCGGAGCTGGATGGGGAGCGGGTCGCCAACGGTGTAACCAGCCAAGTCTTCGACCGGGAAACCTGCGTTGGTAAGGACCATCTTCAAATGGCCGCGGCGTTCGGGGTCAACAACAACGTGCGTGTCATCGATGTGCTCGATAATAAAAGGTTCAACGTCCCTCAACTTGCAAATTTCGAGGAACATTAATTTGTCATCAGATTCCATCATCAAGCGTCCGTCTTCTTTTTTGAGACGAAGCAAGCCGTAACGAGCCATATAGTCTTCGATTTCTGTGACAACGGTCGGCGGAATGGGGTAGCGGCTCTGGCTTTCGAGTCTTTCGAGGACTTCGGGTGCGCGCAGCCCTGTTGCGGCAGCGTTCCACAAGCTCAAATGAGAAATCTTGTAAGTGTGCAGGTGCTCTGGGCTCTTGACGAGCTCTGTAAAAGGAGCGATTGCATCACGTGCGGTAGTGTAATTAGGATTATCGACCTCGACCATGATTTCGAGGTTACTTTGTACAATAATTGCGCCATTCGGATTCATAGAGTGCCAAATTTAGTTATTTAGGGCGCGTTTCGCAAGTCGTACGTTTTTGCTGAAAATCTTACAAAAAAACTCCCCGGACTTGTGTCCGAGGAGTCTTTCGAGCCGCCCAGCAGATTTGAACTGCCGACCTGCTGATTACGAATCAGCTGCTCTACCAGCTGAGCTAGAGCGGCGAACGGGGACAAATATAGTAAAACGATTATTTCTTGTCAAGATTTACTGACAACCTTTATTTTTTTTTCTATGATTGGTCTACGAGAAAATTTTTAACATGGAAGCTTAATTATGGCTAACGAATCTAATAACAATAATTCTGAACTTAAAGCCTTCTTTGTCCAGCACGGTACAAAGATTGCTGTGGCGTTTGTCATCCTCTTCGCGATTATCGCTGGCATTGTCCAGTATAAGGAAGCTCGCAAGGTGGCTGCTGCCGAACAGAGCGAACTCATCGGCGTGGGTCTCACTTATCTCTATGCGAACGAAAAGGATAGCGCTCTCGTGGAATTCGAAAGCAAGATTGCTTCTGGCAAGCTTGAAGGCCTCGCCTTGGCTAAGGCATCCCTCCTTGCTGGTAACATCAAGTTCGAAAAGAAGGACTTTGATGGTGCTGCTCTTCATTTCCAGAACTCTTTGGATAACGCTGGTTCCGTCGCTCTCGTGCGTTCGGCTGCCATGCATGGTCTTGCCGCTGTGAAGATGGAAAAGGGCGACTTCTCCGCCGCAGCAAACTTCCTCGAAAAGTACATTGCTGAATTCGGCAAGCGCACTGGCGACAAGGAAGACCGCTACCAGAAGGACGAACCGGCTGACGAGGTCCCGATGGTTGCAGACGCCATGTGGAAGCTCACTCTCGTGTACCAGCAGCTCGGCGCAAGCGACAAGGCTAAGGCTACTGCCGAACGTCTCCTCCAGGTCTATGGCGACAACCGCGCCTTTGCTGACAAGGCTCGCAAGTTCCTCGCTAGCCTCTAATCGCTAGATTTTCTGAAAAATTTAAGTCCGTCTCCTTATTGGGGACGGATTTTTTTATGGAGGTGTTTGTAGAAAATTTCTTTTAGTTAAGGCGAGAATTATTCTTTAATAAGTGAAAAAAAGAAATCGTTTAGAGAATAAAGCGTCGGCCAAGGATGGGGAGGGTGCAGGGAGGGGCCCGTGCGGCCTTCGCAACTCCGAGCTGGGGCCCCGCCCGCATGAAGTTCTTCTTAAAAATCTATTTACAATCAATGACTTTTTAAAAAAGTATATTGATATTATACACAACCTAAAATGGGAGGGTGGGCCATGAAAATATTTTTATGGGCTTTAATAGTGGCCGTCGTGTCATTGTCTTTCACTGCATGTGGAGATTCCCCTGAAAAGTTTGTGAATGAAGTGGTCGATAGCGGCATCAAGTGCGAAACGCACGAATACGACAAAGCGAAGTGCGATGAACTCGCTGTCGAGTTTAGGGCGCGTAACCACAATTTTAGTGAAGACGAGCAGAGGCGGATCCAGAAGCAGGTCGTCGAAAAGTTCTTTATTGAACTGAAGAAGCTAAACGACAAGAATGCGAAAGAAGGTCCGACACTTTAGTTTTTATATCAGATGGCTAAAGTCCAGCCGATGATAAACAATGCGTAGTAGGCGGCAATCCAAAGGATGTCGGCCGCGACTGTAGGCGTTCCCCAGCGGAGCGTCTTCTTTTTTGGGATGAATCCGCAAAGTAGGCCCGCGATGAATCCATACAGGTGGCCGAGGATGTCGGCGTTTTCGCCGAGACCGAGGAATACGGCGAGCGAGGCGGCGCCGCAGAGCGGCGCAAAGCGACGGAGCATACCGTGCGTTTCGCGCGGCATGAGACGGAACTCGATGACGGCGAGGCAACCGATGGTTGCAAATACGAAGCCGGAAAAGCCGAGCGAACGGAAGCTTGTCTGCACTGTGAGCGCAACGAAGAAGTTGGCAATAGCGCTTGCGACCGCTAGGAACGGCACGAGCTTCGCGAGGGGGATGCGGTAATGGAGTAGGCTCAGCGCCAAGAATCCCGAGACGAGGTTTGATGCGAGGTGGCGGCTATCGGCATGGAGCGTCATGGCGGTAATCGTGCGCCACCATTCTCCGCGCAAGATTTTTGATGCATCGGCAATGCCTGCATTGTGCATCTGGATGGAAATGTCGGAGAAGTCCAACAGCGTACAGGCGATGGGAATGGCGAGCACCCAGAGCGGGTGTAGCGTGAACTTTAGCGGGAGCGGCGGGTTCTCGTCGCGTGGAGGATTCTCGCGGTGGTAGAGGCGAATCTGGAATTGCGCTGCACGGCGTTTTTCAGGCTCCACGAAAATCTGGAACGGGCCTTCTTCGGAGCGCTCGATGCGGTGCGTAATGCCCTGTGACAAAAGCACGAGACTCTCGTCGCGGATTTGCCTAAAACCGCCCTCGCTCACGCGGACATCGGGCGGAATCTGTTGCTGTTCTTCGAACTGCTCGGAGCCTTGTTCTGTTGATGGCGGCGCGGTCTGCGAAAAATCGATGCTTTGTACAATCGGGGATGGCGCGGATTCTTGGATTGCACGCGGGTCTGTGCCGAGTTTATCTGCATCCGGTCGGCGGCGAATCATGGGCGATATAAAGTGTGGCATGGCGACCTTCCTTCTGCATCATTAGTAAAATCGGACATCTTATTTTTTAGTTTAGAAGCAAACTGCGTGCCAAAAAGGAAAACCAACTTTAAATATTCCCCAAAAGCAAAATTCACTAAAAATCAAAAACAATAAGTGTTCCTGCTTGTTCAAAAAATAACATGCAATCGTTTCAAAAGCAAATATTTAAGGAATTTTTTGAAACGCTGTCAGAGCAACTGTGCTGCAGATGTGAGAGCGAACTTGCCGGTAGCCGTTTCGCATTCGGCGCGGACGTAAGCAAATCCGAGTGTCGCGACCGGAATGTCGGCGTGGTCGGGGGTGGCAACTTGGCTCCCGATCATGACTTCTTCTTCGGGGGCGAACTTCCCGTTGTTCTGTATGCGGCGACCGTAAATGCGAACATAGCGGAATCCACCGCCGGTCTCTTTGTTGCTGCGGGCGTGGAACGTGATTCCGTTATTGTCGCGTTCCCACCAGAGGGCAGGACCATCCGTAATGTAGCAGTTGTCTGCTGCGAAGGCTGCGTTAATGTCTGCAAGCGAGAGCGGGGACTTTTGTTTTGCTCCACTCTCATCTAGTTTAATCACCGTTCTTACATTCCCGAAGGTATGCGCACGGGTGTGCTTGAGCGAAATAAGTGGCAAGTCTACAGCAGTCATGCTGTTCAGGTCGCCGTGGGCATCGTTTCCGCCGATGGGGAGCAAATAATTGCCTTTGCCTAATTCATTTATCCAAAATTCTCGACCGAGCTTGAAACCTTCATCGCGGATGCCGTTCCAGAATTGCAGTCCGCGAATCGAATGCTTGTTTTTCAGTTGCAAATCTTCGGGCTTCCAGTAACCGCGACGGAACACGAACTTTTCCAAGAGTCCCATTTGCTGGAACGGATGCGCTGCGAAGCAGTGCGCCTCGGTCATGTTCAGGATTTGCTTGATGCTACGCGTTGGTCTGTTTTCGAGCCAATAGCGGCCGCAGTCGCCGAGCCCCGGGAGGTAACCTTCGGGGGCGAGGACTGTCATGTGTACATTCTCGCCTTTGCTGTTCCCTGCAGATACTTCTTCGCCGGCGAGCATGAGCGGCATATCGCCTCCGTTTTCATCTTTCACTGGGAGCGCTGCGATTTCTTCGCGCAACTTCTGGAATCTCGGAACGGGTGAGTCTGCTTCCTTGGTGTAGTCCTCTTGCGTGAATGCAAAGTCGTAAGCGTGGTCGGTGCAGTTCACAAAGTCGAGCCCGACCGCCTTGGCGGCGAGCTGCAAGACTTCGGGCGTGGCGCCGTATTCCACATGGTCTGCGGAGTAGTGCGTGTGGCAGTGCATTTCGCCTGCGGCGTAGCCGGGGGCGATGGGCGGCATCTCGTTCAAGACTTTAAAGCGGAGCGGAACGGGTTTGAGTCTTGACAAGTTCCAGCGTTCAAACGTTTGCGATTTACCTTCGCGTTCAACGGTCAGTTTGCAATGCGCTTCGTATGTGCCTGCCGGGATTTTCCCGAGCGCAAGCGGAATGAATTTCATCTGATTGCAGACTTCGATATTCAAGTCTTTGCGGATGACGATGTCCGGTTGCGGCGCATCTTGTAACTGCAAATCCGGAGCCTGCGCATTTTGCGTCCGCGTTTTTAAAACAATTTCCGCATTTTTAATTGTTGTCGGGAAATGGTCTGCGTCACGCACGACAATCCAGAGGTAAGGTTCTACCCCCGGCACAAATTGGAACGGTGCATCGAAAATGATTTCGGGCCACGGCTTGTAAAGGAGCGACCAGGGTAGCTTGAACTTAAAATGCGTTTCTGCATAACGCAATTTTTCCCCCGGCCAAAAACTCATCAGTCACCTTTTGATTTTACGTTTGCAGGATCCGCGCTCTTTTGGGGCGCGTCTTGAGGTGCTGGCGTACTCGAAACCGGCGAAGTCCCGGCGGAATCTTGCACTGCAGTCTTCAGTGAATCTGCGACTTTTGCGGAATCTTGCACAACACTCGTGTCGATTTTCGCGGAATCTTGCGTTGTAGCGATAGAATCTTTCTTCGTATCGTCGATGATTTTGACTTTGGGCTTCTTGCCTTCGCCGTCATCGTCATCATCGTCGTCGTCATCCTTGGGCTTAGGCTTGTTCCATAACCCGAATGAACCTCTAATTTGCAATTGTATCCCACCTAGGTTCCATTTTGCCTTTTCGTCAGGACCGTTCGGGACGATTGATGAAAATGGCTTGTTGGACTTCACCGAAATAGAGTTAAATCCGATGTCGCCATAAAGCTTAAAGTTGTTCCAGGTTGCAAATAGATAGCCGACACTTACGCCAAAGCCAGCGCCAAACGGGGAGTTTTCCGCTTCGAGTTTGCCCCATGTCGTGTAGATTTCGGTGCCCGGCAATGTCCAGTACCAACGGACTGCAATACTGAAAAGTCCGCCCGTGCTGAGTGTGATGAAGTTCTTGGGGAGCGCCAACCGGTATTCAAGGAATAGCGGAACGCCCTGGAGTGTGTACTTGTAGCTGTGCGTGTTGCTCTTGCGGTCGGTCAGCACGACGGATTCGTTGTCGTAGATAAACCCGATGCCCGCGCTTAAGAACTGGTCTTCGCGGAATTGCCACTGGATTCCCGCCGTAATCGGGAAGCAGAAGTTCACCTTTTGGAAATCCTGCTTTGCGACGTTCAAGGATTCGGCGCTGTTGACGGCTGTCGCCTTGAATCCGTAGTAAATCGTATCGATGGCGTCCTGAAAATATTCTCGTTCGGTAAACCCGATGAACGAAATCGACGGCTGCACGAATACGGACAGGATGGAGTAGTCGTGGTCCAGCTTCTCATCGCTTGCGGCAAAGACCGTTGCAGAAAACAGCAACGCCATAAGCAGTGAAATAGAACAGGACTTAAACTTCATCCGATGGCCTAGTTAGCGAGAGTCTTTTCTTCTTTTTGCAGACGTTTCTTTTCGGCTTCTTTCTTGAGGCGCTTTTCGTAGGATTCCTCGGCCTTTGCAATCTTGTCTTCGGCCTTCTTCACGCGCTTTTGAATTTCGGCGTCTTCGCCAGATTCATTCTTTGCGATGTTGAGGTATTCCCTAGCCGGTTCAAACTGGTCGAGGTCCGTGTAGGCATCTGCGATGAGGAAGAGCGTTTCCTGGCGGCGCTGTGCCTTGGGGTATGTTTCCAAAAATTCCTTGAAGTAGATGACGGCGGCCTGCGGCTTTTCCATGCGCAGATAAAGACGGCCCGTCTGGAATTCCTTTTCGGCCACGCGGTCCACGAGGAGGTTGTAATAGTAGTTGACGGAGTCGCGGAGCGGGGTATTCGGGTGGTTCGCGAGGTAGCGCTCAAAATCCTTCATGGCGGTTGTCGTGTTGGATTCGTCGCGGTCAATCTTGTAGTCCATGTTGAACGAAGAAACTGCCTTGCGGTATTCGGCCGTTTCTGCAAACGGGGAACCCGGGAAGTTCACGATAAAGCTTCCGTATTCGCCACGGGCTTCAATCCACTGCTCCAGGTTGAAATGGCTCTCGGCAATCAGGAACTGGGCCTGTTCCATGTAGCCGGAACCGGCGCAAGTCGAAAGGATTTCTTCGAGCTTTTCTGTGGCTCTGCCGTACTTTTCGGCCTTGAAGAGTTGCTCTGCTGCTTCGTAGCGGTTTTTGCACCATTCCGTATGGGTTATTTTGGACGAACTGGTTGAAGAACAACCCATCATAGTTGCCATATAAAGGAAAAGAGGAACGAACAGGGTACTCTTGAAAACTTTTTTCATTTTTTTTCTTTGGTTAATTCTAACTTTCACGCTGTAAAGTAGAAAAAAACGACTCTAGAGAAAAATGATTTTAGTCCGCTATGTCTTGAAAGAGCTAATTGGTCCTTTTTTGGCTTCGCTCTTTGGCATTACTTTTTTGTTTGTAGTTGACTTTTTGGTCAAAATCTTGGACAATGTGTTGTCCAAGGGATTGCCTACATCCACGGTTCTTGAAATTTTTGCGTTGAACTTGGCGTGGATGCTTTCGCTTTCTATTCCGATGGCGGTGCTTGTCGCAAGTCTTATGACGTTTGGCCGTATGTCGGGGGACCAGGAAATTACGGCTGTCAAGGCGGCGGGAATTTCGCCCTTGTCGCTCATGCGCCCGGTCTTGCTTGTGGCTCTTTTGCTTTCTGTCCTGATGGTTGTGTTCAATAACTGGGTGCTCCCGGAGGCAAACCACAGGTCTGTAGAGCTAATGAACGCCGTTTCGCGCAAAAAACCGCACGTATTTATTGATGCCGGGCGCCTCATTACGCAGTTCCCGGGCGTGCAGCTTTGGGTGAACCGCATTGACCCCGTCTCGGGCACGCTGTACGGCATCCAGATTTTTGAAATGGAAAAGAAGGGCGCTCCGCGTATTGTCTATGCCGATAGCGCAACGATGGACTACGTGGACAATGGTGCTACACTTATGCTTCGCCTCCGCAGTGGCGAGACGCATCTTGTCGATCCGGACGATTCCGACAATTATTTCCGCATCCGATTCTTCTCGCAGGATCTTGCCATGCAGAATGTGGATGACCGCCTGGAACGCCGTAGCAGGAGTTACAGGAGTGACCGCGAAATGCCGGTCGAGATGATGTGGGACGTGGTGACGGATGCCCGAGCCAAGTACGATACGGCGTCTGTGCAGGCTAGAACCCGCCGTTTGCCGACGCTTGTCCGTTTGCGTGATCTCGTCGTTGGCGATTCGATCCTCCCGCCTGAGGCAAGTGGAGTCCCGATGGCCGACTCCATGCAGTTTATGCAGGGGCTCCGCAAGATTCGCGTGCAGGAAACGGCTTCGCTCCGTGCCACAGAACGTGCCTGGGGCCGCATGGAAGGCGAACTCAAGCGCGCGGCGCAGTACATGGTCGAAATCCACAAGAAGTTCAGCACCGCTTTTGCATGCTTCATATTTGTGCTGATTGGCGCTCCGCTTGGCATCATGGCGCGCAAGGGTGGCATTGGCACGGGCATCCTCTATAGCCTTGCGTTCTTTGTCATCTACTGGATTTGCCTCATCGGTGGCGAAAACCTGGCCGACCGTCTGGTGGTCTCTCCGGAACTTGCCATGTGGATTTCGAATATCATTATCGGTGTCGTTGGCATCCTCCTTACTCGTGCAATGGTGCGCGACCGCTTCTCGGGCAATTCCAAGGTCTTGCGCTTCTTTAAGATTGTTGGCCGCTATACGGGCATTACCTATTGTATCAGGGCGGTTGCTTGGTTGTTTGGTAAATTCAAGAAGAGGTTCGGATGAAGTTCTCTCGATACCTTATCTGGAACTTCCTGAAGATGTTCCTCATCGTGGTCTGCGGTGCGGTGCTCATCTTTGTTGTGATTGACTTTGTTGGTAACATCAAGACCTGGTCGGCACGCGAGATGAAGTCCGTGGGGGAATACTACCTGAGCTATCTCCCGTATATCATTTATTTGATTACGCCTGTCGCATTGTTTATTTCTGTGCTTGCCTCGGTGGGCAATATGGCTCGTCATCTAGAAATGAGCGCCATGCAGAGCTCGGGGCAAAGTCCGCTTAAGACGCTTTTCCCGATATTCTTCTTGGGTGTCCTCATGTCGATTGGCTCGTACGAAATGAGCGAACACTGGCTCCCGGATGCAAACCACAAGCGCTTTGAAATCATGGAAACCAATGCGCAAAAGCGTAAGAATCCGCGCATCAAGGAAAAACAGGACTTTACGTTTATCGATAGCGAAAAGAACAGCTGGTTCTTTAAACACTACTCGGGTAAGAATAAAGTAGGCAGAGATGTTGTCCTGCTGGTACGCGATCGTGGGCGCCTGGTCGAACGTTACGATGTCCGTGCTATCCGCTGGATTGAAAAGGATTCGGTGACCAAGGCTGGGTTTTGGCGCTTTGAAAACGGGTTCCACCGGATATTCAAAAAGGATGGTTCCGTCGATGTGTTGCCGGTGCGCCAAAAGAGCATGAAGGGCAAGGTGACCACGCATCCGAACGATTTGATCAACGAACGCCAACTTGCCGATGAAATGGATTCCAAGATGGTCAAGGCGCGTATCAACGTGCTGCGACGCTCGGGCGAAGATACCCGTGCGATGGAGACGGCCCTCCAGTTCAAGTATTCCGCTCACTGGATGAACCTGATTGTCCTTTTAATCGGGGCGGCGCTTTGCCACCGGTATAGCCGTTCTGGGGGCCTTTCCCAGAAATTCGGTGTTGGCCTGTTGCTTGTATTTAGCTATTATATTCTTGAGAGAATTGGACTTAAGATGGGTGAAAACGGGGCTCTGTCGCCGTTCTGGGCGGCGTGGAACAGTCACTTCATTTATGCCAGTCTCGCGTTTGTAATGTTATATCGATCATTCCGCTTGTAGAGGGTTGTATGTCCGTATCTGAGATATTGTTTGTTGTAGCCGGTGCATTATTGGGACTTGCTTTTCAGGGGGGCATGTTCCTTTTCCTTATTCCTTTTGCTGTTGTCGCGTTTTCACTCGCCGTCATGAACCGCCCGAGCCTCCCGAGTGGCACGACTGTGATTCCTGTTATCAAGAGCAGCAAGCGTACGACTGCTCTCACGCCGGTTGTGTCTCCGGACATCCGCAATGAATTTACGGACGTCAAGACGGATACGAACGAACCGAACTCGTCGCTCCGCGTGAACCAGATTTGGTCCCGTGCAAATTCGGATGTCGATAAGGCGCTCGGGGATATTTTGCGCTGCCTCAAGGTGCTGATGCCGGATGCGAATACATTCACTGTTTTTACAAATGGCGGCAGTGTGAATGAATTCCGGCTCAGGGCTTTCCAGAGCGATGTGCAGAACTTTATTGACTCGAGCGCAAAGATTACCGAAAACACGGGCGTCTTGAGCCAGCTCTTGCGTCCTGGAGTTAGCCGCATTTTGGAAGGTGATTTGTTTGTCAGCAAGCGCCTCCCGTACTACATCGAAAACAGAAGAATCCGCTCGTTGGTGGGTGTACCTATCCTGGATCGCGATGAACGCCACCTTGGTGCAATTTTGGTGGACTCTTTGCAGCCGAATGCGTTTAAGGAAGCTGAAGCTCAGGCGCTCATGTTTATGGCGCATGTGATTTTCATGGTGAGCTTCAAGAGCTATGTCTCTGCACAGAACTACATTGAACAGCAACAGTTCAGTACGCTTTACCGCTACCAGCGCAAGTTCTTCCAGACGATGGCGGTGAAGGACATCTACAAGCAGATGTTCGAGTACGTCAAGGAGAATATGCCGTTCGACCGCTTGACAATCCTTGCGCTTGACAAGCCGAAGGAATGCGCTGGCCGAGTTGTTTATTGCATCGGCATGGATTCTGAACAGTTTATCGATAAGACGTTTACGTTGTCTGACAAGGGTATCTTTGTGCTTGCGCTCATGAGAAACCGCCCGGTGTTCCGCTCGTTTACTTCGGGTTATGCCGATTACGTGCCGCGCCTGAACGATTCCGAAAAGCGCAATATGGAACTGCGTCAGTTGTTCGTAATGCCGGTGGCATCGGAACCGGATTCCAAGACGGCTGAACTTGCCATCTGCCTTGAAAGCCGTTACACGAACCGCTATCAGGATCATGAAAAGAAACTCCTCAAGGCATTTGCCGGTGTTGCAGGCTTTGCGTATGCCCGAGCTCTTCAGGTCGAAAGGGACAAGGACCTTGCGACGCGCGATGGCCTCACGGGGCTTATGAACCACCGCTCTCTGCAAGAAGCGCTCCGCACTGAAAAGGTACGTGCCGACCGCAAGAAGTATAACATCGGCGTCTTGATGATGGACATTGACCACTTCAAGCGCGTGAACGATACGTATGGACACCCAGTTGGTGACGAAGTCATCAAGGGCATTGCAACGGCAATTAGTGGCGAAATCCGTAAGGAAATTGACGTCGTGGCTCGCTATGGCGGCGAAGAATTTGTGGTGGCTCTCGTTGATACTACTCCGGAAGGCATGATTGAAACGGCAGAACGCATCCGCAAGGCGGTGGGCAAGCTCGAATTCAACGTGCACTTGACGGACCCGCTCCGCGTGACGGTAAGCATTGGAGCCTTCCTTGTGGAACCGGAATTCTCGGACATGAAGAAGGCCGTGAACAACGCCGACAAGGCTCTTTACAAGGCTAAAGATGGTGGCCGTAACCAGGTCGTACAGTTCGAAACTGTTGAAACCGAAGTGGGCGCATAGTCTATGTTTACAGCACTCGATTGGATTGTCTTATTTGCCTACTTGCTCCTCTCACTTGCAATTGGCTTGTGGGTTTCTCGCGGCAACAAGAACCTCAAGGAATACATGTTTGGTGGCGGCTCGATGCCGTGGGTGGCTGTGGGCATTAGCCTTATTGCAACTTCCGTGAGTGCAACGACTTTCCTTGGCGCGCCTGCCGATGTTTTCGGCGACGACATGACGTTTTTGATGTTCCAGATCGGTGCGTTATTGAGCATTTTTGTGGTGGGCTTTGTTTTTATCCCGCGTTTCCGCACGTCTGGCATTTCGAGCGCTTATGAACTTTTTGAAGTGCGCTTTGGGAGCCGTGCGGTGCGCCGTTTGGCTGCTGTCTTTTACTGTTTGCATTTGCTCCTCCGCACGGGTATTTTGCTTTACGCGCCCTCGCTGGTGCTTGCGCAGATTTTGCACATCGACTTGAAACTGGCGATTATCGTCTCGGCGGCGATTGCGATTTTCTACACGTGGTTTGGTGGCATTAAGGCGGTCATTTGGACCGACGTGATGCAGTTCTGCGTGTTCTTTGGCGGTGGCGTGCTTGTGCTCTTGATTATCGCAAGTCAGGTGGGCGGCTTTGGCGAAATGGCAACACTCGCCAGTGAAGCGGGCAAGACGCGCTGGTGGAATCCGTCGATGGATATTTCCGATGCGCGCACGCTTATCTCGGCGGGCTTTGCGTATGCGATTCTTGAAATTGCCATTCGCGGTTGCGATCAGCAGTTTGTACAGCGCTACCTCAGCTGCAAGGATGTGAAGGCGGCGAACCGTTCGAGTGTGCTTTCGATGGTGCTTGGCTGCGCCGTTTCGATTCTCTTTTACTGGGTGGGTGCTGCTCTCTTTGTCTTTTACAAAAAGGCTCAAGTCGCTACGCTTCCGGAAAACCTTGGGCAAAATGACGTGTTCCCGTACTTTATCGTGAATGCGCTGCCGTCTGGTGTGACTGGCTTGATTGTCGCTGCCATTTGTGCGGCGGCGATGAGTAGCCTTTCTAGCGCTATCAATTCCCTCAGCAATACATCCGAACGCGACTTCCTCGGTTGGGGCGAATCGACGGGGATGGGCGGACTCAAACGTGCTAAAATCTGGACGGTTGTCTGGGGCGTGCTCGGTGTGTTCTTTGCTCTCTTTGCTGCAACGCAGCAGGGGAGCCTCCTCAAAAACGCCATCTTCTTTACAGGGCTTTTCACAGGACCGCTTCTTGGCATGTTCCTCTTGGCATTCTTTGCTGACAAGGTCTTTGGAACCGCAGAAAAAGCGTTACGCGCTTGGGTTGTGATTGTCGCTGTGCTTTGCGGTATGGCTAGCCTCGTCTTGTTCCAGGGAATCCCAGCGTTTGGCGTGAAAGCTGTCTTCGGCGGCATCTTTAGCTGGCCGTGGTTGCCCTTCATCAGCATGACTACCACTATCGTCGTGGCACTTGTCGTGAACTTTGTCGCAAATCTTGTTTGCGCAAAACGCGTATAAGAATGACTGAAGTAAACTTAATTTTTCTGAATTATAAATAAGAAATTAAGTAGTTTATCGTTGAATGAATTCCGCAGGGATGATTCACCTGCGGTTTTGTTTTTGTGGATGTTTTGAAAAAAGGAGAAATATATGCAAAACAAGGTTTCGTACATCGTCATCATTGTGCTTGCATTTGTATGCCTGATTCTTTCGATGAAACTCGGGCAGCAAAGCGATGTGGCGGAAACGCGAAAAAATTCGGCGGTATCGGTGTCTTCGGAGTTTGCCGAAGGAAATAAATCTTCGGTGCCGAAGGTCGCGGTTTTTGCTAGGGAGTCTAAAAAGTTTGCTGCTGACGAGTATGTTCTGTCGGTTGAACTTTCCATGGTTGGTACCGATAAAAAAATTCTTTATCGTAAGATGGGTGAAAAACGAAATCGCTTGTTTGAAATTCTGAAGTCTGTTGGCATTTCTGAATCGAATGTGGAACAATCTAGTATTGAGCTCTCCAAGGAATGGGATTATGATTATCAGTATGCAAATCCGGGGAAGCGTTCGTTTCTTGGTTTTAGTTCAAGTCAAAAATTTAAGGTTCACGTAGGGACAAAGCAGTTGAAAAAAGATTTTATACAGCTTCTTTCGGCAGAGCCTGATTTTGAAATCAAAAGATCGGAACCTCAGTTAAAGGATATGGCCGCTTTGCAGGCTAAAGTCGTCAAGAACGTGTGTGACAAAGCGCTTGCGAAGGCTGAAAATTATGCACAAGGTGCTGGCAGCAAACTAGGAAAAATCTTGATGGCGAATGGAAATGTGGACCAGGATCGTTATTGGTGGTTCGAAAAAGCTGATTCCGTAGAGATTGAAGCTAGGTTGAGTCTTGAAATGGAGTTGCTTTCCAATGAAAAGGCCGAATCTTCTAATGAACCTGTAGTGCTTTTCGTTCACAATAATGAAGAACGCAAGTACGCCGCTGATGAATTTGAAACAAATTTTACTCTTGAAATAGTTGGTACAAATAAAAAAAGTTTGTATGAGTTGATGGAAAAACGTAGAGTCTCTATTCTTGAACGTTTGGATTCCTTAGATATTCCGCGAACCGACGTTGATGATTTTGATATAAAACTCCAAAAGAATAGAACAAGACCGATGGCAAAAGTACGTTCATTGGGCGAATTTGGTGGGTACTCGGCTTCCAAATGCTTTAAGGTTTATGTAAAATCTATGGACGTTGCTAGTGCGCTAGTGAATGTGCTTGCTCAGGAACGAGATGTCGAGTTCTCTGGTGTTACGCCGAAACTCAAAAATAGGGATTCGTTGACTGCGAAAATTGAAATTTTGACAAGCCAAAAGGCGATGGAAAAAGCGGAAGCTTTTGCTGCTGGGCTTGGCATGAAAGTTGGCAAGATCATTGATGTTGATGATGGAATGGTATCACGGGAATATTGGAATGAATATCGGGGAAAGTTAGCTCCAAAGTCTTATGGCGGGGGCATTGTGCTTGGTAACGACATGCCTCCTCCATCTAGAGCAATCGCAGATTCCGTCACGGTCGGTGCTAGGATTAATTACGTCGTCGAACTCCAGTAAAGTGGTCTTTCGCTTGGAAAATGACTATTTTAAATTCAAAACATTAAAAAGAGGGCTTAACGATGATCTCGAAATTGCTTAACATCATCTATCTCGTACTGCTAATCGTCTGCGTGTGCGTTCTCATTCGCGTCGTTAAAAGTGAACCGGCGGCTGTTCCTGTAGCAGCATCTAACGGAACTGTTGCATTCGAAGTGCCGCGCATTGAAGTTTCGGCTTCGGAATCCAAGAAGTTTGCCGCCGACAAGTTCGAGATGGGCTTTAGCCTTGAAATCCGCGGCAAGGACAAGGAATCGGTTTCCAAGCGCTTGGCTGAACGCCGTTCCGTGATTTTCGAAAATGTGAAATCGCTTGAAATTCCGCAGTCCAACGTGGAACAGAACAGCGTTGAAATCCACAAGGAATGGTCTTATCGCAATAGCAAGCGCGAACTCGTCGGTTACGTGGCCACGCAGAGCTTTGTGATTACGGTAAATCGTAAGATTGATGCCGCCGCTCTCGTGCAGGCACTTTCTTCGGAACCGGATGTCGAAATCCAGCGCACGTCCGCCCAGCTCAAGGATGTCGATGCGGTGCAGTCTACTGTCATCAAGGCGGCGGGTAAAAAGGCAACGGCCAAGGCTAATGACTATGCCGAAGGCGTTGGCGCCAAGCTCGGTCGCGTTCTTCAAATCAATGGCGAAGGCGGCGGAATCATCTACAACCAGTACAATCGTGTCTACCGTGCCAAGGGCGTCATGCTTGCGGCTAATGCCATGATGGACGGTGCCGCCGCTCCCGACGAAACCGCAATTGCCGACTCCGTCGAGGTAAGCGCTTCTGTCCGCGTCGTTTATGAACTAAAGTAGTTCTAACAGACTTTCTTCATATTCCTTGGCCGCCTTTTCGAGGGCGGCTTTTGTCATATCCGGGCTGCATCCGTAGAATCCAAGCGGCTTAAACCACTTCATGCCGGCTGCATTTGCGGTCATTTCGAACGGGATGAGCATTTCTTCGGCGGTGTAGCGGTTGAGGCCTTCGTGGGTGTAGTGCTCTGCGGCGGCGCCTGCCGTAAATACGACGCGTACGGGCATTCCCTTCAAGAAGTTGTCCGCGCTGTAGACAATCGGGCTCATGACCTGGTCTTGCCAGTCGCGCAAACTGGCGGGGGAGTTATACCAATATATAGGGAACTGCCAAACAATCGCCTTGGACTCCCTCAACAATTTTTTTTCGGCCTCCAGGTCGAAGTAGCCATTAACCCGGTTTTTGTCAAGGTGGTGAAACACAAAATTGGGATTTTTTCTGTTGATATCCACTAAGTGTTTGTTGAACATGGAGTTAGAAATGTTCGGATGCGATAGAAGAATTGTGATTTGATTGTTCATTATTTTTTCTTGTTGATAAGTTGAGGAAATATTATAAAAAAATTACATCTTACGTGCAAAAAGTCTTCCAAATTGGACTAAGATTTATTATACTTGTAGTGATGTCGACCTACATCTTGTGGGTGTGGTTCGACTTCGAACACAAGATATAGTAAAATCGGAGAAATTTGACTATATTTGAGGAAACGGGAATTGAAGGTTTTTTTTAGATGATTTTTACTGTCAAAAAGCGCGACGGCCGCGAGATGCCGTTCAACATCGAGAAGATTGCAGACGCCGTAATCAAGGCTTTTAGAGCCTCTGGCGAATTGGATGAACAGATTAAGGCTTCACAAGCCCAGATGAATTTGCTTGGAAGTGATGACCTTTTGACGAACGTCGCTCTCAAGGTTGCTGCCGAAGCTGTAGGCCATCTCGAAGCCGAAAATAAGACCAAGCCGGACATCGAAGAAATCCAGGATGCTGTTGAAAAGGCTTTGACCGAAGGCGGTTACGCCGATACCGCCAAGAGCTATATCTTGTATCGTGCCGAACGTACTCGCGTACGTGAAGTCAACACCCGCCTCATGCAGACGCTTCATGACATTACGTTCAGCTCTGCCAAGGAATCCGACCTCAAGCGCGAAAACGCCAATATCGATGGCGATACCGCCATGGGCACCATGCTCAAGTACGGTTCTGAATCCGCTAAGCACTTCTACACGATGATGATGCTCAAGCCGGAACACAGCCGCGCCCACATGGATGGTGACATTCACATCCATGACCTCGACTTCTATTCTCTTACGATGACCTGCTGCCAGATTGACCTCATTAAGTTGTTCAAGAACGGCTTCAACACGGGTCACGGTCACTTGCGTGAACCGAAGGATATCCGCAGCTACGCCGCTTTGGCCGCTATCGCCATTCAGAGTAACCAGAACGACCAGCACGGTGGACAGTCCGTGCCGAACTTCGATTACGCCATGGCAAACGGTGTGCGCATCACGTATCGCAAGGCTTACCTTTCGAACATGGTCAAGGCTCTCATGCTCTTGACGGGCAAGACCGAAGAAGAAATCCAGCCGGTGGTGAAAAAGCTCCACGGCGAAATGGCTGAAATGGGCATGGTGGCAACGCTCGTGCCGAATGAAAAGTTCCAGACAACTGAAGCCCACGAACTTTCCAAAACTTATGACGCCGAAACGGTAAAGAACGCCCAGAAGTTTGCCGAAAAGATGGCTTACGAAGAAACCGACAAGGCAACGTTCCAGGCAATGGAAGCTTTTGTCCACAACTTGAACTCCATGCACAGCCGCGCTGGTGCCCAGACACCGTTCTCTAGCATCAACTATGGTATGTGCACGGAACCGGAAGCCCGCATGGTCATGAAGAACTTGCTCCTCACGACCGAAGAAGGCCTCGGCGGTGGTGAAACGGCTATCTTCCCGATCCAGATTTTCCGCGTCAAGGACGGCATCAACCTCAATCCGGGCGAACCGAACTACGACTTGTTCAAGCTCGCCTGCCGCGTGAGTGCCAAGCGCCTGTTCCCGAACTTTAGCTTCCAGGACGCTCCGTATAACCTGCAGTACTACAAGCCGGGTCATCCGGAAACCGAAATTTCGTACATGGGCTGCCGTACCCGCGTGATTGGCAACCATTACGACCCGAGCCGCGAAATCTCTTACGGCCGTGGCAACTTGAGCTTTACCTCGATTAACCTCCCGCGTATTGCTATCAAGATGAAGTCCGTGGACCTGTTCTTCAAGGAACTCGACCGCATGCTTCAGCTCGTGAGCGACCAGCTCATGGAACGCTTTGCTGTGCAGAGCCGCCGCAAGGTCAAGAACTTCCCGTTCCTCATGGGACAGGGCGTGTGGATCGATTCCGACAAGCTCGGCTGGGAAGATACCGTGGGCGAAGTCATCAAGCACGGTACGCTCTCCATTGGCTTTATCGGCCTTGCTGAAACATTGGTGATGCTCACGGGCAAGCACCATGGCGAATCCGAAGCTTCCCAGGAACTCGGCCTCAAGATTATCGGCCACATGCGCGAATTCTGCGACAAGGAATCCGAACGCCTTGGCCTCAACTTCAGCTTGCTTGCAACACCGGCTGAAGGCCTCTCTGGCCGCTTTGTGCGCATGGACAAGAAGAAGTTTGGCATTATCCCGGGCGTTACCGACCGCGATTACTACACCAACTCTTTCCATGTGCCGGTCTACTACAAGATTTCTGCTTTCAAGAAGCTCTCGCTCGAAGCCCCGTACCATGCGCTCACCAACGCAGGCCACATCAGCTACATCGAACTTGATGGCGACCCGACGCAGAACTTGGACGCTTTCGAAAAGATTGTGAAGCACATGGCAAAGGTGGGTATCGGTTATGGTTCTATCAACCATCCGGTGGACCGCGACCCGGTTTGCGGATTTGTGGGTGTGATTGGCGATGTTTGCCCGCGTTGCGGACGTAGCGAAGGCCATGCGATTTCGTGCGAAAAGCTCGAAGAACTTAGAAAGAAATTCCCAGGAATGCCCGCATTCAGAGGGATTAGATGATTTTACAAGGAGTGCAAAAAATGTCTGAAAAAGAAATGTCTCAGTATGGTGAAGGTGTCGGATTCGAACGCATCCGCCGCATTACAGGTTACCTTGTCGGTACAGTCGACCGCTTCAACAATGCCAAGCGCGCTGAAGTCAACGATCGCGTAAAGCACGGCGTATAAGATGGATGAATATCCTCCACTGCGGATTGCAGGGATTGAGCCCGAATCATTCGTGGACGGTCCCGGAATCCGCCTGACTGTGTTTACCCAGGGCTGTCACCACAACTGCCCGGGTTGCCAGAATCCGCAGACTCATGATTTTGAGGGCGGACACTTTATCGAGCGCGAAGCGATCATCACGATGATCAAGGAAAATCCGCTGCTCGATGGTGTGACGTTTAGCGGAGGCGATCCGATGGACCAGGCGGCGGCTCTTATTCCGCTTGCCCGCGAAATCAAGGAACGCGGTCTCAATCTCGTGATTTTCACGGGATACACGTACGAACAGCTGATGAAGCTTACGCCCGAAAAGCCGGAGCTCTTTGAACTGCTCACGTTCGCGGACATTCTCATCGACGGTCCGTTTGTCATGGCGAAAAAGTCCCTGGATATCAAGTTCAGAGGTTCTTGGAACCAGCGCATTATCGATGTGCAAAAAAGCCTTGTCGAAGGTCATGTGGTCATCCACCAGATTCAACTGGACGAGATGGCGGAACACCCCGACAGGGAATACAATACATAAGGGTTAAGTGGTTGAAGCCATATTACTTTGAAAATGTCATGCCGGCCATAGTGCCGGCATTGCTATTTTTAGGCTTAATTCTTCAACGCTGTAATCGGCACTACGAATACTCCGTCAGGACGCTTGTAGGCGGCGTTGCTCATTCCGCAAATGACGCAGAGATTGGATGGGGGAATTCCTGCTGGATCATTGGAAATATCGTTCTGTATATCTAATAAGTTGCGTGCTGCTTCATCAATCTGATTTGCTCCGAGCTTTATTTCAAAAGCGTTCCAGCTACCATCGGGCATCTCAATAACGGAGTCTATTTCCTTGTTTGCGTAGTCTTGGTAATGGTATAGTTTTCCTCCGAAGGATTTTGCGTAGATATCCAAGTCGCGTTCGCAAAGTGATTCGAAAAGAAAGCCTAGAGTGTTCAGATCATTTAAAAGTTTGCTAGGTGTCGCTCCCAATAGTGCTACTGCAAGTGAAGGGTCGGCGAGGTGTCGTTTTTCGGCTTGCTTGACTCTAAGCTTGGAGCGTATTTTTGTGCAGAATGGAGGCTGGTTCTCGACAAGAAAGAGTCTTTTTAAAACATCAAGGTAGCTTGCTATTGTATCCGAGTCGATGTCGTCATCATCGATTTCTTTGATGTCGTTCTTCAATATTTTGTTTGTTGCTGTGGTTGATTCGTTTCTGGCAAGAGATCTGAGTAACAACGTCATCTTGCTTTTGTTTCGTTTGATTCCGTCAAGACGATCCATATCGTCGTCGATAATGGCTTCAAGATAGGCTTTAGGAATGGCCATGGATTGTTCCGTAGAAAGTCCAAGATTGCCTGGCCATCCACCGCGAACCACGAGTTCTATCAAGTCGTTTAATTGGACGTCTCCCGTCATGACTGGTTCGATTTTGCCGTTGCAAATGTCCAGTAACGAAACCTTTCCGCTAGAGGCTCCTGATTCGTATAGCGACATTGGCCGCATGCGAATTTTGGCGATTCGTCCGGCTCCGCTGTGCAGAACTCCTTTACGCGACGGTGTAGATGAACCTGTCAGGATAAATTGACCCTTGAGCGCACGATGATCAACTTCGTAACGAACGGCGTCCCATACTGACGGAACTTCCTGCCATTCATCGATGAGTCGAGGTGTATCTCCGCTTAAAATCAGTTTTGGGTCGAGCTCCGCAAGTTGTCGGTTCTGGAAATTGCCACTTGGGTCGCCTAGTTCGATTTTGCTGTTGGCGTGATAATCGGAAGTCCAGGTTTTGCCGCACCATTTGGGACCTTCGATGCATACGGCTCCGAAGGTTGAAAGGGCGTTTTCTATTTGGTTATCGACGATTCTTGGCTTGTAATTTGACGATTTCATACCCCTTAAAATATATAATCGGTATGATTTTGTCAATATATTCGGTGTAATTTGCTATTTTCATTCGGTTCGATTTAATGTTTTTAATCGGTATGATTTTGGATTTTTATTCGGTCTGATTTTGTAGAAATACGAAATTTGATCGGAATAGGGGTTAATTGTTAAGGAAAAACTCCAACGGAGCATTGGAGTTTTTCGGAAGGGGATGAATGCCGAACATTTTCTTGATTATATTTACCTCATGGTTATGAATATGTTTGGGAAGATAGTTTTGGCTGCGGCAGCTGTGTCGTCAGCTATGGTGGCATCGGCGTTTGCGGCGGGTAAGGTCGCTTGCGTTGGCAATAGTATCACGTATGGTTACGGGATTGAGTCTTGGCCTGACCAAACGAGCTACCCGCATCATTTGCAGGGGATGCTGCGCGGCGATGTGCCGAGCGATACGGTCGAGAATTTTGGCGTGAGCGGACTTACGGTCCGCAAGGACGATCAGGCTTCGTATTGGAAGGGTTACCGCTTTGCGCCGGCGATAGAATTCGCTGCAGATACGGTTATCATCGAGCTGGGAACGAACGATTCGAAATCGTACACGACTTGGAATACTCCGGCGCAGGATGCTGCGGTGGACTCTGCGATTACGGCGGATTTTGAGGCGTTGATTGACACGTTCCAGGTGAAGTCGAAACCGCATATTTTTATTTGCTTGGCACCTTATGTGAACAACGTAGAATGGAATATTCTTGATACGGCGGTCGTGAATCGCGTGAACCCTGCGATTTTGCGTGCTGGGCTCGAAAAGGGCGTGAACGTGATTGACTTGCATTCTCGTTTTAGCGCCCTTGAACATCCGAGTTGGTATTTGGAAGATATGGTGCATCCGTCTGTCGAGGGCGCAAAGCATTTGGCAGAAATTGTGTATGCCCATTTGCAGATGGATACATTGCAGGTAACGCAGGAAGGCTCGTTGCTCAAGGCTCCGAAGGGCTTTGGTTATCAGTGGTACAAGGACGGAAAACTGCTTGATGGCGAAACTCGTGAAACGCTTGAGGTTTCGGAAGTGGGCGAGTACAAGGTTTCTGTGAAAGTGGATGAGAATACGCTTTCGCGAATTGTGACTGCTCCGTTGAAAGTCGAAAAGACGACCGCCTTGAAGCCGGGGGCTCGTGTCGCTCACGATAATTCAGCGGGAGTCGCGAACATGGCTAAATCGGCGCGACGTTTTGACGCTCAAGGCCGCGCTCTGAAAGCTCGCGGACCATCGCACCAGAAAATCTATATCAAACGCTAAAACTGAAAAGGGAACGACCGGAGTCGTTCCCTGCGTGTTTGAGAGATGGACCTGTTCCCGTAGCATCGCTAGAGCTTGTTTTGGTGTGGGGCTTTTATAGCTCAATCCGATGCTAGAGCAAAATTCCTTTTTTTATAAAGATAGATGCGTGTGCCCTAAAAGTCGAGGGAAAACAGGTGCCTCGGGAACAAAGCGTCCTCGGTAGACAACGATTTTGATGCTGTTTTTGGGGCATTTTTACCGAATATCGGCTTTACAATATATTTTTAGAGTATGAAATCCAGTGCAGAAAAATTGCAGCCTGAAGAGCGTCTCGGTTCAATCCCTCCGAAGCGCATGTCGGTTTTTGAATTTGATGATTACCGCGCTTATTTGCGGCACTATTTTGAGTGTGCGCAAGCCTTGAACCGCCGTTATTCGCTGCGGAGTTTTTCGGACAAGCTTGGATTTTCGTCCAAGGATTTTATTTCGCGCGTGATGAAGGGCGAAAAGAGCCTCACTCCGGCGAGCATTGCAAAAATTGTCGGTGGATTGCAATTCGATGAAAGCGAGGCTGCGTATTTCGAGGCGATGGTGCTGTTCTGCCAGGCGTCCAACGACGACGAGCGTGAAAATTACAAGAAGCGCATGGAAGAAATCACGGCGACTTACCGTTTCACGCAGCAGATGCTTTTGACTCGCGCATACCAGTATGAAGTTTATTCGCACTGGTACTATTCCGCAATCCGCTCGATTATCGGGATGATTGGTTTTGATGGCGATTACGATGCTCTCGGGGCGCGCTTGATGCCGCCGATTTCTGGAGAGCAGGCGCGGCAGGCGGTGGATTTGCTGGAACGAGTCGGGCTGATCAAGAAGGACGCCAAGGGCAACTGGATTTTGAACAATCCGGCGATTAGCACAGGCGACAAGGTCATCCAGCAGGCGTTTATCAATTACCACAAGGAATTTATTGATTTGGCGAAGGAGTCCATCTCGACGATTCCCGGCAGCGAACGCAACCTCAGCAGTGTGACTCTTGGCATTTCGGAGGGTTCTTACAAGAAAATTGTCAAGTGCATCAATGAGTTCCGCAAAAAAATTTCTATGATTGCTAATGAGGACGAGGACGGTGGCCGCGTTTTCCAGATGAATATCCAGATTTTCCCGTTGTCCAAGTGAGGATGCAATGAAACGAAATACTCGATTGGCTAAATCGGCGGTTTCTGCATTGTTCGCGTTGCAGGCGTTGCTTGCAATGGTTTTCCTCGTATCTTGCTCCGACAATAAGGTGGCGGGCGGGAACAGTTCCGAAGTTGGTTCCCCGGAATTGATGGGCACGCTTGCGTTTATGGACGGTTCGCAAGTTTCCGCGAAAGTTGCGTCTTACGCCCGAGTTTACTGCGTCCCGGCGGATTTCGATCCTGCAAAAGAAGATAGCACGTCGTACTACACAACGACTGCGGATTCGATGGGGCATTTTGCATTTGATAGCTTGCCTGAGGGTGTTTACAACTTGGAAGCGTTTTATGAAGTGCCGGATGGAAAGTCTTTTGCACTTCGTGAGTCGGGTCTGAAAATTGCGACAGATTCTGTGCAATCTGTTGATTTGAAAATGAATCAAAGCCGCAATATTAAGGTCTATTTGCCTGAATCCAAGGACTCGCTGGCGAGTGTTTCTATCGTAGGCTCAACGTACAAGGCGACTGCAAAAATTGCTGAGGATGACGTTGGGGCGTATGCGATTTTTACCAATGTGCCGGCATCGTACTATGATTCGGTACAAGTGAGTACTTCGGAGGGCTCTAATAGCATCAAGGCTGTTTATGTTGGTGGGCCGGAGGCTGTTCCGACGCTTTTTTATGATGAGTCGGTTCGCACTTTGGAAATCCCGCTCAACACGGCGGCGACGGGTATTGACTTGCACGATACCATCGAAGGATTCCCGCTGTATGTCCGTTTGAGTGACTTGAATGCAGATGACCGTGAATCGCTTGTCAAGAATATTTCTGCACTTAAAGTTTATTTGGAGCCTGCTTCGGACTGGACAACATTCAAGGTCGTTTATGACAAGGATTCTCTCCCGATGGGGTTGTGGGTTCGCTTGTCGACGCTTTACCCGCAACGCGAAACGCAGAAGCTCGTTTTCGCGTGGAATGCTGGGGTTGCGGAGGTGCCGGGTGCCGCAGATCCGTTCTCTTATACGGATGGCTTTGTCGCTGCATGGAACTTTGATGAACGTGAATTCCCGGATTCATCAGTCTTGACTTCTGGCGATAATCCGTTCAAGGGACGCGTCACTGATGTTTCTACTGGCGATGGAATTATTGGTGGAGCATTTGTATTTAACGGTAAATCTTCTGTTATTGAAGTTCTGGAATCCGCAGACTATTCGGGCTTTGCGTTAAAGGATACCTCTAGCTTTACATCATCGTTCTGGGTGAATGTTGAAGATACTTCGACATCTCGATTCATCTGGAGCAAGTCCGAAGCGGAATACCACTTCAAGTATCAGGCTGGTGATAGCGACCGTTCGAGCTGGATGTACAAGGAACTCGATGAATCGGATTTGGGTCATTGGTATGAGGCGAGCATCGCGATTGCGCCGGAAACCGATTACAAGCAGTGGGTGCATTTTACGGTCGTCAAGTCGGGCGATTCAACGGCGATTTTCAGGAATGGCAAACTTGAAGATGTTTTGATTAGCCGCAACAATACGGATGATAAGCGAACGTCTGATGGTCCGTTTGTCATTGGCGCCCGCAAGCAGTCCAGCGGAAAGGTGGACCGTGTTTTCAAGGGTTCGCTTGATGAACTTTACTTTATGAATAAGGCGAAAGGTTCTGAATGGGCGAGACTCATTTACTTGAACCAAAAGCCAACTGGCTACTGGCCGAAATAGATTTGGTCGTTAGTCATTAGTTATTAGTCAATAGTGATGAGAATCGTCGAATGCTCGTGCTGAAATGCCCGCGCATTTTGAAACTAACCCAACTTCTCGGTGAGGCGTGTGTAGCGTCTTGTGCTGCGGTTGTTGCGCACGGCTTGGTAGAATGCTCCTGGTGCAGACAAAATCCACACATGGCCTTTCGCACGCGTGATGGCGGTGTAGATGAGGTTCCTTTGCAGCATAATGCTGTGGCTCGAATCTAGTACGACGATGACGGCGGGGTATTCGCTACCCTGGCTCTTGTGGATAGTGCAGGCGTACGCAAGGATAAGTTCATCGGCTTCATCGGGCTCGTAATCGACAGTCTTGTCATCGTAAAAGACCGTGATTTTTTTCGTGTCTTTCCCGATTTTGTAGATGATGCCGACGTCTCCGTTGAACACGTTCTTGTCGTAGTTGTTGCGGATTTGCATCACGCGGTCGCCAGTACTCCAGTTGCCGCTCGCGATTTTGATGCGTTCCTTGTCGGGGTTCAGGAGGTCTTGCAAAAAGTTATTTAGCTCGTAAATGCCGAGCGGTCCTTTGCGCATCGGCGTGAGGAGCTGCATTTCTTGCGTATCGACGTCGATTTTTTCCTTAATGCCGCGAGTGATGAGGCGGGCGATGATGTCTTTAGCTTCATCGGCCGACTCGTAGGGCAAAAAGTGGAAATTCGTGCCTTCGATGGGCGAGGGGCTAATGCCCTGATTGATTTTCGATGCTTTGTCGGCGATGTCGTTTCCGCCGGCCTGGCGGAAAATGTGCTGAAGGCGGGTGCTCGGAATCTTGGGGCAACGCAACAAGTCGTTCAGCACATTGCCAGCTCCCACGCTGGGGAGCTGGTCGGCATCGCCCACGAGAACGATACGCGCATTGAGTGGCGTTGCTTCGAGGAGCGAGGCGGCAAGCCACGTATCGACCATACTGAATTCATCGACAATGAGCAAATTGCATTGAAGCTTGTTGTCGCCATCGCGATGGAACTTGCCCGAAATCGGGTCTACTTCGAGCAAACGATGGATTGTGCGGGCTTTTTCGCCACAGCATTCGCCCATGCGCTTGGCTGCGCGCCCTGTCGGGGCCGTGAGGCTTACGCACTCTTCCATTTGGCGGGCGAGGTACAGAATCCCCTTGAGGATTGTTGTCTTACCTGTGCCGGGGCCACCGGTGATGATGGAAATCTTTCGCGAGAGCGCCATTTGGATTGCGCGTTTTTGGATCGGGTCAAAGCTGAACTTGTGTTCGCGTTCCCACTGCGCAAGGTTGTTTTCAAAGTTGTCTATTGGCAGTTCGTTGTAGCGCAAACGGAGCTTGATGTTGTCTGCGATGCGCTGCTCGGCATTGTAAAGCGGCGGAAAATAGCAGTCGTCGCCTTCGCGCGTGATGCGCCCAGAATCGCTTGCCTTTTCGAATTCGTCGAGGAGCGTGTTGATGGCGCCTTCGTCGTCCTGCATCAAACGCAAGTTGCGGAATGTGCGTTCCAGGAGCACGTTCTTCGGCAAAAACACATGTCCATCGCTCACAGACGCTTCTTGCAATGTGTAAAGCAATGCCGCCTGGAAGCGCTTGGGGCTGTCTTTCGGGAATCCGACTTTCTGCGCGATTTCGTCGGCCTTCAAAAATCCGATGCCCCAGACTTCTTCGCAGAGCATGTACGGGTTTTGCGTAATGCGTTCAATCGTCGCTTGTCCGAACTTGTTCCAAAGGCGCTTTGCCACGCTGCCGACAATTTCGTGCTTGTACAAAAACAGCATCGTTTCGCGGCTGTGACGCGCTTCTTGCCAACGTGCCAAAAAAGCTTCCACCTTGCGGGCGGGGAAGCCTTTGATTTTTACTTCGCGGAACTTGTCCGGATTGTTGTCGAGAATGTCAGCGGTTGCATCGCCAAAAGCTTCCACAATGCGTTCGGCAATCTTTTGCCCCACGCCCGGAAATTGTCCACTCGCCAAGTATTCAAGGATGTCGTTATCGTCTGTAGCGAGGTATTCAAAAGAAGTCGCCTGGAACTGCTTCCCGTATTTCGGATGCGAACCCCAGTCGCCCTCTACTACAATCGTTTCGCCGGCCTGCAAAGCAGGGAATGTCCCTGTGACGACAACGACCTTCTTGCTTTCGATATCGTTCAGGCGCATCACGGTAAAGCCATTTTGCTGGCTATGGAACGTGATGCTTTTGATTGAACCTTTAACTTGCACGAATTTTGCGGCGTTTGTATTTGCGGCGCTTGATTACTGAGCCTTCGGAATTTTACCTTCGTCCAGTTCCGGTCTCCAAACATCGGCATCGAAATCAGGCATCTTGGTAAGCTCCTTGCCACGAACGCAGAGGAAGAATCCGAGAATAGCAGCGTCATGGAGTGCGATCACAAGAGCGGTCTTGTAGTCGAGACCAAAGCCGAGCGGAGCGCCCTTGAGGTTTTCCGGGCTCACCCAGAGGATGTAATCAGCCGTAATGAACGTCATGAACATGCACGGGATAAGCGCAATCCAGAAGTTCTTCTTTTTACTGCGGAGATAAACGGTTGCCACGCAGAGGCTGCAAACGGCCATGAGCTGGTTGCTCCAGCTGAAGTAGTTCCACAAGATATTGAAACCTTCGGGGTTCAAGTTGCTCCAGAAGATAATCACAGCGCAGAGAGCGAACATCGGAATCGTGAGAATCAAACGGTTACGCACGGAGGTCTGTTCAAGGCCCGTAAGTTCAGCAATCGTAAGGCGGAGGCTGCGGAGGCTTGTGTCGCCACTTGTAATAGCAAGGATAATTACGCCCACGACCACGAGGATCGAAATCGGAGCCCAAGGAATCACGGTCGAAACGAGAACGCTCAAAACCTTCACGCCCGAAGCGCCTGTCAAAAGTTCCGGCATCTGGTGATAAATGAACATGCCACCTGCGGCCCAAATCATACCAATCAAACCTTCAATAATCATCATGCCGTAGAACGTCTGGCGACCGGTCTTTTCGGTCACTTCCGTACGGGCAACGAGCGGGCTTTGTGTGCTGTGAAAACCGCTGATGATGCCGCAAGCAATCGTCACGAAGAGCATCGGGATGATCGGCTGGCCAGCCGGATGCTTATGGAAGTTGCTCATGATGTCTGCAAAGCAGAATTCATCGAGGACGTTCAAGTTCGGGACGATGCCCACGAAAATAGCGAGGGAGGCGAGAATCAGGAGGGCGCCAAAAACCGGGTAGATGCGGCCGATAATCTTGTCAATCGGGAAGAAGGTGCTGATGAAGTAGTAGGCAAAAATGACGGCGACGGCAATCCAGAAAAGAGTCGGCGAAACGTGGCTGCCTGCGAGAATCGGCGTATTCACGAGTGCTGCCGGAGTGTTGGTGAACACGGCGCCAACGAGAATGAGCGCGACCGAGATAAGTGTCATCACAAGCTTTGCCGGACCCTTGCCCAAGAACTTACGGGAGAGTGCCGGAACGTTGTAACCGTTGTTGCGCATGCTGATCATGCCGCTGAAGTAGTCGTGCACAGCACCGCCGAGCACGTTTCCGAGCGGGAGCAAGATGAACACGATGGCGCCAAACTTGATGCCAAGAATCACGCCGATCACAGGGCCAATGCCTGCAATGTTCAAAAGCTGAATGAGAACGTTTTTCCAGTGCGGCATCGGGACTCGGTCAACGCCATCCGGGTTTGCGAGTGCCGGAGTCTTGCGGTCGTCTGGTCCGAACACGCGTTCGACGAACTTGCCGTAGGTGAAATATCCAAGGATGAGGATTGCAACACCGATTAGGAATGTTATCATTTTTTGTGCCTTCTTTAGTTTTTAATTAAAACTGAACCATTGCGTTGATCGATATGGCTATATAAGTTTGCCAGAAGTAGCTGATATCGACATCGTCAAATTCTACAGTTCCGCTATTTTTAGTGTGGACCGCCTTGTACCAGTTCTCATAAATGCGCAAGGAAGGGGACAGGCAGAAAAAGTCTGTTATATAATAGCGCATGTACGAGATGATGCCTACACCGGAACCCATCAATTCGGAATCAAAAAATCCCTTGATGCTTGTCACGTTGTTTTCGGCCTTTAAGCTAGAAAATGAATATCCGAGACCGACACCCACCTGGAAAAAGTCAGGATAGAAAAAGTTGTAGCTTGCTTCGAATCCGAATCTGTAATAACGGACGTCCTGCTCGTTTAAATCTTCGGGGAGGTTTGCAATTTTTCCCTCATAAGACCAGTATTGGAACGAAAGCCCAAATGTGAATTCGCGGATGTTGACACCTAGATTGTAGTCCGGGGCAATAAAAATCTTCGATATTGGAAGGTTGACCGTTTCTTCATCGCCGTCCTTGTCGATGATTTTCATATCACGCTTGAACAAATCACCACGGTTAGCAATGACGTTAAAGCCAATGCTTGCAAAATAAGAACGCGGCCAGTAGCTGAAATCGCTGTCGTCGGGTTGCGCAAAAACAGCCGAACATACCAAAGCGATTGCCAACAAAATTTTTCTCATTTTTCCTCCAAAATAATTAGTGCCCTTAAAAATAGAATTTTAAGGGCAACCTGTTGCAAATAGTTATGTTTTGCAGGGTTTATTCGGCATATTTGAACATGGCGTCGATGCACTTCTTGGCCTTCACGCGCACGCCTTCGTCGAGCGAGATGTGTTCTGCCTTTTCGGGGTGGCGGAGTGCTTCCAGAATGTTTTCGAGTGAGTTCGACTTCATGTATTTGCACATGCAGCAGCTACCGATAAAGTTCATGTCCGGATGTTCGTAGTGCATACGGGCATTGAGGCCGCATTCCGTGAGGAGCAAAATGCAGCTGTCTTTGGGCTGCTGGTTGATGTAGCTCACCATCTGGCCTGTGCTTCCGACGTAGTCACTAAGCATGGCGACAGACGGGTTGCATTCCGGGTGGCTAATCACCTTGAGATTCGGGTTTTGGCTACGGAAGAACTGGATTAAATCCGGGTCGTAGTTTTCGTGAACGTAGCAGCAGCCGTTATAGAGCTTGATGTCCTTCTTGACACCGCGACGCTTCATTTCGTCGATGATGTTCTGGCCCATGAGAGCATCCGGAACAAAGAAAATCTTGTCGGACGGAATCGTTTCGACGATGTGCATCACGTTACCGCTAGTCACGCAGACATCGCAGGCGGCCTTCACGTCGGCAGTCGTGTTGATGTAGCAGACAAACGTGTAGTCCGGATTCTGCTTGCGGAGTTCTTCGACATCCTTGCCGGTAATGGAATCGGCGAGGCTGCAACCCGTGAGCGGGCCCGGGATAATCACATCCTTTTGCGGGTTCAAAATCTTGGCGGTTTCGCCCATGAAACGCACGGCAGAGAAGAGAATGGTCTTTTGCTGGACGGTGGTGGCGTCCTTGCTGAGCTTAAAGCTATCGCCAGTGAAGTCGGCAACGCCCAAAAGAATTTCAGGAGCGCAGTAGCTGTGGGCGAGGATAACGGTATCCTGTTCTTTCTTGAGCTCGTTGATTTCGTTGATGAGCGGGAGCATCTTTTCCACTTTTTCCATGGTGTAGGTGCAAAGGGCTGCGCCCGGCTTGACGGACTTGAGACGATTGTAAAGTTCTTCTGCTGTCATTGTGTTACCTAGATTATTGCCTAGTTAAAAGATAGTAAATTAATACCCGGCCCATTCAGCGCTGATGGAGGGGCTTGCCTTGCGGATGTTCGATTCTTCGGGAGTCTCTTCCTTGCGGGCGATGTCGCCACTTGCAATCCGTTCCTTAATTTCGTCGAACGTCTTGGGTGGCACGGAATCGGGGGAGTTGTCGCCGAGCACTTTGCAGGGGGCGGCTTCGGATTCTTTTGCCTTGTCCTTGACGGGTGTGTATTCGCGGAGGGCGGGGACGCTGTAGAACTTGTCTTCTTCGGGGCACCAGGCGGTGAGTGCCTTGCCGTAGACGCAACCGGAATCGAGACCGATAAATCCAGGAATGTTCACGAAGCCCATCTTGGCCCAATGTCCAAAGATGACGAGCTTGTTCCACTTGACCTGTTCAAACCAGGGTTTGTCATTCCAGTAGCGGATGGAAAGGAGCACTTCGGGGCTCATGTCTTCGAGACGCGTCTTGCCCGGTTCTAGGCCTGCGTGCACGAGGAGGGCGTGCGGCGTGTCGCGCCAGAGCGGCCAGTTCTTCACGGTATCGCGGATGTAAACCCATTCGTCAAGCGAAAGCGCCTTGAAGCGCTTCTTCTGCTTTTCGGTCCAGTTGCTCTTGGGCGTTTCCATCATGCGGATGAGATGTTCTTCGTGGTTTCCGCGGACGGTTAGAATGCCGAGTTCCTCGACAATGCGCATGGCACGCATCATGTCGGGACCTTTGTTGATGATATCGCCGGTCTGGTAAATGGTATCGCTACCGCGCACAAAGCCGAATTGGTCGATAATCGCAGAGAGTTCGTCTGCGCAACCATGAACATCACCGATATATAAAGTACGTTTCATGGATCGCCTACAAGTGCACGGCCTGTCGCAATTTGTTCAATTCGTTGGGCGTGAGTTCGCGGAATTCGCCTGCGGGCAAGTCGCCGAGCTGAATTTGGCAGTAGCTTACGCGCTTGAGGTCGCGGATTTCGTAACCGATGGCACGCATCATGCGGCGGATTTCACGGTTTTTGCCTTCGATAAGCACAAGTTCTGCAAATCCGTTTTCGAGGTAGACGTCTGTGGCGAATGCAATTTCTTCCTGGGCGTCCGGATCTTCCGGGTCGCGGATGTCCACGCCATCGACCAAGCGCTGGGCGGCAGATTCGCTGAGCGGGCGAGTGGTCCACACGTAGTAGCTGCGCGGCACTTCAAAACTCGGGTGCGTGAGGCGGTAAAGCAATTCGCCGTCGTCGGTGAAAAGCAAGAGACCGCGGCTTTGCAAGTCAAGTCGTCCAACGTACTTGAAATTATGGTATCCCGGTGGCAAGTAATCGTAAACCGTGCGGCGGCCCTGCGGGTCGTCCTTGGTGCAAACACAACCAGCCGGCTTGTGGAGCATGATGACTTTTGTTTTCTTGTTTGTCGGGAGCTTCAGCAACTTTCCGTCAACCGTCACCTGGTCCTTGGTTTCGTCCACTTGATGGCCGAGGTCAGAGATTGTTTCTCCGTTTACCTGTACGCGACCGTCGGCGACGAGTTCGTCTGCGGCACGGCGGCTAGCAAAACCACTGAGAGAAATGTACTTGTTTATACGCATAATCTTTTTGCTCTGTCATCCTGGAGCCTCGTAGAGGCGATAGGATCCATCAAGCATCTCCTTTATTTGTCATCCCCGACCTGTTCGGGGATCGCCGTCTCGGATGTGGCATCCGTCTTTTTTAGGAATGCCGGGCGCTTCTTTGGCTTGGGTTCCGGTTCTTTTTCTGGCGGGTAGAGGAGTCCGAAGCGGAGTCCTGCCGTACTGATCTTGAACGTTTCTACGCGAAGCTTTTCGAGGAGCGAACGCAACCAGAACAAACCGCAAATGATAACTTCGTGGCGGCCGTTTCCAAGTCCTGGGAGCATCGCGCGGAGTTCTTTCGAAAGATTCGTGATGCGCGTGGTGACCGCTTCAAGGTCGGCAAGGCTCATTTCGAGACCTTCAATCGCCTTGTAGTCAAACGTTTGGCTGTTCAAGAAGACCATCGCAAGTGCGGTGCCTGTACCACCGATAAGGTAGACAGGCTTTTTCGTCATGCCCTTGAAGGACAAGTCCTTGAATGTTTCCTTGATAAACTTCTTGTATTCCGGACCGGGAATTGGGCCCATCGCCTTGAACATCTTGAGCGCGCCAACGGGAATCGAGAATGTCGTTTCGCCGTTGCTGAGTTCTGTGGAACCGCCACCGATGTCAATTGTGACGTTTCCTTCGCCGTGCCATTCCTTGACGGAGCGGTAGGTGAGCTTGCCTTCTTCTTCTCCGGTGATGACGCGCGGCTTGACCCATACTGCTTTTTCGACAGCTTCAATCACTTCGTCCGGGTTTGTGGCCTTGCGCATGGCTTCGGTCATCGCGACTGCCTTGAGGTCTGCGCCGAGGGCGTGCAAGTCCATGCGGAACTTGGTCATGATGTTGACGAGTTCCTGGATGCGTTCGGGCGTGATTTTCCCGTGTTCGTAAATGTCTTCGCCGAGGCGGCAGACTTCGACCTTCTGGAGTTTCGGCACGAGAATCTTGCGCGGTGCTACAGGCGCTTCACTTGATTCGGCAGGTGCGACTTCGAACGCTGCGATTAGCAAAATGCAGCTGTGACTCCCGATGTCAATGGTTGCCTGGAGTTTATTTTCCACTTTCGGCCTCGTCCTTTTTTTCTTCTTGCTGATTCATCTTTTTCAGCATGATGTTCTTCATCTTTTCGGCGAGGGCGCCTGGATTTGTGAGGAACTGCTTGGCGTGAGCGATTGCTTCTTCAACGACGGATTCCGGGTACTTGGAACTCCATGCGGCGACGATGTCGCCTGTCGTGCTGCCGAGCGGTTTCTTTTCGCGGATTTCCTGGCCCATCTTGAGAGCGAGCAAAAGTCCGAGTTCGAATGCTTTCGGTTCTGCTTCGGCTTCAATCATCTTTTCGATGCGGGCGATGCGTTCTTCAAAGGGAATGTTCTGCGAATTGGTCAAATCATTTTCTGAAATCATGCTAACAAAAATAGTAAACGGAGGGCGGACCGCCAATATAAAAAAAGACCCGCAGAGGTCTGCGGGTCAAAATCGTTGGATCAAAAAGAAGATTACTTCTTGGCGGCCGGCTTCTTAGCAGCAGTCGGCTTCTTGGCAGCGGCCGGCTTCTTAGCGGCAGCGGGCTTCTTAGCAGCGGCCGGCTTCTTAGCGGCAGCAGGCTTCTTGGCAGCGGCCGGCTTCTTAGCAGCAGCGGGCTTCTTAGCAGCGGCGGGTTTCTTTGCAACAGTTTTTGTAGCCATTTTTTTTCTTCCTTTTTTGTTATTTATTTGTTGATACCTGAAAAATAACTTCTTTTTCACAAATAATCAACACATAATTTAAAAAAAAGTGATTTTTTTTGAAAAAATTTTGTTATAGCGTTCACTTGATAGAAAAATGTTATCGTTAACAATTTTGAGTAAAATAAAATCGACCTCTTGCGAGATCAATTTGCTAAATAAAAATGATTTTAGTTTATCTTAAATTTAGAACTAAATATTTTTAATTAAGCTCTAGCCTTGACACTTTCGATGTATTTCTTAACTCCTTGAACACCAACGGAATACATATCTACGAACTTTGTGGCGAACGGCGGAATTTTGTTCGGATGCATGCCGAGAGCATCGTGCATCACGAGAACATGACCGTCTGTGAACTTGCCTCCGCCAATGCCAATTGTCGGTGCGGAGACTTCTTTCGTGATTTTTGCACCAAGTTCTTCGGGAATGTGTTCGAGAACCATTTCGAAGCATCCGAGACCGTCGACGAACTTTGCTGCCTCTTCAATGGCGCGAGCTTCTTCTTCGGTTTTGCCTTTCTGCTTGAAGTTTTCTGCAGTCTGCGGTAAAAGTCCGAGGTGGGCGCAAACGGGAATGTCCTTGCTGCGCAAAAATTCGATGACGCCTTCGGGAGTGCCTTCGAGCTTGATGCTGGAACAGCCCACGTCCAAAAAGCGGCGGGCGTTGTCGTAAGCGGTTTGCGGATCCTTGTCGCTCATGTAGGGCATGTCGCCAATGACGTGCGTGTTCGGGGCGCCGCGGCAAACGGCGGCTGCGAAGATGAGCATTTCGGTCATGCCGATTTCACGCGTGCTCTTGTAACCGAGCATTGTGTTTGCAAGGCTATCGCCTACGAGAATCTGGTCAATTCCGGCGGCTTCTGCAATGTTTGCGAAAGCGAAGTCGTAGGCGGTGATCATGGAAATCATTTCGTGCTTGGATTTTTTTGCTTTGATATCTTCTGGTGTTAACATGATGACCTCTTCACTTAAACTTTTCAACTAGGGCAAATATACAAATAGTGTAAAGTTATGGCTATTCCGGCGGAATCCAGTGAATGAACTTAATGATAATCAAACAGCTTTCGTGTTTCGTTCAAGAATTTTATGGAGTGGATTTCTTTTAAAAATCCGATGTGATGGCGCAAGTAGGTGAGGAGCGCGTTCTCGGCGAATTCAGGACGCTCGATTTTGCCGCCTGTTTGAAGCGCCCAAAGCCCATTGAGCGTTTCTAATCGTGCACGCGGGTGCTCGACACCGAGGCATGTTTGGCATACGAATCCGCCTGTTTCGGGGAAAAAGTCTGCGGCAGGCTTTTCGAGTGTGCGACCGCAGCGGCTGCAAGTGGTGAGGTCTAGATTGTAGCCCCACATATCGCAAGTGTCCAGGAGCCACTGCGCAAAAATGCGCGACTTGTCGGTGATAACCTCATCAAATTCGCTGATGGCTTGTTCCAACCGCTCAAATTCTTCTTGCAGGGGGACGCCTTGCGGCGCGTAACGCAGAATCATTTCGGTCATGACCTGCGCTTTCGCTGTGCTGAGTAAATCGTTGCGCAAGTTCTTACGCCAGTCCAAAAGCGTAGCTTCCTTGATGAACTGCAAATCGGTATTCGGATTTTGGCGAAAAACGACTTCGCTTAACGCGAGCGGATCAAGGGCTCCCCGGAACGGAGATTCCTTTTTCTTTCCGCCCTTCACGATAAACGAGACAATCCCGCTTTCTTCCGTAAGCGCCTTGACGATAAAGCTAGAATCGCTGTACGGAAAGCGGTGCAGAACTATAGCGCGAGTTTTGATCATAAGTTCGCGGCTTTTATGCCGTGATTACTTCGCTGGGAACGGAGGCCAGCCCATTTCCTGTCCGCCAACGACGTGCAGGTGGATGTGGAACACCGTCTGACCGGCGTCAGCCTTGCAGTTGAACACAAAGCGTGCGCCGCCTTCTTCGAGGCCGAGGTCTTTCGCGATGAGCTGTGCGCGGTAAAGCATCTTACCCACGAGTTCGCAATCTTCCGGCTTCATGTCCATGATGGTTGCAATGTGGCGCTTCGGCACGACCAAAAAGTGTACCGGAGCTTGCGGGGCGATGTCATAGAAGGCGAACACATCGTCGTCTTCGTAGATTTTCTTGGAAGGGATTTCACCCTTGATGATTTTGCAGAAAAGACAATTTTCACTCATAGTATGTATAATAGTAGTAAAAGTTTTAGGGGTTTGTGTTGTCGATGTTCAATTGGGCAATCGCCTTTTCATTTGATATGGGCTGTTGAACCAACTTCATGTAGATGAGCAGGGTGATGATTGCGAATATGTCGAAGAGTACTTTGAAGATAAAGACGTACCTTATAATAGGGAAGAAAAAACTGGTGAAGACTAAAAAAGTCCAAAATTGGATACTCTTTATCATCCCGAGTGTTAGTAAAAAGAACAGGAAAAGAAAGGTGGCAGGTATGAGCGGGGTCAAAAGAAGGAACGTTGGTATGGGTGCGGAATAGATACCATGTTCCTCAAGAATCTTTTTTTGTTGTGTGAGGATGTCCTTGAAAATGAAAAACGTCATGAACTGGCCGATGCAGGGAAATAGCGATCCGATAGCGGCATCCTTTGGAAAAAATCGTGTTTCTGTCCATTTGCGAAGGTTTCTTAAAATATGGTAAAGCCATTTGCAATAAATTGAGGCTGTTGAAAACAACATGAAGAATATGAATAGGGATAGGATTGGATATATAATAAGAAATAGATTGTCAAAAAAATTGGAACCTAAGCTGAGTGTTGCTATCCCAATCACGAAAATGAACAAATCTGCCAAGATAATTGTTTGAATCGATTTCTTTGACCTGGCAATCAGTTTCTCGCCACGCAGGACGTTCTCCTGAATTTTATCGTCAGGAACTTCTTGCGGTTTGTCGTTGACTGATTTGGTTTCTTTGTAAATCATAATACCTTGGTGGACAAACTAGAATAAATCGTCTAACGTCAACTCGTTTTGAATTTCGTTCCATGCAGCGTTCTTCGCGAGGCCGCATGGCGTTACAAGTGTCAAGTAAAGCGACTTGCGGGTCTTTGTGACTTCGCGGAATGTCTCGCGGCGTTGTTTTAAATATTCCATATACGTAGAGGTGATTTCGTAAGGCTTGCTAGAATATTTCATTTCGCAGAGATTGATGACTTGGTCGCGACGGTCGATTAGCAGGTCGATTTGTGCTCCTTGCGAATCTTTGTCGCCTTTGTAACGCCAAGAACATACATCGCTTTGGATTCCTGAAATGCCAAGTTTTTGCTTGATTTGGTCGATGTGATTTAAACAGACTTGCTCAAAGGCGTAGCCGCTCCATGCTCTGCGACTTGGTGAATCAATCATGTTGCTCCATCTGTTTTTGTCTCCACCACGGTAATTTTTGGCATAGCGTAGATAAAATAGTGAATAGAGATCTACGAGTTGGTACATGATGTCTTTTGCTTTTTTTCCGAAGGCTGCATAGCTACGGATAAAGTCGCAATTTTCAAGGTTTTCTAAAACTTCCGTTAGCACACCGCTATCAGAAATTTTTAGTGCGGCTACAATTTCAGAACGAGTCATCCCAATAGTCTTTTTTGCGAGCAATTCAACGATTCGCTTATACATCGTTGAATCGTTAAACAAGGACTTGAATAGGAATCCGTATTCTTCGGCAAGGGGAGCGTTGGGTGCGAAAAATAGTTCGTCTATATTTTGCGTTGTACTGAGACCTTTTTTCAGCATATCCAAGTAGAACGGCGTGCCGCCAAGGCACATGTATGTCTCAAAAACTTGTTGCCTTGAATAAGGCATTCCTCTGGACTTTATAAAGTCTTCGGTTTCTTTAAGAGTAAATGCTGAGAGGTGGATTCTCCTTGTAACGCGGTTGTGGAGACCTCCCTTGTTGCCGAGGAGTTTGTTTGTCATCCACGAAGTTGCGGATCCACATACGATTAGTTTGAGATTGTCTTGTCGGGAACCCCAGCTGTTCCAGAAATATTCGAATGCGTTCAAGAATTTTGAACGAGGGGTGTCCAGCCAAGGGAGTTCGTCTATAAAGACTGTTATGGGGCGCCCTTTGATGCTTCCTAAATAGTTTTGTAGTAAGGTGAATGCCTCGTCCCAAGAACTTACGGCCGGAACGAAACTCTTGGAATATTCCGCAATCTTTTGGCAGAATCGGCTCAGCTGTTCTTCTTTGCTTGCTCCATACGACCCGGTGCAATAAAAGTCGAACTTGTCGTTGAAGTATTCGCGAATCAAGAATGTTTTTCCGATGCGACGTCGGCCATAGACTGTAATGAATTCGGGCTTTCCTGATTGCGCGCATTCTTCAAAAAGAGCCTTTTCCTTTAACCTTCCGACAATGAGCTTTTCCATAAGAACCTCTAGTAGTATTACGAAATCTACTAAAAAAATAGAGATTTCGCAATAGTTCGTTTTCTGAAATATTACGAAAAGTGATAAAAAATATGAGATTTCGTAAAGGTTCAGATTTTGAAGTGCTACGAAATGTGTTTAAAAAAGTGAGATTTCGTAATGGTTCGGCTGAAATTTGAATGTCCGTAGCTATGGCGGACGCTTTTCCTCGCTTGATGTGAACGATTCCGTATCCCGTTCTATCGCCGAAACAAAAATATTTTTCGTATCTTTAATCCGTAATGATTTTCTTTGGTAAAATATTGGCGGCGGTTTTTGCGTGCGGTGCTTACGTGGTGCTTCGGCTTACGGGCTGGAAGCATAAAACCGTATTAGCTAATGCAAAGCATGTGGCTTCACCCGTCAACTACGATGAACTTTTGCTTAACTTGACGCGTCATGCGAGCGAACTCTTGTTTCGTTTCGGGACTTTCAAGAAGTTGCCGCATGATTTTACCGCATACCCGTGCTGTGTGGATGGCTGGGACTTTGCACTTGACGAGGCGGCTATTCCGGTGCTCGAAAAAATGCGGAGCGGCGGAATCTTCTTGACCGCGCATTACGGCAATTACGAAGCGATGGGGCCGTGGCTTTGCCGCCTTGAAATCCCACTTGTCGCAAGTTATATACCCGTGAAGCCCAAGTGGCTTAATAACATTCTTGAACGCAAAATCCGTGCGGTCAATGGCCTGAGTTATTCCGTGGATGCCCGGACACCTCGCGACTTTATACGCATCTTGAACGAAGGCAATCTTTTCTGCTTGCTTTCCGATCAGGATTCCCGCATTCCGAGCGCACTTTCGGGAACGCTCTTGGGGCAACCCGTAAATGTGAATCCGCTGCCGGACTTTTTGCTCAGGCATCGTCCGCAAACACCTGTGTTTATTTGCTGGATGGAGGAACGCGGCGCATCTCCGAAAGATGAATCTCTAGAACACTCGTCTTCAAAAAAAGTTCGCGTGCTCCACGCTGTCGAGGTGGGAGGCGTGCAGTCCAAAGTCGCCGAAAAATTTAACAAGTGGCTCGAAGAGCGCATCTGCGAAAATCCGAATCTCTGGTACAGCTTCACGCACCGTCGATTCTACAGCCAGTCGCCAGAAATCTATGGAGGGTAACATGGCTTTTGTCCCACACGAAAAGAAACCATTACTTGCCCGAATACTGGATTGGTTGAACGAGCCAGATGAATGGCCTGCTTGGGTGCAGTTCTTTTTGCTGCCGCGACCGCTCGGGCATAATAACTTTTTCACGGTCCGCATCGTGTTGCTTGTGGCGATGGCATTCTTTACGCTACAGGCGTTCGCTGGCGGGTATGAATCCTGGATTGCGCAATTCCTGCACAACCTGAACCTGCCGGTTCACGAAACGGGGCACATCGTTTTTAGAATCTTCGGGAGCGAAGTGATTACGTCGCTTGGTGGCTCGCTTTTCCAGACGATTATGCCGCTCGTATTTTGCTTAGCACTTTGGATTAAACCCCGTGACCTGTTCGGCGCTTCGATTGCGCTTTGGTGGGCGTTCGAAAACCTGATTGACGTGGCGCCTTACATCGAAGATGCTCTCCCGATGAAACTCATGCTCATTAGCGGTGGCACCGGTGCCGAAGCCCCTTACGGGTTCCACGACTGGAACTTTATCCTCTCGGAAACTGGCCTGCTTTTGAAATGTGACTCAATTGCCTCGACCGTTTATACCGTTGGCTATGTCGGCATGGCGCTTTGCGTTTTGTGGGGTGCCTGGAGCCTGATTTATTATTTTGTGTTCCAACGCCAAAATAAAGGGCTTTTGGACTAGTTTTTTATTGTAAAGATTGTGATTTTGAACAAAAATAGAAACCTAAATTGCGATTTTTCCCCTAAATAACATATATTATAAAACTACAAGAATTGCATGTTGAGGGGCGCAGTATTATGAACACATCCCGCCATACAAAAATACGGAGCGTTACGGTCCTCGTAGTTGCTGCATTGTTGCTTGAACTGACGACCGCAGTGCAGTACATTTCTACACGCCGTGCCATTACCGCACAAATTAAGGAAATGGCCAAGCACGATCTTACCTCTGCAAACCGAATCATTGAAGTCAAGGAAATTGCAGAATCTGCCATTGCGGCTGTGCTGCCGGAAGTGGAGCGCCTTGTCGATACACAACAGCAAGATTCGTTGCACATGGCGTTGCAACGAGTGGTTGCGAACCATCCTGAAATTGTCGGCGTCGATTTTGCCTATCGTGTGGGGAGTGATGGCCTTCGCGATGGGTATTTTACGTTTAGGGACGATGCAACCAACGAAATAAAAGACACCGTGATAGGATTTGACTATACGGAACGCACTTGGTACCGCGAGGGCTTGCATGGCACAGGTTCCTGGAGCGAACCGTACATGAGCCGCTATTACGTGGCGCTGATGTCTACATTCTCGCGGCCAGTCCACGATCCTCAAGGACGTGTCGTTGCCGTTATTGGCGCCGACGTCCCGATGCGAGAACTCTCTTCGATGGCTGTGCAGCTGTACGATAACCAACAGCGCTCGCTTATCCCTGTCATCATTCTTCAGCTTGTCGGCCTCTTTGTGCTTGGCTTTATCATGTACCGCAGCATCATCAGCGTCCGTAAGTTAAGCAAAGTCAGTGCCGAAAAAGACCTGATTAACAGGGAACTTGGCATTGCAAATGCGATCCAGACGGCGATGCTTCCGCCACCGCTGCCCGAAAGCGAATTCCTGAATATCGTTGGTAGTCAGGTCCCGGCAAAACAGGTGGGTGGCGATTTTTATGATTATTTTGTGCGTGATGGAAAGCTGTTCTTCAATATCGGTGACGTCTGCGGCAAGGGAATCCCGGCGGCACTTGTCATGTCGATGACGCAGGCCGTGTTCCGCACGATTGCAACTAAAGTCGATGATCCATCTCACATTGTGATGGGAATGAACACGATGGCCAGTCGTGGAAATACGACGGGAATGTTTGCAACGCTTTTTGTTGGTGTGCTAGACCTTGCAACGGGGCGCCTGAGCTACTGCAATGCCGGCCATGAAAAGCCCATTATCATTACTGGACGTAATATGCGATATCTCGATGTTACCGCAAATATCCCTATCGGGGTCATAGAAGAAAAAAAATACAATATCCAGGAATCGGTCATCGCTGCGGGCGATATGATCTTGCTCTATACGGATGGCCTCACCGAAGCGATGAACGCAAATGGAAAGCTGTTTGGATTGAAGCGCGTTGAAAAAACGATTTGTGGGGGTGGAAAAACTGGAGGCAATAGTGAACTCTCCGCATTTGCGGAACCGCAGCAACTGCTGGATACGATGTCACATGCGGTGTCCGAGTTTGTGAATGGCGCGGAACAGAGCGACGACCTCACCATGCTTGTGATAAAGTACAAAGGATAAGGACGGGGAAAATATTTAAAAATTGCCTAAAATAGGTTACCTATTTTAGGCTGGGTGAGGCGCTGCTGGTTACTAAAACCAGTAGCGCTTCATCTTTTTCATGAATGCTGCGTCTACAGGCCATCCGGAAGCGTCAGGGATGACAGAGTCAATAGCGCAGTATGGGCATAACGCTGTCAGGTCTTCCCTGTCGATGCAGAAGTCTTCTACTTCTGATGCGGGGAATGTTTTGCAGCAAAAGAAGCAGCCGCACATCTGGGATCTTTTTACGAGCCCTCTGTTCTGGAAGGAAGCGGCGTGTGCCTTTTTGATAATCTCAGGCATGTTTCTAGTCATATAAGAATCCTCTATAAAAGTTTTCCCATGTTGGGAGTTTTTAGGCAATGCTGTTTTGAATCTTGCCGGATTGGATAAGAAATTCTCTTACGTAGCGATATAGTCTCTACAGAAGTTTGAAAAAGCTCTGGAATCGCTTGGAGTGCATGGAACAGAGAATATCTTATTTGCTCCTTCTTCAATGTGTCGCAAGATGACGTGCTTGCCGTGACGTGCGATTTCCCATTTTTTGGACTTTAAGATGTTTAGGACGAAATCGCGGATGTCTTTGTTGTTGGAAATGTAAGGCTGCATTGTGCTCTCCTGGGCTAAGGTTTGTTGGATGCCGAGGGAATAGCGAAATGCGTGCCAAATTGCAGCTAATGTTGGGCTCTTGTTTGAAATAATGAATAAGGTGTCGTTTTTTGAACAAAAAGGGGACTTTTCTGGGGCGTCAGATATCTTTGGAAAAAAGAACTATGGTGTGTTGCTTGTTTAATACGAAAAATTTTTCCATTTAAAAGAAAAATATTACGTATATTAAATATTGGTTTTGCAGAAATGTTGATTTTCCCGTAAAAACGGCATTTTTTTACTTGGCATGAATTTTGCATTTGAAAAAGTGTAATTTTGACCATAACATAAAGGAGATTTTATTATGGCATTTGATCCTTCTAAGTATACCGTTGCCAAAGCTCGCCCGCTTCCTGTGATTCTGCTGCTTGATCGCAGTTGTAGTATGTCCGGCAACAAAATCAACCAGCTCAATGCATCGGTCAACGAAATGATCGAATCTTTTAAGACGGCTGGTCAGGGTGAGGTTGATATCAATGTTGCCGTTATCAGTTTTGGTGTGGGCGGAGCTACTTACGATGTCCCGCTGCAGCCTGCAAAGAATATTGAAAGTCTTTTGTGTTTGAACGCAAATGGCAACACTCCGATGGGTGCCGCTCTTCGCATGGCGAAGGATATGCTTGAAGACAAGTCTATTATCCCTTCTAGCGGTTACCGCCCTGCTGTGGTCCTTGTTTCGGATGGAGAGCCTAACGATGATTGGAAAGATGCCATGCAGGCTTTTATTGGTTCGGGTCGTAGCTCGAAGTGTGAACGCTTTGCCATGGCTATTGGGACTACAGAGGCAGACGACGTTCTGAACAAGTTCCTCAGCGGCACGGAAAACAAGGTGTTCCGCGCAGATCAGGCAACGCAGATTCGTGACTTTTTCAAGTTTGTGACGATGAGCGTTTCTGTCCGCAGCCGTTCGCAGAATCCCAATGCTCTTCTGCCTGCTGCAAGTAATACGCCTGCACGTTTGGAAGACTTGGCTAAAGAATTCGGTTTAGATCTGTAATTGGGAGAATCTTAAGCATGAAAGAGCTGTATGTTATTGTTGATGTTTCTGGCAGTATGTATGCCATGGGTAAGCCATTAATTGTTGGCAATATTTTGCAGACTCTTTCTGCTTGTGAAAAATTGGCTGATGAGACGGATCGGATTACTGTTGAAAAAATACAGTGGGACGGCAGTGCGAACGAATTTGAGTCTTTAATTGAAAAGTGCAACGAGAAAAAAACACTGCTTTTGACGGATGCCTATTCTTTGGCTGATTCATGTTGTAAGTCGCGCGTCATAAAAGATTTTATAGAAAACTCAAAAGATTCTTTGTATCTCGTTCTTTGTGGCGGTGATGCCATGGATGTTTCGGCTTATAAGTTTTTTTCAAGCTTGAATGTGGTTCTTGCTGAAGATGTATTGAAGACCGTGGAAATTTTGATGAGTCAACAAGACTGTTCTACCGAAGAAGAGGGCTGGTGATGTTTTGCTTTGGAAAAAAATTTGTATGTGGCGCAAGCGTTAAGGGGCCGTCCCATGTGTTGCATGGAATTGTCAATCAAGATGCGTTCTTGTACCTGAAAAAAAGAAAGTATTCTCTCTTCGTTGTTTCTGATGGTATGGGGAGCAAGCCTTATTCTGATTTAGGTTCAAAGATGGCGTGCATGTCTGTGGCCAAGGAAATTGAGCTCTTTGTAAAAAACAAGCATTCGTCTTATCCGATTTCTCAGTTGTTTGAGAATGTTGTTGAACAATGGAAAAAGTCGGTTTTGCCTCACGATGTAAAAGAATGCTCTGCAACATGCCTTTTTGTATTTGCAACGAAAACAAAAATATTGACCGCAAGACTTGGAGATGGCATGATTTGCCTATTGGGCAAGGAGTCTTCTCAAAGTGTTGCACTGACGGATGACAAGGATGGTTCATTTTCTAATGCGACTTGCTCGTTGTCGGATTCTTCTGCGGTGCGGGAATTTAAGTATGCCATTTATGATAGGTCTTTGTTTAAAGGGGTTGTGTTGTCGACGGATGGAATATCCGCAGATATGAATTCTGGGAAGGAACTTCCATTTGCGGAAGATATTTTCTGCGAATTGAAGAAAATGTTCTTTTGGAAGCGAAACGCTTTTTTGCGGAATATGATGGAAAAATGGCCTGTTCCGCACCATACCGATGACAAAACTATTGTTGTAGCGGGGCTGTAATGCAAAATGCTGATGAAAATGTTTTTCCCTTGTGTGATAGTGAAGGGAATACTGTAGAAATTAGAAGTGTGCTGGATTCTTATGGTTGCTCGCACGATATCGCTAAAGTTCTAGGTCAAGGAGGGCAAGGTGTTGTTTGCCTTACTCGCAATCCTGAGATTGTTATAAAGTTTGCACTTGATTCCAAAGGTCGTCTTATCTGTAGGGACAAAAATAAGGAAACTTTCTTAAAAAATGATGCAGCCTTTAAGGCGATTATGCAAAAACCATTTCCGGAAAGGCTTCATTTGGCTTATCCGATGGCTCGCCTTGTAGATTATTCTGGCTATGTGATGCGTCTTATGGGTGATATGACGGGTTTTTCTGACCTTGTTCCTTTGGATGAAAAAGCGATTGGAAAAATGTCTGAAGATGGTGGACACCGTAGGCGTTTTGAACTGCTTGCGAAACTTGCGGCTTTGTTGGCTAAAATGCATGGTGTAGGGATGGTCTATTGCGATTTGTCTCCGAATAATGTGTTTGTGACAAAAGATCCTAAGTTTACAACTCAGAATGTTTGGCTTATTGATGCAGACAATGTTTTTATTCCTGGTGAGGATTCTGAGAAATTGGTATATACGCCTCGCTATGCGGCTCCGGAATTACTTGAGGGGAAAAGCTGTAGTATAAATAGCGATGTGTATTCCTTTGCTACGTTAGCCTTTGAAACTCTTGCTGCTCTCCATCCGTTTGCAGGAAAAATGGCCAAGGTTGGAGGTTTTGAAGACGATTGGGATGTAACCGCTAAAGATGCGAAAAAAGAAGATGAACAAAAGCAAGTTGATATAGATCCACAATATTCTGGCAAAATTCCTTGGGTTGAAGATTTTAGCGATGTTTCTAACCATACAGATGATGGTTTGCCTAGGCAGAATTTCTTGACTGACGAGACTTTCACTTTGTTCAACATGACTTTCTCAGAAGAAGGTCGTGAAAACCCGAAAATTCGACCTACGTCGGTTCTTTGGGCAAGAGCGTTTGCCCATTCGCAGGCACAAAGCGTGCGTTGTCCCGATTGTGGCATGAGCTTTGTGTATGATGAATCTGCAAAAAATTGTCCTTGGTGTGATAAAAAGCATCCTCCGATTTTGCTGTTGAAAGATGAAAATGGCAAGGTTGTCTTTGCTCATGAATTGGAATTTTGTGAAGATAATTCTGGTTCTGAATTTCCTTTGCCAGAACATGTGTTTATGCCGTTTGATGTAAACACTTTTTATCGTGGAGTCTTTAAAGTACGTACTGTAAATTATAATGGCAGAGGTATCGAGTTTTCTTTGCAATTGCAGTTTGTGGATAATTGTGACTTTTTTATGGGTGTAAATGGAAAAGAAGAAAAAATTTCGGGTCGTTACATTCTTCAGATAAGGAAGGGCGAAACGTATGCCTTAAAATGTGTTGGACGCAACGAATGGTCTCGTACTCTTTCTGTTGAAATTGTGGGGAAGTGCTGATGATGAATGTAAATCATATTGAAACTGTTCCGTTTTATGAGAATATTGAAGCAAAGGTTGTTGTTGATAAAGATGCTTCATGCATAAAAGTAGGCTCTTTTACAGTCGTGCCGAATCCCATTCATCATAACTATATTATCCGGACGAAAGATCGGGCTGTTGAATTTGATTTCAAGAATAAGCAGGACAAAGAAAATGTGGATTTCTGCTTCCGCAGAAAACAAGCGCATATATGCGAAGTAAAGTCGGTCTCCAAAGACGGTGAATTTATTTTTGATTTTTATGTGTTTGCGGGGGCTGTTGTAGAATTTGGCGATGTTGCTATTCTTGCAGAAATGGAAAAATTTGGCAAACTGCAGGATAAAAAAGGCAAAGATGTTGAAGAATTCCGAAAGAGGCTTGCTGAAGATTGCATGGTGATGCTTGATGGTGAATCTTATTTTATCATGCAAGGGGATTCCGAAACTCCAAATGATGAACAGGAGGAGAATGCCGATGATTCAGATGAACCGGAAAAAACAGAAATTGGTAGCGCTTTTTCAATTCTGTGCAGTCATTTTGGTAAATGTTTTGCTATAAAGGTGCAACAGAAAAATTTAACCTCAACCGGAACTGAAAAATATTTTACGGTAACCGGTACGGCTTTGCGTAAAAATATTCGCCCCGCTTGCAATTTTCACTTGGTAAAGGCGAACATCTCTTTTTCGGATCAGAAAACAAAGGCTTCTGAATACAATCTTGAAAAGCTTAAAAATCTGATTGAAAAAAGCGGCAGTTATTTAAAGGCTTGGCGCGAATATACTGCGGCTCGTGGAAATCGTATTCTTGAACAGGCTCGAAAGTTCGGCGTATTGCATTATGAACGTTGCACTCCTGTTTCTGAAGACTGCATAAAGCTTTATTTTAAGGAAAATATTTCTAAAAAAATGAAGGAATCTTCGGTCGAAGAAGCGGTCCTTTGCTTCAATAATGTGGCACAGCCTCTTTTTATGCAGGATATAAAATGTGATTTCCTTGAATATTGCGAAAAGAAGAGTCTCGCTGCGAAGGAACGCAAGGCGATAGAAGCAAATGAGAATCAAGCAAAAAAGAAAGTAGTTCAAGAAGAAGTTGTATGTGATGTTGCCGATTATGAAGGTAATTGGATTCAACTTACGCTCCCGACGGATAAAAATGCTCCGACAATTTCAAACATTCCTCAGAAAGGCTGTATTTGGATGTCCATGACTGGCGAAGAGAGCCAAATCAATCGACAGCAGGATGCCTGGGATATGATATCTACGGGACGTGCGGGCATCAATTTTTTGGGAAATATTTTGGAAGGCAGTTTTGATTTTATGTCATTTGGTAAGAATCCTTCCAAGATGCATATTTCAAATCGTGTGCAAGAGAAAATATTTAGGAATCCGCCAACAGATCGACAGCTTGAAGCGATTGACGTGGCTCTGACTACTCCTGAAATTGCTCTTGTGCAGGGGCCTCCTGGCACTGGCAAGACTACAGTCATTACGGCTGTTCTTGAACTTTTGAATGAAATGCAGGATAAACGCGGTGTCACTGCGGGTCGTGTCCTTGCAACGTCGTATCAGCATGACGCTGTAGAAAACATGATTGAGCGAATTCGCATCAATTCCCTGCCGACTTGGAAATATGGAAAGCGTCGTGACGCTCATGGGAGCTACAACGAACATATAGATTCCTGGTGTAAGGAAATTGAAGAAAGAGTCCTTTCGCTTCATCCGAATATTGAAATTTCTCATAGCGAAGAAATCTTTGCAGATAAAATTGCCGAATATAGAATATCTCCGTTACCAGAAAATAAAGAGAGCTTGCTTGAATATGTTGCTTTGCTCCCTGTGTCAGAAAAGCTTGCTTCTGAAGCGAGAAATCTCTTGTTGCGAAAAGATAAGGCTATTTCTTCTGTGGATAAGGCTTTATTTAGAAAAATCCTTTCCATCAGAACTTCTGAAAAAACGTATTCTGATGATGGACAAAAGCGTGTAGAAGAATTGTATTTTGCGCTTGAAAGTATTTGGCTGCCTAGGCATCAAGAATGGGAATCGTTTTTAATGGATTTGGTTGTTGGAAACGCATCGCCATCGACAGAACAACTTCAAAAACTTGCTGAATTGAAATCAATTTTGCTTGAGGAATTTTCCCCAAGACCTGCATATTTTGCTTTTGAGGTTGATGACGAGGTTATGTCCTTATGCAATAAGGTTGTCGTTTTCTTGATGTCGCTCCATAGCAAAAAAAGTAAAAAGGATCAGATTATTGCAGATTGGGTAGACGCTCTTCGTTCGGGGCATCAGGCGTTTGCCCGAACATTGAAGGAATGTGATTATGTTTATGCAGCGACAAGCCAGCAGTCTGTTGGAAAGGATATAACGAAGCAAAAAAAATCTGTTGAACAGGCGAATAGTTCCTATATCAAATTGTATGATACCGTTATTGTGGATGAAGCGGCTAGAGCGACTCCTCCCGATTTGCTTATCCCGATGTGCAAAGCTGTAAAACGTATTATTCTTGTGGGTGACCATAGGCAATTGCCGCAACTCGTTGATGACGACCTTTGCAATGATGTTTATGAAAAAACGCAACAGGAAATGGAATCCAAGAAAGATTCCACTTCGGAGTCGTCAGAAAATGTGAATGACGCTTACGAGAATGCTTTCAAGTTAAGCCTTTTTGAGCTATTGTTCAAGAAACTCAAGGAATTAGAGGAAAAGGATGGCATAAAGCGGACGATTACATTGGATAAACAGTTCCGTACTCATCCTGTTTTAGGACATTTCTGTTCCCGTCTTTTCTATGAGCCTTATGGCGAAGGATACGAATCTCCAAGACCGGCGAGCGACTTTGAACACAATCTTCCTGGGATTGAAAATAAGGCTGCGGTTTGGATTGATGTTCCTAAAGAATGCGGTAGAGAAGAAAAGCATGGAACGAGCCGAATTCGTGATTGCGAAGCCGAGTGTATAGTCGAGACTATGATGAATTTTGTACGGAGTCAGAATCATCTTGCTAAAGAAAAGAAAATGAGCTTTGGTATCATTACGTTCTATAGCGCTCAGCGAAATCTCATTCTGCAAAAGCTTGGACGTTATAAAAAGGAATTGAAAGATTCTGTGACTTACAAGGTTGGAACTGTTGATGCTTTCCAGGGAATGGAATTTGATGTCGTCTTTCTTTCGGTTGTGCGTTCTACAGGGGCTATTGATTTTCTTACTCCCAATAGACTTTGCGTCAGTATGTCTCGTCAGAAAAAAGTCCTTATTGCTGTTGGAAGTAAAGATTTTGTGACATCTGAAAAGGCGAGGGCTCAAAAGGTGCCTGCTTTGGCTGAATTTTATGATTTGTGCAATGGAAAAAATGACGAAGGTTATGGAGTGGTCTTGACATGGAAAAAATAATTGGTGGAAAAGAATGGAATGGTGCATTCCCTGTAAGAATACGCCAAAAAATTTTGTGGCCTTGTTTTGAGTTCATTGCCCAAGCTGCGGGTGTTGATGATTATGAGAGAAATATCATCGAAGAGGTAATCCTTCGGCTTGCGGATATCAATGTGACTGATATCAAGGATATTGCTTCAAGTACAGGATTAGAAGAAGATCTTATTTCTTTTATGCAGTCGCGTCTTGAACAGCATGGATGCCTTGATGGTTGTTTCAAGATAACAGATATTGGCAAACAAAGATTGGGTGAGATGATTGAAAATCACAGTAGTTCAATACATGTTTATGTTGATGCTGTATCTGGAGATGTCGTTCCTTATTTTAGCATGTTGGAAGACAATGACCGATTTAATTACTCTTTTGGAAAAGAGGTGTGGGAAGAATCAGGAAGGTCTTTTTTCAAATATAAAGGTTACTCGACAGCAGGAACCGAATCGGATGAATTTGAAACCGCTTACAAACTTCAATATGACAAGAATTTGAATTTTGTCCCGCGAAGTGAAGACGTTACAGCGATGCTTCATAAGCTTTACCCTGGTAAAGACGGAATCTATGCGCGTGTAGAAGAAAAGCAAAATACGTCAAAAAATCTCAGATGGATTTTGATGGATGTCTTTCAGCCGGAAGGCTCGTCTCGAGACTGGGTGTTTACTGATGGCTTTGGTAAGGTGACTTCGTTCTTTTCTGTTCAGCGGATTAAGAATGATGTTGATAAGAAATATATTGCAAGCCTTCGTGAAAGTGTCCAGGTAAGAACAAATGCGAATAATAGTTCTTCTGTAAGCAAGTCTGTCGAAAGGTACTCCAAATTGAAGGAAAAGCTCGTTCCTGTACAGAAATGCATGAAGGAATTGAATTCGTTTGTGGATTCTCCAGACAAGGAAGATAAATTGCGCTCAGCGATGGTTGATTCTGTAGTTTATTTGATTCAACTTGTAGAATGGGTCCTCTTCTATATTTTGCACAAGCGTTCTAATGAGTACTGCGCTAAAACGGTTCTTGACAAGAATAGAAGAATGTTCAATAGCAAAGCGTCTACCCATATTATTGGAAGTTCGGCTTTTAAAAGTGCGCAAAATCTTGGTTTTGATGTTGGCTTGAATGAGAGGAAAGCTTTCTGTCAAAAGAATGGGAAACTTTGGAATGCCTTTGAAAAGACTCCAAAACTGTTACCTCTTTTGGATTTGCTTCTGATATCTTTAGATCAAGAGTCTTGGCTTAAAGAATTTGCAAGCGAAAATCCCGATTTCCTGTGTATCCTTGTAGATTTGAATGAAAAACGCAATCAAGGAATGCACGAAGGATCTGTTGGGAAAATTGAGGATTTTCCTACCTATGTAGAAGAAGCGTACAAAGAAATTCTTCTTTTGATGCAAAAGGGACTCAATATCAAGGTAAAGGAAGCAAGTGAATTTTCTTTTGAAGAAAAGATTGCTTTGCGGAATGAACGAGATGAGGCTATTTCTAGAATGGAGGATTCTCTTGGATTTTCGCTATGCTATGCATTGAATGCGGGTTTGATCAGCTTTATTATTGATATGGAACGCCGTGGAACGAATGCTGAAAATTTGAATAATGCGATTATTCTTGATCAATATCGAATTTTGGAGTATTTGTTTAAATCGGTAAATGAATGTCTTGGTGATGAACTGAAAAATTCAGGTTGGGTGGAAAAGGTAAAACGTGCTGGTTTTGTAATTCCTGAAGAAAATGTATTTAAAACGTTGCTTAAGACAAAAGAAGATAAAATTAGCGCTGCGTTGAATAGGAAAAATGCTTCAATGAATGCTGCCTGTATCGCTTTTTGTACGCTTGCCGATGCGGAGTTGTTGCGAGGAATTTCTGCCCAATGGCGTGAAATGCTCTCGGATATATGTTATATCGCGCATAAACGGTCTCATGGGGAAATTCCGGATTCTATTGATGAGAAAAGGACTCTAGAAATAAAAAAACGAATAATTGATTTGATTCATTATTTTGCGAAAAATGGATTTTTAACAAGTTATTTGTTTAACGGCTAAAAGAAAGAATTTAAATATTAATTGGAGATAAAAACTATGTCTGAAGAAAAAGATTATACAAAAGAAGAGAATGTTTACTCTAAGGAAGATGTCAAAAAACTTCTTGATGCATCAAAGAAAAAAATTGATGAACAGAAAAATCAAATCACGGATTTGAATAATCAGCTTGAAAATTACAAGTCCCGCGAAGCGTCTATCCCGACGGAAGAAGAAATTAAGGCCTTTAATGAGCAAAAGGCTGATGTCGTGGCTCGTAAAATTGCGCTTAATGCCCAAGAAGAGGCTTTTAAAAAGATTGAGGCATCGCTTGTCGCAGCTTCTCACGATCTTGCGCAGAAGAAGGCTGAACTTTTTAAGGATGCCGAAAAGCTCGCTGCTGACTTGCATGAAAAGCGTATCAATGAAACCAAAGAAGAAATTCAGAAAATGCGCAATTCTGCAACAGAATACTGTGAAACGTTGCGTGAAGACGCGAAAAAGGCTGCTGAAAAAATTCAGAGTGAAGCTAATGACTTTGCCGAAAAAATTCGCTTGAGTGCAAAAACGGAATATGACCGCATTGTCAATGACGCTAAAGGCAAGGCTAATGGAATTATTGATGCTGCAAAAGTTGATACTGAAAATTTAAAAAATCAAATTGAAAAATTGAAAAAAGAAAATGCGGAACTTTCTGGAAAGAATACGGAACTTGATGCCCAAAATAAAGCTCTCTGTGAAGATAAACAAGGCCTTGTCAATGAGTTAAAACAGCAAAAAGCTGAATTCGACAAGACTACTGCTACTTATGAAAAGACGATGGCGAATTTTGAAACTCTCAGGGTTCAGCTTGAATCGAGTGGAAAGAATGTTGATGAATTCTCGAAGAAAATTGCTGAGATGGATACTCGCGAGCAGGAACTCAACGCCAAAAACGATGATTTGGACGGACGTGATCGTATTGTTTCCTTTAAAGAAAAACGTAATGATGTCAAATCTAAGGGTCTTGATGAAAGAGAAAAAAATATTGATAATGATGTAGAAAAACGTTATTCTGAAATCCTTGCTGATAAGGATCGCAAGATTAAACGGATTGAAGAAGAAGCTGCATCTTTGCGTAATTCTATCCATGCTAATGAAAGCATTGTTGCAAAATTCGAAGACCTTAAGGCTGAATTTGACGGCAAAAATCCTGCGGAAATCCTTTTGGATTACCAGCGCGTAAAGCAGGAACTTGCCCTTGCTTTAGAAAAGGTCAATAATACACCGTCTTATACGTTGCAGAAAACTGCGGCTGATTTGGCAGAAGAAAAAGAAAAGCTTGTAGAACGTGAAAATGCTGTTGCGGAAAAGATTCTTCAGAGTGGGGCTTTGCATAGTCAGCTTACACAAGCTTTAGCAGAAAAGGATTCTTTGGGTCAGAGGATTGACGCTCTTGAAAAAGACAAAAAAATTGTGGAAGACCAGCTTACTCGTCTTCGCTCGACTTATGAAAATCCTGCAGAACGTGATGACCGTATCAAGGCTATCAATGAACCGTTGATTAAGGAACATTTAGACCGTAATAAATCGGCGGATATTAAGGAAACGGAATGGCTTAAGGGCATTAATGATAAGATTGAACAAAGCGGGTTCCATTTCTCGAACCGTATTCTTAAAGCTTTCCATACGGCTCTTAAAACTTCTGAAATGTCTCCGCTTACGGTGCTTGCAGGCGTGAGCGGTACGGGTAAGTCGGAACTTCCGCGTCTTTACTCCCGCTTTGGCGGTATCAATTTCCTTTCGATGCCTGTGGAACCGAACTGGGATTGTCAGGAAGCAATGCTTGGTTATTACAACTCGATTGATAATTGCTTTGAACCGACGGATATGCTCCGTTTGCTGGCGCAGTCTCAGCGTAATGTTGATGATCAGCAGGGGCTTAATGATGTCATGACGATGATCCTCTTGGATGAAATGAATCTTGCGAACGTTGAACTTTATTTTGCGGACTTTTTGAGTAAGCTTGAGACTCGTCGTGGCCTTAAGGAAAATGATCGCTCGTTCCCGTTTATTGGTGTGAAAATCGGAAGCAAAATGGCTGATTTTCCGCTTCGTTTGGGACGCAATGTTCTTTGGACGGGTACGATGAATAACGACGAAACGACAAAGACTCTTTCGGACAAGGTTCTTGACCGCGGAATCGTGATTAATTTCCCGCGTCCCAAAACGTTAATCCGTTCTAGGAAAAATAGCGTCCTTGCAGAACCTGCACCACTTCTGTTGAAATCCAATTGGAGCTCTTGGCAGAATGCGGTTGATTTTGAAGACAACCTCATTAATGGCTACAAGGAAAAAATCGAACAGATTAACGAACAGCTTGGAAAGGCGGGACGTGCCTTGGGCCATCGTGTCTGGCAGTCTATTGAAAACTATATGTCGCTTTATCCTGACGTCATTGCTGCTGAAAGTGATTCGTCTCGTAAGCATGCTATGGATAACGCGTTTGAAGATCAGTTGGTGCAGAAGGTGATGCCTAAGCTTCGCGGTCTTGAAACTCGCGGTACGCAGAAAGATGTGCTGGATGCGATTAAAGGCATTATTCCTGAAACTCTTCATGAAGACTTCAAGAATGCGGTAGAACAGAATTATGGTCAGTTTATTTGGACAACATCTGGTTATTTGCTGCGTGACGATGTTTCGAATGATCCGCAGAATGCAAAAGATTCTGCTGAGGCAAAACAAGACTAAGGCGTAAGGAATTGGTATGTCGGTAGAGCTTTGTACAATATATAAGCAGATCGCTGCGGGAAATGGAAAAGAGTATGAACTTCTGTTTTCTATAGTAGGATTGTTCTCATCAGTAATGGAGTTTGACCCTGTTACAGATGATCCTCTCCCTGTTACAGTTGATGATGTTTTGTACGGCCTTTCTTCTGTCAATGCAGAAAAGTGCGATTGGCAGAATGACCGCTTGCAACATGTCGTGTGCTTTGTTTCTACCGCTGTTCGCAATTTGATTGATTTGCTTCATGAAAAAAATATTCGTGAGCACCGGATTACACGCCCTGAACAAGTACGTGAAGTTGATAGCCGAAGCATGATGTGGCTTGCTAAAAAGCCTGGCTTTACTGTAAAACAAAAAATTGCGTCTGAACAGCGCATGATGGGGGTGTATCATACAACAAGCCTTGATACTGCTGAAAATCGCCTGTTCAAGGTCTTTATGCAAAATTTAGAGGACGTTCTTTTAGAGAAGGAAAATGCTTGCTATAAGTGTGGACTTTCCATAAGTGAGGACTTTGAACGTTTTGTATCAACGGTACACCAATGGCTGAAAAGTGATGAGGCTTTGCTGATAGGCAAGTGGAACAACACTCCTCCAAACAATACCCTTCTCAACGATAAGAATTATCGCAAAATCTGGAAAGCTCACTTGATGCTTCGGAATTTGAATGATCAAGTTCAATATGATTTAGACCATCTTGAATCGTTAAAAAAGTCAGCATGTTTTTGGCTTTTTGTGGCGAAAATGAATCGCTATAATGATGTTCGGTTTCAACAAAGGGTCCTTTTTCCTGATAGTATGTCACTGAGCTTGATGCCGGAAAAAACGGCTCTTGTCGGGTACATGAAAACTTCGTCTTGGGGAAAGATTAAATACACTTTGGACGATTTCAGCATTCCTCAAATTTCGGAGGTGACGCAATTATTTTCATTTGCAGAAGATAAATGTAATAGTCTATTGCCGAATAAAGCGTTTGCGGTTCCTGAAAAATTTGTCAATGGTGATGTGAAATTGACAGAGGTTGCCGCTGTTGACCTTAGCACGGTTTTACCTTCTTATACTTTTGGAAATGGATCTAAAGGGCGCTTTTCACAAAAGCTTGTTCATCAGTCTCAATGTGTCAAGGATATTTGGTATCCCTGTTCTTCGGCTCATTCAAAATTGATTTATACAAAATCAAAGGATTATAAGACTTTTTCGATTCATTCCATTTTTAATGCTAAATTGTTGCCGGATTCGGATTCTGATGATAATAAGAGTTATGTGGAAAAAGCGTGTAGCAGTTTTGCAAAAACCATAAAGGGTGAATTGTGTTGTGGCAAATGCCTTTATGTCACCAGTGACGATGTAGATGATTTCTCGCCGAGTGTGAATGCTTTTAAGTTTAGCATGAATTCGACGTTCTCGAATACGGAAATTTTACCAAGGAGTATTGCTATCCTGTTTACCAAATTGCAGGATATTCAAAAGAATTTCCATGAGGGCGATGTAATCTCGGTAAGGATGATTTATGAAGACTATGAAATAAAGTCTAAAATACGAGTTAATTACGATAAGGAACTAGCAAAGGAAAATCCTGAAACAAAAGGTTTTGTATTCCAGCGTTTGTCTGTGACGAGAGAAGATGTCAAAAAAATAATCCCGCCAAAAAATGTTCCGAAAAATATGGAACACTTGTTGACTTCGCTAGATGCAAACTTGTTAAAAGATTCATTTTCTGTTGATGAATTCCATTTTGAATCTAAAACTTCATTTCAAAAAATAACAGCAGCGAAAAAAGAGATTGTCTTTTATGCCGATGACGACTCGTCTGTAGGGGCGGTTGAATACGATTGTTTGCAGAAAATTACTCCTGATATTCCTTTGTGGCTAGATGTTCTGCCAAAGCTCAGTATGGTTGATTCTACAGGAAAGGAATATGTTCTTGTAGAACCTGAAATAGTTTCCATTCGTCCTGTTGTTGGTAGACCGGTAGATATTAAAATTCCGTGGAAATTCAGTTTCCCTATAGGTAAAGAATTCTACGAGTTTCCGCTTGCGCAGGGGGCGAATAAAGAATCTTCGAAGTATTTTGCGTTTATAAAGGATTCTTCGTTGCCTCTTGAACGAGAAACAACATGCCGCTTAAAGTTGACTTATACGTATGGAAATCCGCTTCCGTATAATTTGGAATTTATTCCGATTTCAGAAACTGCGGAATTTAAGTCGGTATCCGTGAAGTGGGAAAATAAGTCGCATAAGGATTATATCCACGATATGCCTGTGCCGAATTTTGTTCGAGAATATACTTGGGCGGATATGCGGGCGGTGAAAAAACGTGATTTAGAAAAAAAATCAAATTTGATTGACGAATGGTTGCCTAAGGAATATTCAAAAATTATATACTCTGGAACTTTTACTCTTCTGCGTACTTTTTCTCCAAAACCAACATTTTCAAGCCAGAATGATAATAAAAGTGCGTTCTTTTTTCATATAAGTCGTCTAAATAGGGATGCCATTTGTTTCATCGATAATAGGCAACATCCTCAAGTCGGATGTAAAGTCTGGTGCTGTTTGATGGAAACGCGTAAAGGAATTCAAGGGGTTGATCCTCATGTTGTTGGACGTAATTGGAATAAGACTGAATTTACAAAATCTCTCAGATTCCCGGCCATAATGGTATGGAATAACGGCAGAAGTATTGAAGATGAGGCTTGTCCCATAGTGTTCCGTGAGGGTACTAAAAAAGTACTAGAAAAATTGAAGAATATTTTGCAAGAAGAAAAACTCCCTACATGTGTAGCAAATGAATTTATGTTTTTCTTGTCTTGTATGCATAAAGATATTCCAGATTGGTTTTATCCGTATCTGACAAATGTTCTAGATAACGTCTCAGATTATTTTGATTATCCAAACTGGATTGCTTACGCACTTGGAGACTGTTCTACGGAATGGCAAAATGATTTATTAGAGCGGACATTCTCGTTGCTTGAGGACCCTAAAAAGGCGGAATACGCAATAAGGATTTTAGCGGTTGCGTTATGGCGTGTAAATAGCTTTGTCTTCAATTTGACATCGTATGATGCTAGAGTCCTTGTTACTGCAATCCAAAAGCAGTTTGATGATTTGAAAAATAATCAGCTAAAGGCTGCGGTGTCACCAAAGCTAAAAAAGCAAAAAAATCTGAATGATAATCGATTGTATTCTGCATGTTTAGAATGCTTGATTGCGCTATGTCGCTTGCGTAAAAAGAAAAATGGCAAAGATGCTGATAGTAATATGCTGTCCGCCCTTTCTCCTGTTGCAAATCCGTATGTAAAAAGCATTGTTGAAAACATGAAGTCCATAAAATGTGAAATTAAGACTTTTCTTACATTTGATATTGAACGCTCGCCTGATGACCATACCCCAGAATTGTTATATGCTGCACATGGATATTTGTCTGGATTGATTGATTCTAATGCCATTAAGGTTTTGGAAGCTGATTTTAACGAATGATGGATGTATAAATTGCTATTGATATGAAAACGAAAATCACATTGCTCACTTGGATGGCTGTCAATAACGATCCTAATGCTTTAGAATCGTTGTTGAAAAAGTTGGGTCAAAAATATGACGTTGAAAAGGTTATATACCTTTACCAAAAGGAATATGCCGAAAAACTGGAAAAAGTAAAGCCGCTTAGTTCGGCTATAAATCCGGTAGAGGTGAATGTCAAGAATCCGACTGCGCATAAAGAGATTTATGAAATCATAAAGCGAGAAATTCTCCCGATGGTGAATGATGAACCGAATTTGTTCATCAATGTGTCTTCAGGTACGCCTGCAATGCATTCTGTTTGGCTTATTCTGTATGCGGGAGGCGTTTTTCCCGATGGAACGCGACTAGTTTCTTCACAAATTAATCGCAAGACTGGGGGGACGACTTGTGATAATGTTGATTTTCCGATAGATACTTATTTAAGTGAACTCCGTAGGTATGAAAAGGAAAATCCGAAAGAGGCGATTTATAAACCGGAGTATGTAAAATCTGAGGCTCGCAAAAAAGCTTTAGAGCAAATTCGTGTTTACGCAAGCATTCAGAGTGTGCCGATGCTTTTGCTGGGAGAACGTGGCATTGGCAAAAGTCGTTTGGTTGAATCTGTTGTTTCGAAGATTAAGAAAAAAGATGTTGTTTCGGTTGCTTGTGGAACATTGGATTCTAATCTAGCGGAATCTGCGATGTTTGGTCATAAAAAGGGTTCTTTTACTGGTGCTACGGCTGACAAAAAGGGCTATTTTGGAGAGGCTGACGGCAAAATCCTTTTTTTGGATGAAATCCAGGATTTGCCGAAAGGTGTACAACGCAAGTTGCTTCGAACATTGCAGGATAAAAAACATCGCTATCGCATTGTGGGCGATGATAAAGAATCTACGGCGGATGTGGAGCTTGTATGTGCTTCAAACCTAACAGACTCTGAATTACGGAAGAAGTTAGATCCCGATTTTTATGACCGAATTAGTTTCTATCGGGTGGTAATACCGCCTTTGCGGGAATGTCGCGAAGACATTGAGACGGACTGGAATGAAGTTTGGAAAACAGTCCGCTTGGATAGCTCTCCGAAGGATGCTCCCATGGATAAGTATCTTGAAAAATATTTCAAGACTTCTAGATTGTCGGGAAATTTCCGAACATTGCAGTCTATTGCTTATCAGTTTATTGCATGGAATGGCAAAAAGACGATTGAGGAAATCCTGAAAGATCTTCCTGCGGATGACTCTCCGAATGGAACTTTTGATATTGGAGAATTTTCAGAATTCCAAAATTTGAATTGGAAAGAGGCGACCAAGCTTTTTCAGCAGAAACTTGCCAAGTATTCATGTGATAAGTATGGAACTCAGGAAGCTGCTGCTCAAAAGCTTGAATGTACCTCAAAGACATTGCAAAATGCGATGAAGTGAAATAACAGCTAGAATAACTGTGTCTTGAACAGTCGATCGCCTGTATCTGGGCCTTTATTTCCACTTTGAACTTTAACGTTTGAGCCCTTGAAGGAATTCCCTGAAATACGCACTGTATAGGTGTCCAGCGTGCTGAACTTTTCTACAGCCTTATAGCAGAGAACGTTGGTCATAATCTTGATGTCACTAGAAATCCCGTTCAGGCTTTCGATAGCTTTGATCATGGATTTGCCGGAATTGATGACGGAGTCGATCAAGAGGACTTGCTTTCCCTTCAACAGTTCTTGGTTGTCTTGGAAAAAGTTGGGAGATGTTTTGTCGTCGAAAAAGACGATAGGACAATCCAGGGCGTCAGCGATACCCATGGAGAAGGGGAGGCCTCCTCGCATAAAGCAGACGGCGACGGAGTTGTGGAAGTCCTGCTTGAAGGCGGACGTGAGCGCAAAACCCAAACGGTAGTGGGCGTGGCGCAGGCTTGCTCCAATGACGTTGGAGTCGCTTTTGCAGATAGCAATCAATTCGTTGATGCTTTCGTTGTTCTTGGCTTCGGTCAATGCGTTAATCATTAGACAACCTCGATGTTGTTGTACTGATTGGGGTTTTGTTTGAATTGCTTGATTTTTGTTTCGGGGTGGGCGTTCAAATATTCCTGTACGGAAGAACGCGTTTTTCCCGGTGCGTAGATGACGCCCTGTTTAGAGGCGGATTCCAACATATAGATGTCGGTCAAGCTATCTCCGCAGGCGAAAACTTCGTGGTCGTGAGAAATGTTTTGCGCAAGGAATCCCTTGACAAAATCGGAAATCGTTGTTCCCGTGGTCTCATCGCTATTCACCATCAGGTCAACGATGTTGTTCTCTCTGAAAATTTGCTGCCAGATGGTGCTGATTCCAGAAGTGACTCCGACGATGAAATATCCTTCGTTACGGAGCTCGCCAATTTTTTCCGTCACAAGGGTGTTGAAATGGAATTGATTGGTGGATGGGCGTACCGTAAAATTCTTGTGCAGCTGGTTGTATTTCCAGAACTGGTATTGTGAATAAATGTCACCTGCAAAGATTTCCTTGACGGGTTCCAAGGATGCACCGTTTGCCTTGAAATAGTCTGTTCCGGTGTCTTCTTTGACGATGGTTCTGTCGCAGTCGAACAACGCAATCTTTTTCCCGGAGGCTTTGCTTTTGCAAATTTCGGCAAGACGGGCGGCCTGCTGATAGCTGTTGCGCGTCTTGTAGTTTGTCGTGTACGTTTCGATGAAGGCGATGGTGCTTTCAAAATCGCTGTCGAGAACGATGAAGTCCTTTTTGATTTTGAAGCAGATATCGCGAAGTTCACCGATTTCTTTCTTTTGCCATGCGTCAATGTCGCTTGCAGAAAGGTTGGCGAATTTCTGATTTTTCGCAGAGTTTGCGATGCGACTTTTGACGTCTTCCGGCTTTGCCTTCAGGTAGAAGAATGTGTCGTAGCATTCAGCATCGTTCTTCGTGAAGACGGTATCGTACTTGCCGTCTTTGGGGAAACAGTAGTGGCCATCTGCAAAGATGTTTTCCTTTTGCATAAGCTTTTGGGCATATTCGGCGCGAACATCATCCTTGTCGCTTGCAGAAAGTTCCTTGAAAATTTTTCCAAAGGAGTCTAAAGCGATGGTGTTGAGGGATTCCGAGCCCTTGGGGTGTTCGTAGCCTTCGAATTTACCGGATTTGAGGAGCTTGTTTATGAACGTGTCTTTGCCGCAGCAGGAGATTCCATAGATCGCGTACTTCATATAAGTATCCTTTTAGAGGTTGTCGTAATAGCACTGACCATCAGCGCATGGGGTGATGTGAGAGACCATATAACGTTCAATTCCGTCAATAGGGTCTGTCGCGTTGCCGAGTTCGTATTTGGAGTTTCCGACGAATCGTCCGCAGGGGTAAACTTTTCCGTTGTCGAAATAGATGTTGGTGCGTCCGACGCCGCAAAGTTGACCATACATGGTGCAGTCGTATTTCTTTGCCTTGAACTGCCTCATTTCAATCTTGCGGGTTTGGGCGAGTTCCAGAAATTCCTGGAAGTCTTTTTTGCTGATGAACAAATGCGGAGATTCAACATCAACAAGTCTTGAAAACGTGACGTTCTTGAAGTTTTCTTCAAAGAAATCCAATACGCTTTGGGCGTGGCGTAATGTTTCGCGGTGGACTGTGGCATTTACAGAAGGCGCTTCACCAAACATCTTTTTATAGAGTTCTACAGATTGCATGATGGTTGCAAAAGAACCCTTCCCAGTCGCATTTACGCGGCACAAGTCGTTGATGGATTCGTATCCGTCAATTGAAAAGCAGAGCTTGAGGATATCGCGGTTCTCGAAAAAGAATTGGCAGATATCTTCATTGAAATGCATCCCGTTTGAGATGGTGTAAAAGCTTAAGAGGTGCTCTTTATCAATGACTTTTTCCATTTCAATAATGGCTTTGATGAGCTTGAAACGCAACAGGGGTTCACCGGAGCCAACAAGGCCAATCTTTATGTGGCCATGATGGGCTTTGGCGTAGTCCAAAAGGTTGCTGATGATTTTCTTGGCGTTGGTTTCGCCGATTTCAACAACGCTGTTTTTGTCGATGTGTGTGTCGAAATGGCAGTAGGTGCAACGAAGTTGGCATTTGCTAGAGAGCGAAATACAGGCGCGGTCGATCATGATTAAGCTTCCTTGAAAAAGTTTAAGAGTTCCGTGTTATTGCTTTTTATGGCGTAGTCTAATGCGGTAAGTCCTTCGAAACTTCTGATTTTGGGATCTGTTAATGGGTAAAGAAATTTGGCGCAGGATACCTGTTTTTTGATGCAGGCCTTGATAAGAGCGGTAAATCCGTTGGAATCCTGCTGATTTGGGCAAGCTCCGTTCTGATAGAAATACTGGACAAAGTCTTGTTTTCCATGCCATGCAGAAATCATTAATGCCGTGTTGCCGCGATTTTTTCCTTGAGACTGGCAGTCAATATCAGCACCGGCTTCTACGAGTGTTTTTACAAGTGCCATTTCTCCAAGTTGAACCGCGTGGCTAATAGCGGGGAGTCTGTATTTGGCTTCATCGCAAAGGTCGCAGTTTGTTTTTGGGTGGTTTGCAATAAATTCAGTCATGGATTTATCTCTGTTGCGGACAGCTTGAATGAGTGGGGTGTAGCCTGATTCAGGATGGATGAAGTTGGGATTTGCTCCTTTGCTCAAGGCTATTTTGGCGGTCTTGATGTTTCCTGCTTTGACTTCTGCAAAAAAGCGGAATGAAGCTTCTCTGTTAAAACCGTTGGCGTTGATAGGGAACTTTTCTTCAAAGTCTTGCAGATTCAAAACTTCAAGATTGTGCAACTTGATTTCAGCAAGAGAAAAGAAAACATCGTTCGTCAGCATATACACTATGCTGTGGATGTTGCGCTTGGCGACTTGCGTTGCAGCAAAAATGATTTTTTGATCATTGATGCCGTTGGCGTTTTCTTCATGAACTATGGAGAGCTTGTGCGGGTATTCTTTGCGGAACTTCTCGATTGTAACCATGGCGAGCCATGCTTGCTGTTTTTGCCCATGATCCTTTTGATAATTGAGCTCGGAAATAACGGTGTCGGGAATGATAATCTGGCTAATGTTTTCGTTTCCAAGAAGCTGATTGATGATTCTTGGACGGTTGAGTATGACGCAGGTGTCAAGGACGAAAATGGTACTCTTTTTAATCTGCAGAATTTCGTTTGCACTGACATGGAATACGTCATTGATTTTCATAATCTGCTCGGTGGTCGGGATGCATTTGGCGAGTTCCCAGTTAGATACGGTCGGGCGTGAAACGTCCAGCTTGCGGGCAAATTCATCTTGAGTGAGGTTGTTGCTGATTCTGATTTTCAGGATTTCTTTGGCGGTGTTTTCGAAGTTCATGGTTGGCTCCTTGTAGATGTTTGTTTTTATGTCGCTGAACGGGTGCTAGGCTCTTTTTTTTAACCTTGATGTCAGTTTTTCTGACATTCACGGCCAAAAAAAATGACGTTTCTTAGGCCGATGTCAGATTGCAGTTGCTTGATGGCCCTGCTCTTGTAAACGCCCTTGATGTAGCGATAAGGCTCGGCGGAAAAGAAGACTCGTTCACCTTTTTTAAGAGGGGCTTCGTCAAAGCAAAAATTCTGGAGTTTCACCCAGACATGGTCGGTGAGAGGGTGGCCTTCTTCGTCTCTGATCTGAGTCAGGATGGCAACGGTTCTGTTGTCCGAAGTTCTGCCGAATCTGCCGAAGCAAGCGCTGTAAGAGTGCTGTGTAAGTGTTGTTCCGAGATTTCTCATAAAATGACCTCTTTGGGTTGTTTTTTTTGTGTCAGGAGGGAGTTTCCCGCTGACATTTACAGATGTAGAAACCCGAAAAGGGACAAAAGGGGACAAAGAAAAAAGTGAAAAATGGCGATTTTACGCGAAAATTGACGATTTTGAGTGCTTTTCAATATTCGTCGAAAAAATTTTTGAGTGAAAAAATTATTTTTGTCCCTCAAGGAAATTTTATGAGCGAAAAAAATCCTTTTATAAATCAAATCAAGGAAAAAGTCCAAAAGGCAGGAACGGTTATCAAGGATACTGTTCAGGAAGTTGTCGATGAAAGCGGACTTTCGACAAAAGAAGGCCGTGAAGAAATTCTAAAAAGAGCGAAGGACGTTGCTGACAAAGCGAAAGAGTCTGTAATTCATACAGCTCAACGTGGAACTTCTGCAACTAAGAAGGTGGCGAATCAAACGATTCGAATGGCGCAAGCCAAAAGTGAAAAAATAAAGACCTCAATTAAGGACAAAGTTGATACTATGAAGGCAAATAAAATAACTGAAAAAAAGAGTGTCAAGGGAGCCGCTATTGTAGCTACTGGACTTGCTGTTGGCGGAATTGGCATTGGGGCTGGAGTGGCTGTCGACGATGCCGATACTCATTGTGCATATTACACTCTTGAACAAGAATACTATATGATGCAGGCTTGCGTCAAGTCTTGTGGTTCTTATCACATTAATAAATGTGCCGAAAAAATTAGAGAGTTTGAGTGCAGTGAAAAGAAAGAGTATTCGGAGTCAAAGAATGAATTTTATTATTCTTGCCCGATAGGAAATTCTTATAGATATTGATTTATTTGAGACTACCATGATCGATAAAATTCATCAATGGCGGAACTTGCGAAACGAGCTTGACGATATGCTTAAAGCTCGTGAAATGAAGTACGCCGAAGCGGTCAAGGAATACTATAGAGAAAATCCTAAAGACGCTAGCGAAAAGAAGTCCTCTAGTAAAAAGTTCAGCGTAAAAAGCGATTACGATGAATTTTCTTATGACAATTGCGTCGAGAAAAAATATTGGAAGAAACGACCGAAAAACGATAAGCCTTCGGAAAGCGAATTGAAGGCAGATCAGCCGGATCCTAAAAGGCTTGAACAGGCGATTGCCTTCTTTGAAAAACTGAAACATTTTTTAATGGCTAAAGATTGCCCAAAGCCAGAACAATGGCTTGCTGAAAATTTTGGCCAAGATTTTTTGAATCGCTTCAGAAAAGAAGTTATTGAACCCATCAAACAAGAAAAGGAGAATCAGCTCTTTTCCGGCAAAAAAGACGATGACGGAAAAGATGAATTTGATTTTTAGACTATGAAAAAAATACTGTTGATTTACATTGTGCTGGTTGCAGGAATGTTGATGTCTTGCGATTATCAAAAAAGAGAATGTGTTGTCAAGGCTTCTAAATGCTTGACAGACGAGGCTTACCGAGATTCCCTTTACAAGGGTTGGAAGGCTCCGATTAACAAGGATTCTCTGGTCGATTCTGTTTTCGCTATGTTGCGTGAACAACGCCAAATACTGCTTGACATGGGCGCCGAAAAGAAAACGGCTCCTGAAATTCAGCCGGTTATTGAAAAACCGAATGTCGCCCCTGTTGTTGAAAAGCCGAATGTTGCTCCTATCGTTGAAAATGTAGAAGAGCCGGTGGCTGAAGAAAACGCTAATGTGGCGACAGACAGTCAGCCAAAGGAACGTAAGTGGGGCAAACTTTTAACGGGGGCTGGCGCTGCTGTTGTCGGAGCCGCTGTTGGAGCTGCTGTTGTGGATAAATTGTACTGCAACGAACGCTTTGACATAACAGTTGAGTATAAATTGATGGTGGCGTGCCTCAATAGCTGTGGCTATAGCGAAGAGACCATTGATAAATGTGGCGCCGGAATAATGCGGTGGATCTGCAAGGATAAGGAAAAGGTCGAGACGATTCAGAATCGTGTTCAGGGCTCTTGCTCGATTAGATAAGTTTTTATTTATATTTCAAGAAAAAAGGAGCGTCTATGCGCAAAAATCTTGGAGTAAAAACATATCTGTACCCGCAGCCGACTTTGGTCATCGCCACTTATAACGAAGATGGCTCTGCAAACGCCATGGTGGCTGCCTGGGGCTCTATCAGCGACAACAACCAGGTTGCCATTTACGTGGCTAAGACCCACAAGACCATCCCGAACATTCTTGCTCGCAAGGCTTTTACCGTGAGCATGGCTACTGCGGACCACATCAAGGCTATCGACTATTTGGGCATTACCAGTGGTAACCGAGTGGCTGACAAATTTGCGAAGGCCGGTTTTACATCCGTCAAGAGCGAAAATGTCGATGCCCCGCTTGTTGCTGAATTGCCTCTCACGCTTGAATGCAAGCTCGTGAGCTACGACGAAGAATCCGAACTTTTGCTCGGTGAAATCGTGAACGTCACTGCCGACGAATCCGTGCTCGATCAAGACGGAAAACTCTCCGTCGAAAAATTAGCTCCGGTTTGCTACGATTCAGCAGGTCACGGCTACTACGTGATGGAACGCCGCGTGGGCAATGCCTTTAGCGACGGAAAGAGCATCTAATAAAATTAAATCCTTAACGTTTCCACCCAGTCAATGTCTGCCGTTACGGTAAGCGTCTGTAATCCACAGGCTGCTGCGGCGGCGGTGTTGACGGGGCTATCGTCAAGGAAGATTGTTTCGGCGGGGGAGGCTCCGAGCTCGCGAATGGCGGTCTTGAAAATCTCGGGATCGGGCTTTTGCAAATGGAGCTCCTGACTCAAGAAAATCTTGTCGAAAAAGTCTTCGAGCTTGTTGCCGTTCGCATTGAACCAATTTTGGCAACAGCATTCCCAATGCAATTCGTTTGTATTGCTCAAAAGCGAAACGCTTGCAACGCCTTCTGTTTTGCGCAAGCGACGGAGTGCTTGTAATTTGCGGTCGGCAACTCCCAGGCAAATAGAATTCCATGCTTCTTCGATATCGCGAGGCGTTGTCGGGGCCTCGGCGCTTCTTGCGAAAACATTTGCGGCGCACTTGCCTACATTGTAGCATTTCTTCGCGACTTGCTGGCAGAACTCTGCGGTCGTCACATACCCGAGTTGGTAATCTTCCATCAGTTTGTAAACAGAACCGCCCGGCTCAAGTTCAGCGGGCGGCAATCCCAAAGCGACAAAGCGTTCGTAAGCGTTTTTCATGCGGATGTCCAAAAGGACTCCGCCTAAATCAAAAATGTAGTTCTTGAGCATGTCGCAAAAATAGAAATTTAAGATGGCAATTTTTCGCTCAATTCTAGTTGCGATAGCGTGGCGGCAACTGTCGAAACGCCTCCGATAAATGCGGCAATGAATGAACCGCAGATAAGGTAAAGCGGTAACGAATAAACGGCTCCGGTGGCGAATGCGACGAACTTTAATTTATGAGTTTCCTTGCGGCTATCCTTAGGGGACAAACGCCAACGTTCGTAGGTGTAGTCCATAAATCCAAAGCCAAAGTAATACGCGTTGATGATGAATATCAAGATGAGCGATGCGATGCTCCCCGCGACAGGAATAAAATTCAAAAGCAAACAAAGGGCGGTCAAGACGAGTTGCTTTGCCGTGTTGCGAACGGCAATCACGACGGCGCGCAAAATATCCTTGAGCGTTTGCTTCATGTCAAACGGAAACTCTTTCCCGGTGAGGATGGTTTCTGTCTTTTCGGAGAGGAACGTGTAAATGGGCGACATCAAAATGTTGACAATCGTGCCGCCGATGAAAATGAATAACGCAAAGAATACAATGGGGAGGATAATCTTGATGGCGACCATGCCGGCGTGAATCCAGCCGTTCATGTTTTCGGTGCTGCGCTCGATGATGCCGTTTATCCAGTCGCTAATGCCAACGCCCGAGAATATGAAGGCGACCACGACGATAATGTTCAAAATAGCGGGGATGAGCAAATATCTTGTGAGCTTGTTTGCGCGTATAAGACGGATGGCCTTGATGTATGCGGCAAATCCGGTCTTGAATTGTTTTGCTATAGATACGTTTTCTTGTTCCATTGTTTTAAATATAAGAAAGCCTGCGATTGGGGAAATCGCAAGCTTGATGATTAGAGTGTGGTTTGTTATGAAAAAGAACTTATTTGACCATATAAACGCCCGTGTTGTGGAACTTGTTCTTGATGGCGCTCTTGATATCGCCATTGGCGTTTACGTTCCCGAGGTTTTTGCCCTGCAGGTCGAATACCTGTGCGTTGCTGATGGGCTTGGCCTTCGGTGCAAATTGGGGAAGGGCCGTGGAGCTTGCTTCGCCTGTGTAGACCTTGGCGTAGGCGAAGTCGAGTGTGCCGGAGGCGTTCCCGTTTTCGGGGTATTGGCCCGCTTCGCCGAGCACCTTCGCTTCGTACATGGAATTGCCGAGTTCAAGACCTAAGCTCTTCCAACCGTCAAAGTGGGCTGTAATGTCGATTGTTCCGCAAGAACGCTTGCTCTTACGCACGCTGAAGTACTGCGTGAAGGGCGTGTTGTCGCCTTCGATGGAACCGCGCTGGACTTTGTCGACGTAGACTTCGTAGGTGGCGCCGTCAACGGTGATGGTGCCGCGCAAGCCGCATTCGTCACAGTTTGCGGTGGATTTGCCGATCCAGTTCGGGCGATACGGGCTCCAGGTGTCGACGATGTACCATTCGATGAGCGGGTCTTGCGACCAGCCGTAAACACCGATGTACGAGTAAGTCACGTTGGAATAGCTTTTGAAAGACGGGTCGGTCAGCTTGAAGTCGGCGTAAAGGTGTCCGAGGTCAGTGTATTTGAGCCCGCTATTCATGCCGTAGCGGATGCCTTCGCGGCAGAGGTAATCGTTCACGTTGTTGAATTCGCAAGAGAACGAACCGTCGGTATAGAATGTGGCGGAGTTGTTGCCGATGTCGGCCCAGAGTTCGTAACTATAGTTACCGATATCGTTAATGTCGTTGGAGGTGACGACCGTGCTTTCGCTGCTGTGGGTTGCTGTGTTGCAAAAATCCTGGGAATAGGCTTCTGTGGCAAACGCAACGGCAAGACTCAAAACGAAAAATTTCGAATTTCTCATAAAACATCCCTTTTTTATACTCCAAAGGTAACTTTTAATGGGGTGGTTGGGGTATCCATCGTAAATTAAAATTTCAAAAGTGTTGCAGATGTTTTAATGCGTTTCGGCCTTCTTTCTGCGGTTTCCGGACGGCTTTTTTGAGCCTTACCCCCAAGTGTCGAAAATTTGACACTTTCTTTTGCTATATTCGGTAGACCCCCGAACGGGGTGTCTGGCAGCGGTGGTTGCCAGGCTTGTGTCACCGAGGGCCGTGCGGGCTGTGCTATCCAATGAGGGGTGTATGGCTCGGTGGACCCCAAATCCGGAAACGGAATCTACAAGTAGGAATCTCAAATGGATTTTTCTGCGATTATTGCTGAAGAGCTGAATCTTGAAGTGTGGCGCGTTAGTAAGGCGCTCGAACTTATGGACCAGGGGGGCACGATCCCCTTTATCGCCCGTTACCGTAAGGACCAGACGGGTACATTGAACGAAATTGAACTCCGCGACATCAGCCACCGTCGCGACTACCTCCAGGAACTTGTGGACCGCAAGGAAACGATCCTCAAGAGCATCGAGGAACAGGGCAAGCTCACGCCGGAACTCAAGGCACAGATTGAAGCTTGCAAGGACAAGACTCTTCTCGAAGATATTTACGCTCCGTTCAAGCCGAAGAAGCGTACTCGCGCAACGATTGCAAAGGAACTTGGTCTGGAACCGCTCGCCCGCCTGATGTGGGCTCAGGAAAATACCGGAAACACGGCAGAAGAAATTGCACGCATTTATTTGTCCGAAGAAAAGGGCCTTGCCGACCCGCGTGCCGCCCTCAAGGGTGCTGCAGACATCCTCGCCGAAGAAGTTGCAGACAACGCCGAATACCGCCAGTACCTCCGCAACAAGGTCGAAAAGACTGGCGTCATGGTTTCCAAGGTCAAGAAGGATTTCGAAAAGCAAGAAACCAAGTTCAAGGACTACTACGACTTTAGCGAACCGGTCTCCAAGATTCCGAGCCACCGTATGCTCGCTCTCCGCCGTGGCGAAAAGGAAAAGGTGCTCCGCCTCTCCATCGAAGTCCCGAACGAAGAAATGATCGGTTACCTCCAGAATCAGGTCATCAAGCACGACTCTGTCTGGAAGCCGTATCTCGAAGATATGTGCAAGGACGCTTGGGAACGCTTGCTCCAGCCGAGCATGGAAAGCGAAGTGCGCCTCCTCCTCAAGGACGCCGCCGAAGAAGAAGCTTTCAAGGTGTTCTCCAAGAATCTCCAGGACGTTTTGCTCGCCGCTCCGGCAGGCCACAAGGCTGTGCTCGCCCTTGACCCGGGTTTCCGTACGGGTTGCAAGGTCGCTGTGCTCGACAAGAACGGCAAGTTCATGGATCACGGCATCATCAAGCCGCATGAACCGTGGAACGACAAGGCTGGTGCCGCAGTTTATCTGATGAGCCTCATCGACAAGTATCAGATTGACCTCATCGCTATCGGTAACGGTACGGCTAGCCGCGAAACGGACGCTTTCTGTGGCGAAATGGCTCTCAAGTTCAAGGGCAAGGTTCCGCCGCGCGTTATCGTCTCCGAAGCTGGTGCATCTGTCTATAGCGCAAGCATGATTGCTATCGCCGAATTCCCGAAGGAAGACGTGACGACCCGTGGTGCTATTTCCATTGGCCGCCGCTTGCAGGACCCGCTCGCTGAACTTGTCAAGGTTGATCCGCAGTCCATTGGCGTGGGTCAGTACCAGCACGACGTGAACCAGCGCGAACTCAAGAAGCGTTTGGACGAAGTCGTGGAAAGCTGCGTGAACATGGTCGGTGTCGACGTGAACAGCGCTTCTGCTCCGCTCCTCTCTCACGTGGCTGGCCTCAGCAACACGCTCTCTGAAGCGATTGTGAAGTACCGCGAAGAAAATGGCGCTTATGCAAGCCGTGAAGATTTGAAGAAGGTCAAGGGTTTTGGCCCGAAGGCTTTCGAACAGGCCGCAGGCTTTATGCGTATCCCGGGTGCTGAAAACCCGCTCGACGATTCCGCTGTGCATCCTGAAAACTACGCTCTTGTCGAAAAGATGGCTGAAAAGGTCGGCGTTCCGGTCAAGGAAATGGTCGGCAATGCAGACGCTGTGAAGGGCATCAAGCTCGACGAATTCCTCTCCGACGAAGTCGGTCGTGCTACTTTGGAAGATATCCTCAAGGAACTCCAGAAGCCGAGCCGCGACCCGCGTAAGGAATTCCGTTATGCTAAGTTCGATGACCGCATCAAGACCATCAACGACCTCGTGACGGGTAGCTGGATGGAAGGTGTCGTGACGAACGTCGCTAACTTCGGTGCTTTCGTGGACATCGGTGTGCACCAGGACGGTCTCGTACACATTTCTGAAATCAGCGACAAGTATGTGACGGACGCTAAGGACGTGCTTACGGTCGGTGACGTGGTGAAGGTTCGCGTGGTTGCAGTCGATGCTAACCAGAAGCGCATCAGCCTTTCCATGAAGCAGGAACAGACGGACGGTGTTGCCGGTGCTGGCGCTAATGGTCCTCGCGGTCAGCGCGTGGGTGGCCCGCGTGGTAACTTCGGTCATCGCGACGGTGGTGCTCGCCCGCAGGGTGGCATCCAGGGTCATGCAACGATTGCCGACCTCAAGAACAAGATTGCCGGTAAGGAACGCCCGGGCTTTGCTCAGAAGAAGCCGCAGGCCGCCCAGCCCGCCAAGCTGAACGCTCTTCTTAAATCTATGAAGAAGGGCTTCTAAGATTTGATTGAAAATGTCACCCCGGCCTCTGTGCCGGGGGCGCCTTTTCGGCATCCCTCTTTCAAAACAAACAAAAACAGCACTCGATAGAATCGAGTGCTGTTTTTGTGTTCAATCTTACAAGATAAGCAAAGCTTCGTACCATCGCGGGGTTCCGCGATAACTTTGCCTAAATGCTCGAATTACGAGAACTTGATCACGCCGGCCGGGCAGCTGTCAGCAGCGTCCTTGATTTCGTTTTCGTAAGCGCTGAAGTCAACGCCTTCCTTAACGACCATCTTTTCCGGAACGGAGAAGACTGCATCGCAAGTTGCTTCGCAAGCGCCGCAGGAGACGCATTCGTCGCTAGATTCATCGAGCCAAACTTTCGTAATTGCCATAAAATACCTCTTATATTGGTTAGGTTTTCCCAAAAGATATAAAAAAAATACGCTTGAAGAGTGAAAAAGTGAAAGAAATTGGGAAAAAAAGGTTTAACCAATAAGTCGTGCTTTTTTCTTTTAAAAATTAATCCTTCGTGGTAAGCCTAGAGTTCCTTTTTCTACATTTGCGGTAAATTTTTCGGGCTAATCCGGGCAATGGTGCTCGCTTTTCGCCTGAGAATTATGAGGACATCGTAAGCGATGAAAAAAGTGGTTGTAAAAATTGGTGGCAGCTTGGCGATCGACGAAGCTAAGTTGGCCGATTTTGTGGCGGCAGTCAGCAAGCTTCCGGCTATGGGCTGCCAAGTGGCCGTGGTGCACGGCGGTGGCAAGGACATCAACGAGAACATCTCCTTGCTCCGAGAACAACCCACCTTTATCGACGGTCTCCGAGTCACGACGCCTTCTATCATGAAGATGGTCGAAATGACACTCTCGGGTCACGTCAACAAGAAGCTCGTGCGAATGCTCCTCGAAAACAATTGCAACGCTGTCGGCCTCAGTGGCGTCGATGGCAAGTTGTTTGAAGTGGTCAAGAAGCAGGGCAAGGTGGATCTTGGCCTCGTGGGCGAAGTCAAGAAGGTCAATCCGCAGATTGTGGAAACGCTTTGGTCTGCTGGCTTTGTCCCGGTCGTAAGCCCGATCTCTATCGGTCCTGACGAAAACGGTAAGGCTGTGAGCTGGAACGTGAATGCCGATACTGCCGCAAGCGAACTGGCTGTGGCACTCCACGCTGACCAGTTCGTGCTGGTGAGCGATGTCCCGGGCGTGATGGACGATACCAAGACCGTCATTCCGGAACTCACGGAAGATGCAAGCGAAGCCCTCATCGCTTCTGGCGTCATCAACGGCGGCATGATTCCGAAGGTCCGCGAAAGCTTCAAGAGCATTGAACGCGGCCTCAAGAGCATTCACATTGTCGGCTGGAAGGATGCCGACCACTTTGTAAAACAAATTAATGGAGAACTGAACTATGGCACAATCCTTGGCTAATTCCATTTTTGAAGAAGACAAGCAGTTTATCGCCCCGCTTTACGGTAAGGCCAATATTGAATTTGTCCGTGGCGAAGGTTCTTACTTGTTCGACAAGAACGGCAAGAAGTATCTTGACTTTGTCGCTGGCATCGCCGTGAACGCTCTCGGCCACCAGAATGCTGCTATCAAGAAGGCTGTCGAAGAACAGATGGACAGCTTCTTCCACATTTCGAACCTTTATCCGAACTACCCGCAGGTGAACCTCGCTAAGGCTCTCCTCGCTGCAACGGGATTCGACAAGGCATTCTTCTGCAACTCCGGTACCGAAGCTAACGAAGGCTGCATCAAGTTTGCTCGTAAGTATTTCGATCGCAAGGGTGAAAAGAACCGCCAGAAGATCGTAACGTTCATCAACAGCTTCCACGGTCGTACGTTTGCAGCCCTTTCTGCAACGGGTCAGCCGGCCATCCGCGAAGGCTTTGGCTCCATGCCGGGTGACTTTGTTCACGTTCCTTGGAACGATGTGGCTGCCCTCAAGGCCGAAGTCAACAGCGACACTTGCGCTATCATGCTTGAATCTCTCGCTGCCGAAGGTGGCGTGATGACCGTTTCCGATGAAATGGTCGCTGCAATCAACAGCTTGAAGAAAGAATTCGGCTGCCTCGTGATTGTCGACGAAGTCCAGGCAGGTATGGGCCGTCTCGGCACATTCCTTGGCCTCCAGAAGCATGGCATTGATGCTGACCTCGTGTCGCTTGCCAAGGCTCTTGGCGGTGGTCTCCCGCTCGGTGCAGTGCTCCTCCGCCAGAAGGTTGCTGACCAGCTCAAGGCAGGCGATCATGGCACGACGTTTGGTGGTAACCCGGTTGCTTGCGCAGTGGGTCTCGCTGTCGTGAACCAGATTGCAAAGCCGGAATTCCTCGCCAATGTCGAAGCTCGCTCCGCTCAGCTCAAGGCTGGCCTCGAAGCGATTGCTGCTAAGTTCCCGGCAGTGAAGAGCGTGCGTGGTGAAGGCCTTATTCTCGGCCTCGCTCTCGACGAATCTCTCCCGGTCGGCAACGTGATTGCTGCTGCTCGCGACGAAGGCATGATGGTTCTCAGCGCTAAGGGCAACGTGCTCCGTTTGCTCCCGCCGTTGAACGTCTCCGCTGCCGAATGCGACGAAGCTTTAGCAAAGCTTGAAAAGGCTTTTGCAACAGCTACAAAGTAAACCGCGGCGCACTTGTCATGCCCGATCTGATCGGGCATCACCTTTTAAAAACAGCCTATGGATAAACTCCATAGGCTAAATTTTTTGCATTCTGTATGTTTATTTATGTAGTTTATACAACGATGAAATCCCCGAAGTTAATAAGTGTTTTTGTTGCAATCCTTTTGACCTTGTTTTGCGTTTCTTGTTCAAAAACGAACGAGGAACCAGTTTCTAGTTTAAAGGAGTCGGGATCTGTTTATACAAAAGACTATTTTGTTCTGCGGCCATTTCATATAGCGTTGCCCAAGGGATATTCTGTGGAAAATATTCCTCATTTTGAGTTGGGTATTTACGAAATTAAAGACTCTGTAGGGCGTAAGCTTATGACTTTCATTCAAATGACGTACTATCATGGTGCATATCCGATTTCGTTTTTGCCTCCAAAAAATCCTAATGAGTTTAGCGAGGCGGGAAGGCTTGATACGGTTGTAACTATCGATGGAGTAAAAACTAAAAAGCGACAAGTTTATATTTGGTCTGATCGAACTCCGTTAAAGCGAAAAAGTTGGCAACCTCCTGAAATAGTTGAGTTTATTTATTATCCCGACCTAGTTGATTCTTCTATTTGCGAAAGTATAATCCGTTCTGCCCAAATTCATAGTTATAATAAGGATTATATGTGCAGCATTTATGTTCCTGAAAATAATTCTTTAGAAGGAACAAAAATGTCTAAAATGCGCGATTTGGATATAAAAGATATTCAATCTCTGACAAAAGATATTGAGTTGTTGCCTGCCGTGACTGCGGATGAAGACTTCTTTGAAAAGAGCGGGAAATACCTCCTCCTTGCCGATTGCTTTTTGAATGATGAGTACAAGGGCTCTTTTCACATTGACGAATCCTGTGAAATCGGATGGAACGGAAAATACGCCGAAAAAGAAGATATCCTTGATTTGCTGGATGCCATGGAAGATAAAGAGTTTAAAGAAAAGCTTGTGAAAAAGTGTGGCATTTCGCGATGAATTTTATCTATTGTAAAATTAAAAAAATCTTTGAGAATTATTAGGCCAAATGGGCTTCTAAAACGTGTTAATATAAAGGACGGGGAGCGTTTTTCTGTCTATGAACCCGACATTATCGGGTGTTTTAACACTGGAAAAATATGGGAAATAATATTGAGACCGAAACAAAAAATGGCCATGGTGAAATGATTGGCGAAGCAAAGACTTTTGAAGAATACAAAGGGGCAGGTGTTTTCGCGGATCTTCTTCTCGATAGGACTTTCAAGAAGGCTTTCAATCCTGACTCGCAGAACAAAGTATGTTTGATTGCGCTTTTGAACGCCGTACTTGAAGGCGAAATAGCGTCACCGATTGTCGATGTGCAGTCTCGTAACAAGGAATACAGCGACGGTTCGAATGAAAATCGTACTTCGGTATTCGACTTGCACTGTATTGATTCTGCCCAGCGTAGGTTCATCATTGAAGTGCAGATTCTTTTTCAGGAAAACATAGTTAACCGTTCAATATATTATGCTTCGCAAACAATCATTGCTCAGGGGCGACGCGGCAAAAAGTACAATTACGAATTGAATCCTGTTGTTACAGTTGTTTTTATGGAATTTAATGTGTTTGCCGATGATCGCTACATCCGCCGTGCAAAGCTTCGCGAAATCAATGGATCTTGCATCAGCGATACTCTCAGCTTTGCTTTTGTGGAGCTTCCGAAGTTCAATAAGCCTTTGGACGAACTTGAAACGATGCTTGACAAGGCGCTTTATGCTCTTAAGAACATGAAAAACATGACGCAGATGCCCAAGCAGTATGCAAACACGGTGTTCGAGCTCTTGTTTTCAACAGCGAAATTGGCTAAATTATCGAAAGAGGAACAGAAAATGATTGACGAAGCACAGAAAGCCAAGTGGGATGAATACGCAATTCATAAGGCATCGGTTGATACAGGCTTGCAGCAAGGTCGTGATCAAAGAAGTCGCGAAATTGCGAAGAAAATGCTGTTGAAACACAAGCCCATCGAAGAAATTACGGAGTTCACAGAGCTTTCTGAAGCTGATGTTTTGGCAATTAAGGCTGATTTAGATAAAACCTGAATTGCTCACGAGCCTTCCTATAAATTTGCAAAAAGACCTGGACTTTGTTCCAGGTCTTTTTATTATCTCCCTTCCCGTGACGCCTTCTTTTGCAGGTACATCTGCCTGTCGGCGGCTGCGATGACCTCTTCTTCGGATTGCAAGCCTGTCGTGCGGACCGCAAAGCCGTAGGCGGCGCTTTCCGTAATTCCCTGAACTTGAGTTTGTTTGGATTCCTCAATGAAACGGCTTAAAAACGCTTCACATTTTGCGCGGTTGAATTTGGGAATAATCACCAAAAATTCATCGCCTCCGGTGCGGATGGCTTCGGCGTTTTCGGGGAGAATCTTCTTTAGAATCTCGGCAAAGTTTCGTATGTATTCATCACCCTTGCTGTGTCCGTAGTTGTCGTTAATTTCCTTGAGGTGGTTTAGGTCAAACATCACGTAACTGCATGGGAGCTTGCGCTTCACATCGTCGGGGTGCATCACAAGGTAGTTTCTGTTGAAAAGTCCCGTCATGGCGTCGTTGAAACTCAGTTTTTCGAACATTTTATGCGATGTGTTTTCGCTGACCTGAACACCGACAAAAAGGCAGACAATTACGAAGACCACGCTGACGATATCCACGCGGATCCCTTCGACAAACGGAGCTGCCGAGCCTGCAATAAAGGGCAGAATAAAGTAGATGATAAAGAAGGTAAAAGTCCGTAGTCCAAACTGCTTGCGGTAATAAATGATGATTCCCGTCATGAGAATGCCCCAAACGCCTGTGGCAAGCCAAGAAACGATTGTCTCGTTTGAAGTCCAGTCGCGGGTAATGTCGCCTGTAGAGATGTCTACGCCGACGTTCAGCAAAAAGTCGAGAACGCAAAGTGCATAAATGGTATAGCGCGTGATTTTACGTAGTTCGCATTTCCTGTTTTCGAGGAATGCAAATACGTACTGCGAAAAGTAGTATATGCACAGCGCGCTTGAAACAAAGCTGACTAAATCGACAATGGTATAAACTGGGGCCGAAAGTTCACCGTCGCAAAAGTGGATGATGGCGTACGTGATAATCACGCCGTGGTAGGCGATTATCATGCCTGTAAAGTTGTACTGAAGCCTGTCGTTACGCCAATGCCCGACCCAGAGGAGAACCAAAATGAGGAACAATATGGAAAGGCTGAACAAGTCGATACAGATGTTTACCGCCTGGATAATATCGTTCATGGTTCCCTCCGTAAAAACGTGTAATAAATACGTTAGCATAAATATATAAACAATTGGAGGTTTTATGCGTTTTTTGGACTGTGCGCTAGACTATTTAAAGAAGGATGCCGATGAACTCGCACCTTTGACGGTACGCACGTATTACTGGAATTTGAAGAAAATTGCGCTTTTTGAACCGGAGCTCGAATGCGATGCTGTGACTTCTGAGACAGTGCGGAATTACAAGCGCTACTTGGAAACGCTCCACAATAAAGAAGCGACTGTGGTCAAGGCGCTTTCGGTGTTCCGTATTTTTTGCAACAAGATGAAGGCGGACGGAGTGATTCATGGCGACCCGTTTGAAAACGTGAAGGTGGGGCGTGCCTATTCGCGTCGTGGATTTTTGACGTTGCGTGAGCTGAAACATCTTTATTTGAGTTACATGGAGTCGCATGTCGCTTTGACACGGGCAGAAGATGACGTGATGCGCGTGTTCCTGTTCAGCTGTTTTACGGGGCTCCGTTACGGGGACTTGCGTACGCTTGATGCTTCGGAAATCTTCGACTGGAAAATCCGTAAGCAAATGCATAAGACGGGCGAGGCTGTGTACATCCCGATTCCTGTGCAGGCGCGGCTGTTGCTCCCGAACCCGCTAACGTCTGGGCGTGTGTTTCATGTGGTGGACAATTCGACATTCAATCGCACGCTCCGCAAGGCCGCTAAAAAGCTAGGGCATTACAAGCATGTCCATTGCCACCTGGCACGGCATACTTTTGCAACAACGTGCATCACGATTGGAATCCCGTTACCTGCAACAAGCAAACTTCTCGGCCACCGCAACTTGGATACGACGCTTATTTACGCCAAGTACGTCGACACGTTTTTGGACAAAGAAATGAAAAAGTTTGACCGACTGAGGTAGCGCCATCGGCGCAGTTGGCTTTGCTTAGACCGCTTCCCGCTGGGCAATGATCTCTTCAACTTTTTTGTTGATGCGGTTGTTCTCCAGCTGGTCGTGCACTGCCTGCTCGTTTGCTGTTGCGGCTTTGATGAGCTTGATGCCGAGAACGGTAAGGATAATCCACAAAATCGTACTGATGAATAGTATAGGAGTATTTAAGCTTTTACAAGTGAGATAATTGAAAATGGGTGTTGCAATGTTGAAAATAAAGAACCATGTCAGCAACTTGTTTGACTCTGTTTTAACTTTTATACCGAGTAATTTTAACGTGTTGCCTTGATTTTCTAATAATGCTTTAAAGACGAAGTAATTGACGACGGGGATGTAGTAGCAGATTACGGCTCCCCACGGAGCGAAAAACGTCTCTGTGAATTTGCTTTGTTCTTTATGGGCGTGATACACCCATAGCCAGTTTTTGCCGATGAAAACGCAAAAGGGAATGGCGGTGAACAAAAGTAAAAGGAATATGGTCCCCAAAGCGCTTTTAACTTCTTCGCTTACGGTTGTTCCAACTTGATAGTTCTGGAATGCGCCGAATGTCTTTACTCCTACGAAGAAGAAAAGGATGTTTAGGACTATCTGGAATTTTGTCCACGAGATGGCACTCTTTCCGCGTCGTACGTTGTCGTCGAAAGCTCGTTCAAGTTCTGGGTCGACGAGTTTTTTGAGCGATTCACTGTAGGCTTCTTCTTGCGCTTCGGAATCTGCGGTCGAGGCGTCGTCCCCGTCTTGCGAAGACAAGCTTTCGTTCGGTGCATCGCACCACAGGCATTTCGGCATATCGTCTTCGTATTCTCTTCCGCATTTTTTGCAAATCATAATAACCTCTTGTGAACTAATTCGAATTATAAAATACAAAATAAAAATGCCCGCACGTGGCGGACATCTTGTAATTGTACTAAGGAAGGGAGTCTAGAGGGAAACCTCGGGGTTCCCTCTACTGCTTATTAGTCGGAGCCTGTCTTGCGACCGGGGCGAGTTCACCATGCTTCCTAAACAGGTGCTTCACGAGCGTGCCAAATCCACGGAGAACGCGGTAACGTTCACGCGGGTTCTTGATGGCCATGATGCCCTGACGAATGATGTAGCTCGGACGCAAGTAGAATTCACGGCGGGCCTTGTCGCAGAAGTCAACGAGAGCCTGGCTCGTGAGTTCGCCACGCTGGATCGTAGTGCGGTGGAAACCGTCTTTGTCGAGCCACTGGCTGTAATCTTTCGACTTCAAAGCGCCACTGGCGAGAGCTTCCTTGTAAGCTTCGGTGCCAGGGTATGCCATGATGGGGTAGAACTGGGCTGTGTTCGGGTTCAGCTTCTTGGCGTAGTCGAGCGTCATGCGGAGCGTTTCCGGCGTGTCGCCCGGGTTACCGACCATGAAGCAACCGTGAACGAGGAGTCCTGCCTTGCGGGCATTCTTCGTAAATTCAATAGCCTTATCGGTGTTCTTCACGCCCTTGTGGATCTTTTCGAGAACCTCGGGGGAGGCGCTTTCGAAGCCCACGCACATTTCGCGGCCACCGGCCTTCTTCATGAGCTTGAGCAAGTCGAGCGGCACATCGGCGCGGGCGTTGCAGCTCCAAGTAATCTTGAGACCACGTTCAAGAATCAAGTTGCAAATTTGGCGCACGTGTTCGTGGCTTGCCGTAAACGTATCGTCTTCAAAGAAAACTTCGCCTAAGTCTTCGAAGTTTTCCTTGATGTACTGGAGTTCGTCGACAACATCCTTCGGATCGCGGCGGCGGAACTTGTGACCGTTGAGCGTCTGCGGAATCACGCAGTAGCTGCAGTGGTTCGGGCAACCACGACCACTGAGAATCACGATAAGCGGGTTCAGGTTTGCGCCGTAGAAATACTTCTTGTAGCAGCTGTAAAGGTGCTTGCGGTAGACCTTCGAGACCCACGGGATTTCGTTCAGATTTTCAATCTTCGGACCTTCGGGCTGGAAGTCCACCTTGCCTTCGGCGGTGCGGTAGGCAAGACCTGCAAACTGACCAACGGGAGCGCCATCGCCACGGAGGGCGCGGACGAGGTTCCTACAGGTGTAGTCGGCTTCGCCAATCACCACGTAGTCCAAAGACGGTTCCATTTCCATGGATTCGAGCGGCTCGGCGGTCGCGTGCGTACCCATGATGGCCACCTTCACGTTTGGCATTTCCTGCTTGATGGCGTGGACAACCTTGAGGTCATTCAAAATACTCGGGGTGCTAGTGCTGCAAATAACGAGTTCCGGGCCGAACTTCTTGATGCCTTCGAGCGTCTGCGCGAGGTCAAGTTCCATGGCGGGGCTGTCAATCAGCTGGATTTCGTTACCGTCGGCTTCGCAAACGCCGGCAGCATAGCTCAAAAACATGGGCCAGTAAAGTGTACTGGACTTCGTAACACACGGGGATCTAGATTCCCGACTGAACATCGGGTGGAAGGGGGGATTTAAAAAAGTAACGTTCATGACGCTCACAAAATACATAATCTAAATGGATAATGCTACATTATAATGCGATGGAAAAGCGTTTTTTTACAATTTTTGCGGCTTTCGTGATGTTTGGCACGGCAATCACGGCCTCTGCGGCGCCTAAGTCCGTGGCTATGGCTTTGGATACTGTTCGCACGACGTATGATGATGGCCGAATCTCTCGAATTTACACGGTCAAAAAGGGGACCGACGTGCGCGAGGGGGTGGCGCTTTCGTACCATCCGAACGGAAAATTGGCGGTAGAGGCCCCGTATAGGGATGGCAAGTTAGATGGTGTTTTACGTTCGTACGACGAAAATGGAAAGTTGCGCGAAACTGTAGGCTACCTGGACGGCGAAGAAGAGGGCTTTAGCATTGTCTATTTCGAAAATGGCCGAAGAAAAAGCCGCGAGACGTATCGTCGCGGCGTTCTGAATGGTGTTTCGGAAACTTGGGACGAAAATGGTAAGCTCCGTCGCCAGATTCCTTACGAAAACGGGCAGGTTCACGGCGTCTATAAATCGTTTGACGAAATGGGCGTCATCGAAGAGGACATGAATTTTGTTCGAGGCATCCGCAATGGCACTTACCACCGCTATGCTTTTGGCAAAGTCGTTTTCGAAGCCGAATTTAAAGACAACCGCTGCGTCAAAAATTGCAATTTTTAGTGGATTATTTCTTCTTTGGCTTCATGGCGTTCCAGACCATGTAACCGATGAAGAGCACGCCGAAGCCAAGCAATGCGATAGCGAGTTCGGAGTTGTACTTCTCGATGATGTCCTTCTGACCGTGGGCAAAGTAGCCGAGTAGTGCTAAGACGCAGTTCCAGATGGCGGCGCCGAGGAACGTGTAAAGCGTGAACGGGGCAAGCTTCATCTTGGCAAGGCCTGCCGGAATAGAAATCAGCTGGCGGATCACGGTGATGAGGCGGCCGACGAATGTCGAGATGGCGCCATGTTCACGGAAATAGTTTTCTGCCTTTTCGACCTTTTCGACGTCGAGGAGCAAGAAGTGCCCGAGACGGCTATCGGCAAACTTGTAGATAATCGGGCGTCCGAGAATCTTCGCGAGATAGTAGTTGATGTACGCGCCGATGAGTGCACCCAAAGTGGCGAACAAGACGATGAGCGCGATGTTGAGGCCGGAACCCGGCTGTAAAGCCTTGTACGCGGCGGGCGGCACGACAAGTTCCGATGGGAATGGAATAAACGAGCTTTCAATGGCCATCAAAAGCGTAATCGTTCCGTAGTTCAAGTTCTCGTTGTACCAGTCGATAATCTGGTTATAAATGCCTGTCGATTTTGCGGTGTCGGCGGCGGTTGTTGCAACAGCGCCTGCGTCCACAGAAAGCGTGTCTGCAGCAAAGGTAAATGCGGTAAAGAGGAGTGCTAAAGCAATGGTTGTTTTAAGGATAGAATTTTTCATTGGGGCAAATTTAGAAAATTAAAAATAGAAGTAAAGTCCGACTCCGAGGAGGGCGGCGCCTGTACCTAACAAAATGCTACCTGCGATGGCCTTGTTGTCGCCTTGGTTTACGAGTTTCTTGTTCTCTTTGACTTTGTTCTGATAGTTTTCGCCTTTGACAGCGCCAGGAATCTTGAGTTCTTTTTTAATGTCGTCTGCATCGTTGTAATCGAGATGTGCAAAGTACATGAGCAAAGCTCCAATGAGCATCGTTCCTGCAGAACCTCCGATAAACGCTTCACCGATGGTTTGCATTTTCTTGTCGTGTAGCCACTTGTTCTGCTTTTCAATTTCGTCGAAATTGGTCAACTTTTCAAGATCAATGCTCAAGTCGATTTGCGAAACCGGTGCTACAAAGAAATTGATGAGCGTATCGCGGTAGCCTGCCTTGCGGATGATGAGGCTGTCGGTTCCCATGTTGTAGGCAGGGATCTTTTCTGGCGTCTTGGCGATAGCTTTAGAACGCTTGGTAATCGGGGCGCTTGCCTTGTAGACGTTAGCTCCTTCGGGGGATGTCAAAATTCGGATTTCTGGTGCGACGCGTTTGAGCTTGAGCGCAACGTGTACGGTGTCGCCAGGGAGCGGCATTATGGATGTGCTTGCGCCCCACAGGTGCCTATCGACATTCCAATAGGCGTAAACGGTGAATCTAGTTGTATCCGAGGTGATGAATGTGCAGGGCGATTTGCAGATGGCGTCTTTTTCGGAACGTGAAATCGTGGCGCCATCCGGATCCGTTTCGATGTGGATGTAGGCCCTGTTTTTCTTAGTCTTGATGGTTTCCTTGCCCTGTGCGTCAAGAAGCTGGTTTTTGAGCTTGTTGTTTGTGATGGCGTCACTGAATGCTGCGGTGCGCGAAACGTTTACGCTAGACCTGTGCAACATCGGGAGTGAATCTTCGTAAAAGGCGTGGGTGAGGTTGAGCGTAAGGCTATCGGTCTTGATGTTTGGAACGATTTCTCCAAAGTAAATGGACCTGAAACCGTAGGCGGCCAGTTGGTTCTGCATGCAAATGTTGTCGTTGCAGTTCTTGATATCGCTTTTGCGGATGACTTGCGGATGTTCTCCTGATTCCATTAAGAGTCTTGCGGTAAGGCCGGTGAACTGGTCAACAACACTTTGTTCGACACCTTCGGCGTTATAGGCAACAAGGACTGTCTTGACGGGCTTTGTCGCAGGCTTTGCAACGGGCTTTTCAACAGGTTTCTCGGCAGAAGAACTTGAAACCGGAGCGACCTTTGCACTAGAAGAGCTCGAGGCGGCGGAGCTTGTGATGGACGAGCTTGAAACAGGGACGGTTTTATGTGACGAACTCGAAGTCGCTGCACTGGAAATCGGTGCGGGCTTTGCGCTCGAAGAACTTGCTGTCGAATGTTTGGCAGCGGAACTGGAGGTTGCCAACAGGTCGTTGCCTTTTTCGTCTACAATTCGCTTGAATTGCTTTTTGGCAATCTTCACGATGGTGAACTTGTTTTGGATGTATCCGCCAAGGCTTACGGTGTCGTTTTCAATCCCCATCAGTTTTGCGCGCTGGCGTGTCCCCGAAAGAAGTTCCACGTCGACGAATATCCCTTCGGGATCGGCGAAGGCTGCGGTTAATGCGAATGCGAGTAGTAAGAAAATCTTTTTCATATTCTACCTAAAATGAAAGGACGAATCCTGCAGTGAGGACCGCTAAACCTGTTGCAAGAAATATTCCAGAAACCGTTTTTGCTGTTTTGGCTGAGCCGCGGTGATCAGTAAAGTCACGCATGTGTGCGGCATAGCGTTCGTTTAAAAAGCGCGTGTTCTCCATGGCCTTTTTATGGTCTTTAGCCTTGCTAATGTTGTAAAGCGAGACTATCGCAGAAATTCCGCTAATGGTAAATGGCACAATCGATGCCCACTTGAAGTATCCACCGAGAATGCGCCTGTTCCTGTGCTTTAAAAAGTCCTGGTTCATTGCGATTTCGTCGTCATCAACGCTTTGGCGGAGCGCAACGATGATGAAAGAAGTGTCGTTTGGGGCTAGCGCAATGTTGATGGTCGTGTCGGCATAATCCGGGTGGAAAAATGAAACCATGACGGTGTCTTTCCCTGCGGGGACAGGGATGAACGCCGGAGATACGTAATCGGGCCTGCTTGCAAAATCAGGTGAAATTGTACCGGTGTACAAGTCGACTGTCGAGGGGTTTGTTGAAACTTGTAAATAGCGAGTCTTTGCAGAGTCCTGCTGCGCAAAAACGTTGGCGTAGAATGTCAACAGCAAAACGAAAATAGCGAGGGAGGCATTTTTGAAAGTCATTATTTGCCCTCCTCAAATTTGGCAAAAGGTCCAGAAACTTGGGTGACAGAGCCGTTGACTCTTATTTTCCAGTATGTGTCGGGCGCCTTGTTGCGGGCGTAATCTTCTGCGTATATGGTGAGATTGCATTCTTTTGCGCAGGAATTCTCGATGGAGATAATGTTGTTCTCGTATTTTGTAAGCAACGTATCCGAATTTTGGACGGCTTGTATCTTGGAGACGTTTACTCCTGAACCGTTGTCAAAGATGAAGAACTTGATGGGTGAATCAGTCTGGAAATCCGTGCTGGCTGGGACCATATTGGGTTTCACATTGTCGTGCAAGAACAAGGTGTCGGTGACGTTTTTTGTACTGGGCGCCAAGTCAACTCTCATGGAATCGCAACCGTATTCCGTGCGGTTTACATCGCATACGACGATTTTTAAGTTGGACTGTGGCTGTAAAGATTCCTTGATGACGAGGCTTGCCTTGGATTCCGAAAATTTCGAAAGCGTGTCGCCTGCTGCAGAGATAATTGCCCCGACAAGTTTTGATTTGTCTGAATAAGGGCTGAACTGGCAGGCAATAGGAACCTCGAGAATTGCGGTACCGTCATTTTTTAATTTGGTCGAAAAACTGAAAACGTCGCTATAGGTTTGTTCGGTGTAGCCTTTCTCGCTTTTTGTCGTGGCACGAACGCCCCAATAGATTGTCGAAGTTTCTGAGGTATGTTTTATGGTATCGCCTTTCTCGTTAATGTCGGCGTCTAGCTGTCCAATTAAATTGACGGTGCTAGAGCAGTCGATATTTCCGAGAGAAGATTCCCAAATCGTATATAAGTTATAGCTCGCGTAAATGGTACAGTAAGAGGTTTCCCACGGGTCGATTCCTGAAATTCCCCATGAGAGCTCGAGACCGTTTTCGTTGTCTCCATCAACTTGGTTGTAGTTGTTCGCAGGAGATTGTAAAGTGACCTTTGTGGGCGTGTTGACGTAAATAGTTGCGTTGGTGCGCAATGTGTCCCCAAGGTGGTCTACCGTTTCAAATGTGACCTCGTGGATTCCAGCTTTGTCAAAGCTGTGGTAAATCGAAGAGGCTCCCGCTTCATCCTTGTCGATAATCCATTTGTGGGTATTGTAATAGGGCGTCGCCTTGTCTGTCGGTATGTATTCTCCGTTAACGGAGTAAATGCCGCAGATGCGTAGCTTCTCGTTGATGTTGACGAAAAATTTATCCGAAGCTTGGTATTGTGAACTTTTGTACGGCTCGCCGACAAAGCTTTCGGGAACGACAAAAATGGACTGCGTGATTTCTGGAACATCCGAGGCGTGAATCTCGGCATCGGAACACGAAACGAGCGGGAGCAAAAAAGCTGCAGAAAAAGCGATTGAAAGCGGAAGGAGCTTGTAATTCATTATTCTTCCCCCTTCTTTGCGGGCTTCACGTAAAGCTTCCAAGTCTTGCTTTGCTGTAGTCCATTCTTGTAGATGACGATGGACTTTATGGTCTGTTCGGCATCGAAAAGGCTTGCTTCAAGTTCAGCGGTGAAAGACTTGCCTTCGCTCCTAGAAACGGAAATGATCGTTTTATTCTTGGTGACGTTGAAAAATTTCAGAGAGTCGATTGCAAATCCGTAAGGATTGTTTTCTTGAATGAAGAACTTGATAAGTGCGTCATTTGTAATGGTCGTATCGTTATTTGTAGTAAACCAGAGTGTACTCGGTAAAATGTAGAACGACTTGTTCGAAACGTTCTTGCTCCCGTCTGATGCAGAAACGGTGAGAACGCGGTATGTCCAGCTTTTGTCGGTTTCCTTGAGCACGACCGTTAAAATGCTGTCCGTGTAGTCTTTTTCTAGGGAGGTCTCGTTTTCGAGATAAGCCTTGACGCTAGAATGAGTAATTGTCCTGCTTCCGTCTTTTACGATGAAACGGAGCGAGTCTGCAAAATCGAGCGTATCTTGGCCTGTCGTGGATGTGATTATCGGTGCGATGGTGTCAATGAGCTTGAGGTCATTTTCGGTTGTAACAAAACCGTCGTTGATGGTAATGTCTTTTTGGATTGTTCCAAAATCAGCATAGTCCGATTGAATGTTTAATTGGTATTTCCCGGCCGGGATTGCGTCTAGAGAAATCTCATTGTTTGTCGATGAAAGCTTAAGATTGTAATCGAAACGTTTTTCGGAATTGCTCTTGTCCTGTAATGCTATGCGGATTGGAGTTGTCGAAGCTTGGCCTATATCCACTTTGGCTTGCAGGGAGCCTTCTCCCGGGAATCCTTTGGTGAAAAAGGAACTCTGGATTTTTTGTGCTGATGCAAAATTGTATTCGTTAAAAGCCTGGACTGTCCAGTTGTATTTTTTGAATGGATTTAATTTATTGTGGTATGTGAAGTGCGGTTCGTTCAAGATGGTGTCGATGGTCGTGAACTTGGATTCCGCATTGGCAAAACTCTGTTCGCTCAGCAAAAAGTGGTAGTAGTGCGCTAGCTTGATTCCTTCGGTCTTTGCGCTCCACGTAAAGTAGATGGATTCGTAGGGGTCGATGGCCTGAGTGCCGTCAGCCGGGGTGAAAACGCTATCGTTTAATACGGGATTATCGGATACCCAGACTTCAAGCGAATCGTAGTGCATGTCGCCGAAATAGTCTTTTAAGACAAACTTGAACTTATGGTACCCAGGGTCAGAGAGTTCTTTTTTGAAGTTGTACTCCGATGCGCAATATTTGCCATCCATGAGCCAGTGGTAATCTTGGACTTTGATAATCTTGTTCGGGCTGACCGTGGTTTGGAAATAGACTGTGTCGTTGATGTGGAATGTATCCGCCTTGACATTTGATGCAGACTCGCCTAAGGACCTCGCTAGTGAAGCCTGAATTATGATGCTGGTGGCGTCAGATTCGTTGAAAATGTAATCGTCTGAATTAAAGCAGGATTGGAGCAGATAGGCCATCGCTACAATGAAGGACATTCTGATGAATTTCATTTGGCCTCCAGCGTATCGACGACAAAGAATTTTTTGTAAGCGAGCGTATCGGAATCTCCGTAAAGGTCGTTGACGATAATGCGGAATTTGTGCTCGCCTGCTTTAAAGCCGGATTGCTTGACTTGCTGGAGCGTTCCGACATCGTAAGGCTTGCCGTCGATTTCTAAAATGTGAAATAGCGAATCGCCATTGTTGATATCCATGTCCATGCTGTACCATTCAAATAGGAATGCGGATTCCGACGAGCCGTAAAGCGTGTCGCCGTTTACGGGTATTGTGGAATCCGAAAGTACAGGAGGCGTGTTGATGACAATTGCGAAATCGTAAGTCTGCTTGTTTCCTTCCTTGTCTGTGGCGATAAGCTTGTTCGGCATGGCGCTCGATGACCTTTTGGGGTAGAAGGAATGGCTTTGGCCACGTTCAAGCAAGCTGTCTTTAGTATCTGTTGAATGAATCCATTCGAAGGCAATTTCGTCCTGAAATTTTTCAGGGGTGACTTTTGCCGTGATAGTCGCAGAATCGGACGGGTTCACCTTGAGTATGGTTGTGTAGTCATTGTCTTTTTGTTTAACCAAGACGCTAATCGATTCGACTGGTTCAGCCGCCTGAGGATCGCTAGGTGCATCGAGACAACCGGCGAAAAATACGCCGAAAAAGGATGCAATAACAAAAAAGGGTAAAATGGAACGATTGAACAAATTCATTTGGTTTAAATCTAACTATATTCGTGGACATGAGTGCGCAAAATTTTGAATATAAAAACGCAATGGCGCGTTTAGGGGAAATTCTCTCGAAAATCGACAATTCCGAGATGGAAATTGATGAACTTGCTGTTGAGGTTCAAGAGGCTACGCAGCTTTTGCGCAAGTGCCGCCAGATTTTGATTGCGACTGAAAAGAACGTTCAGGACGCTCTTAATGAATTGGATGGTTGATGAATACCGAAAATTTTGATAAAGCGGTACCTGCCATCGAGGTAAACGGGCTTACGGTCAAGTTCCCGATTCGCGGGGGCGTTTTTAGCAAAGTCAAGGATTATTTCACTGCCGTAGATAACGTTTCGTTCACGCTCCCGCAAGGGAAGATTCTTTCGATTGTGGGGGAGTCTGGTTGCGGAAAGTCGACTCTCGTGAAGTCTTTAGTCGGGCTTGTGCCGGTTTCTAGCGGTAAGGTTAATTTGTTTGGGCTGCCGGTGAACGGCGGCAAGGCCGGAACCGGGAAAGATTTTGTACGCGTCTCGGACCTGGTGCAGATGATTTTCCAAGATCCGTTCAGCAGCTTGAACCCGCGACAGACGGTGACGGAAATCTTGACAGCGCCTGTGATTGCCCGCGGCGTTCCGTATGACGAGGCTTGCGCCCGCGCGGTAGAACTTTTGGAACGCGTATCGCTCCCGGCGGGGGCTATGGACAAGTTCCCGCATGAATTCTCGGGCGGTCAGCGCCAGCGCTTGTGCATTGCGCGTAGCTTGATGGTGCGCCCGAAGGTGCTGCTCTGTGACGAAGTGACGAGTGCCTTGGACGTGTCCGTGCAGGCGCAGATTTTGCATCTGCTCGACGATTTGCGCAATGAACTCGGGCTCAGCATTCTCTTTATCAGCCACGATATGCAGGTGGTTCGCGCTTTGAGCGACGAAGTCCTGGTCATGTACTTTGGGCATGCCGTGGAACACGGCTCCGCCGATATCGTCCTCACGAATCCGCAAAACGACTACACGAAAAAGTTGCTCGCAAGCGTCCCGACTATTAGACGGGAATAAAAAAGGCGGGCTCGAGGCCCGCGATTCTTTACTTCACTTTCGCGATGTTCTCGAGTGCGTCTTGCATGTACTTGGCGTAGAGCTTCGAGAGCGCTTCGGCTGCGGAATGTGCATCGCGCTTGTTCATGCTCTGGCGCTCGTCATAGCGCTTTTCCCACAGCGGAGCGTCTTCACCGACCTTGCGGAACGTGAGCTGCACTGCGAGGTGAGCTTCTTGCGAGCTGCCTTCATCAATTTCTTCAATGGCATCGACATTGCCGAGCAATTCAAAGTCCGGCTTGCCCATCGGCTTCAAGTCCACAGACTTGAACATGTTGCTCTTAATCAGGTATTCGCCTGCAACCTGCGTGAGCATCTGTTCCGGGCGCGTTGCCCAGAGGTCCAAATCGTAGAACATAAAGTCGTACGGAGATTCGCGATAGACAATGTTCGTGCGCTGGTAGGCCGGGTCAATCGTAAATTTCTTGACGTGTATGCGGGCATCGCTAGTAGCGCCTGCAACCGAGATGGACTCTGCCGAAACAGTGTAATAGCGGGAAGGTTCGGTCGAACCACCGAGGCAACCCGTGAGCGTGAAAACAGAAAGGAGTGCGGCGACTGCCAACAAACGATTTGCTTTAAACATCTTGGTTTCTCCTTTTTAGCGACCGTTCTTGCCTTCGGAACGGATAAGTACAGACGGGTTGTTCTTGATTTTCTGTGAAAATTCTTCGAGGTTTTCAAGAATCGTGTTGAGTTCATCCATGGCGTTTCCGACCTGGTCTTCGTTCTTGTAAACGATGGCATCCACACGCTGGGCGAGCTTGTTCATCGATTCGGCGGTCTGCATCAGGTTCTCGTTCAAGCCCTTGGTGTCGATCGCTTCGAGCTTTTCCTTGAGCACTGTAAGATTTTGTTCGGTCTTGGCGGCGAGCTTTGCTTCTTCGATTTTTGCAAGGATCTTCTGCAGCGAAGCGGCGGATTTGCTCATGTTGTTGAGCGGCTTTCCGAGATTGGCCGTTATGTAGCTCAAGTTTGCGGTCGTCTTTTCGAGATTCTGGAGTGTGCGAGAAATGCTTTCGGCGTTTTCAGGATTCAGCACACGGACGAGCCCGTCAACAATCGGATTGACTTTGCCAAAGAGGTCGCCCATCTGGCCTGTAATCTGGTCGAACATCGAGGCCGCTGCCGGGACGAGGCCGCCTTCGGGGACGTTCGGTTCATTGAAATTTCCGCCGGAGAGGATAACCTGCTTTTCGCCGGTGAGGTTCATGCCTGCGGTAAGTCCTGCACGAGTGCCAATCTTGATTGGTGTTCCTTGCGTTACCTTGAACGCAACGACGACCTGGTTCAAGTCCTGTTCGTTGATTGTGATGCTTGTGACGCTACCGACGGAGATACCGTTCAACTTCACCTTGGCATCGACAAAAAGTCCGTTCACGTCCGTGTCGAAAATGGTGTAGTAGTTGTCGTATTGCTCGCTCAGGTAACGCTTGAGCACGTAACCCAGGAACACGCAAATAAGTACTCCGCAAAAGAGCATAAATGCGCCAAGTTTTATTCTTTCGGATCGGGTGGTTTCCATTATTTCTCCAACTCAATCAATAAAGTCAAAGTGGTAAAAGTCTTCGTCATTGTATTCTTTGGGGCATTGCCTATTGAAGAAATGCCTGAGGATGGGATCGTCAGATTCCATGCCTTCTTTCAAAGTCGCATCTTTCAGGACGTAGCCGTCCTTGAGGTACACAAAGCGGTCGCAGACAATCTTGATGCTCTCGAGTTCGTGGCTCACAATCACCATCGAAACGCCGAGCGTGTCGCGCAGTTCGAGGAGCAGTTCGTCGAGCGAACGGGCGGTCACCGGGTCAAGGCCTGTGGACGGTTCATCGCAGAACAGAAGTTCCGGTTTGAGCGCAATCGCGCGGGCGAGTGCGGCACGCTTTTTCATACCGCCAGAAATCTCGCCGGGAAACTTGTGGAACGCGTGGAGCAGGTGCACCTTCTCGAGGCGGTCTGCGACAATCGCTTCCATCTGGCTCTTGGGCATGTAGGGCATGCTACGCTTGAGCGGGAGCATCGCGTTTTCGGCGACGGTTAAGTCCGCAAGCAGAGCGCCACTCTGGAAGAGCACGCCGGTGCGCATACGTGTTTCGCTATCGAGGCCTTCCTTGGGGCCGAACGACTTTCCGAAGTACGTAATCGTACCTTCGTCGGACTTGATGAACTTGAGCACGTTGTTTAAAAGCGTCGACTTACCGCAACCGGAACTGCCGAGCACCATGCGGATTTCGCCCTTGCGTACACCGAACGAAATATCCTTGAGGATAGTCTCGTTGCCGTAGCTCGCTTTCAGATGGTCAACTTTTAGAATTTCGTCCATATTGACCTCTAGTAGAAAATGAAGGCGAAAAGGGTATCCGAAATCACGATCGTGCAAATGGCTGCAACGACGCTGGACGTGGTCGCCTTACCGACCGCTTCTGCACCGCCGTGGGCGTTGAGTCCCTTGTTGCAGGCAATCAGCGTTACAATCCAGCCAAATACAAGTGCCTTGATAGTGCTCTTGAGGAACGTCATCGGGTCGATGCCGTCGCGAAGCCCCATCATGTAGTTCGAGAAAGAAATATCGCAGAAGAAATACGCAATGAGGAAGCCAGCGAAACTACCGACGATGGATGCGCTAAACGAGAGGATCGGCGTCGTGATGCTCAAGGCAATGAAACGTGGGACCACGAGGTACTGCACCGGCGGAATAGCCATGGACTTCAAAGCCTTGACTTCTTCGCAGACGCTCATGTTTGCAATTTCTGCCGCCATGGCGCTACCGGAACGCCCTGCCAAAATAATCGTCGTGAGAAGCGGGCCGATTTCTGCAAAAATGAGGAACCCAAGCCCCGAAGCGAGGTAAGAGCCGCCGCCAACCGCATTCAGCATCACCGAACTCTGGAGAGCCATCGTAAGGCAGATAAGTCCCACGAACAAGAAGCAAATGCCCATGGCTTCACTGCCTGACTTGAACATCTGCTTCGTGATACCGCCAAAGTGGATTTTACCCTTGTCGAACGGCCCGACAATCGTCCAGTAAATCGCTGTAAAGAGCAAAACGAGGACTTCAAAGACTTCCTTGAGGAGCGAAAAACCGGCGCCACCCATCATTTCGAGGATGTTGTTGGTCTCGCGCTGCGGCTTCTCGGGCGGAACCATCTTGCGGAGGTTCTGCAAATGCTGCTTGATTTCGGGCGGAAAGTGCTCAAGGATGAGCTTGTTGCCTGTCTTTTCGGAAAGTTCCGCTAAAAGTGCAAAAAAGGCATCGGCGCTGTAGTCCATCGAGGCAAGGCTTGATCCGTCCAGATGAAGCTCCCCTTTGGTGAGGGCGCTCTTGCAACTCGAAAGCAGCTTTTTGCTGTTCGCGGCAGTGAGAGCGCTAGGCAAAACTATCGATGTCATTTCCATTGGGCGGAAATTTAGAAAAAATATGCAATTTGAATATGGTAATAATGACAGACTATTAGATATACGTGATGAAATGCATAAATACGGTAATGTCGTTTACATGTTATTGCCTTGTCATGCCCGACGTGAACGGGCATCTCCCTCTCGTGAGAGCCTCGTAAAAATTCTATTTTTGCAATTATGGTAGAATTCCGCAGAAACAACCGCTTCAAGGGTAATGGCGGGGCGTTTAAAGGCCCGCGTCCGAACCGCAATAATGATCGTCGTGACTCTAGCTGTGAGTCGCGCGGTGAATGCTTCACGCTCCGCATCGAAAAGATGGTGCAGGGGGGCGAGGGTATGGCGCGCTTGGAAGATGGTCGCGTGTGTTTTGTGGCGGGAGCGCTGCCAGGTGAACTCTGCAAGGTGCGCCTTACGTTCCAAAAAAAGGACTTTACCAAGGGCCGCGTTGTCGAAGTGATTGAACCGAGCCCGGATCGTGTCAAGCCGCTTTGCCCGCTGTACGGAAAGTGCGGCGGTTGCAGCTTGCAGCATTTGGCTTCTGAAAAGCAGGCGGAATATCTCGAAAAAGTCGAACGCGAAAATTTCAAGCGCCTCGCTCATGCGGAACTGCCTGAAGATTTTGTCATCCACACAGGGAATGCCTGGGGTTACAGGAACCGCGCTCGTGTCGTGCTCCGTGGCAATTCCGCTTTCGGTGCGGCAAATCGTGAAGGTTCGGCAAAACGCGCTGTCTTTGGTTTCCGTGGTGAAGAAAGCAATAACATCGTCCCGTTTGAAAAATGCCCTGTGCTCACGGACGGCTTGAATGAATTCCTGCGTGGACCTGCCGCGACGCTTCTCGTGAATAATTGCCATTCGGGCGGTCGCCGCGATGTCGATGTGAACATTTTCGATAACGGCGCGGGCGAGGTTTCGTTTTACTACCCCGGAATGCACAAGTCCGAATTCGATGCCCATGCCGTGAGCCATGTCGAAATTGCGGGCCGCAAAATTGAAGCGGATGCGTCCGTATTTTTCCAGAGCAATTTGGGGCTTTTGCCAGAACTCGTTGAATCGGTCCGCAAGGCTGTGGATGAAGGCTTGGCAAGTGGCAAGTCCTCTGACGCTTGGCTGATTGACTTGTTTAGCGGTGTCGGTTTCTTTGCCTGTATTTTGCAGGACAAGTTCAATAAGATTACGACTGTCGAACGCGAAGAAGGCTGCCTCAAACACGCAAAGGTTAATTTGTCTGTCCCTGCGGCGTTCCCCGAAGATTCCGTGGCATCTCGAGATTGCGCGGCTTCTCGCACCCCTGAAATTGAAAACGTCTCGGCCCCTGCCGAAGATTGGCTCGTTGAAAACGTCGTTGATGTCCCCGCCACCCTCATCGTTGACCCTCCGCGAACAGGCCTCCCCAAAGAAGCTTTGACCGCTATCGTGAAAAGCTCTGTCAACCGTTTGATTTACGTTTCTTGCGACCCGGTGACGCTTGCACGCGACTTTGCCAAGTTCTCCGAGGCCGGATTTGCCCTTTCTCACGCCGAAGGCTTTGCTTTTTACCCTCAAACGCCCCATCTTGAGATGATGTTTGTACTTGACAGATAGTTTTTTGCTATTTTAAAAAGTGCTGTTGGGAAAAAAAGAGAGGGATACAATGAACAAAAAACAGAAAGTCGTTATGCTTGCAACTTTAGCCTTGGGTGGGCTTTTTGCAGGTTGCTCAAAATCCGAACCCATTATCGCCTGTGGCCGTGAATGGAATCCGGCTGTGGGTTATGTTGCCGATACGGGTAGCGTATTCAGAATGGCTGATGAACTCATCATCCAGTTGCGTTATGGAACGGGTTTCGACTTTAACACATTGAAATTTGCCTTTTACGAAGGGACGCTTGCGAAAAAGGGTGAAAAGCTTTGGGAACACGATTTCCGTGTGACGAACAAGATGGAAGCTTTTACTCTTGAAGCTCGCTCACGCCGTGGTGGCTATGCAACTGCTCGCGAAATGACGAAGCTCAAGGCCCCGGGAACAGTTGTTGTCGAAGTCTCTTCTGAAAGGGGCTTGATCGCCGAAAAACAGTTGTCTATTGTCAATCAATAATTGGTTATCTTGATGAATAAAATAAAATTCTTGAGTGGAATGTTTGTCGCTGCAATGCTCACCGCTTGTGGCGAAACTGAAGTATCTGTTGACTATAAATTAAACGCTCCTGTCACGCTCGAAATGTACACCGAAAGCTATTATGCGACGCTGGACTTGAAGGGCGAAGAAAAAATGGGGACGATTACAGCGACGTATGCCGATTTGAACTACTCTTCAAAAGGCGATACGACGTTTGTCAAGCGCAATTACGTGATTGACAAGTCTCGTGGATACCTCAAGAATTTTATGCCGACGGAACTTGCCTGGCGCATCAAGGAAGTGAACCTTGCCGCCGTGGACCGCAATGTGACGAGCCTTACCGGCATTGACGATGGCTATGACACGCTGCTTGCCCATGTCCCGATGCCGAGCCGCTGGCGCGAACAGCTTTTGAATCCTGAATTCAAGCCGCATCTCAAGCGCTTGGAAAAGCACCGCTGGGAAATGGACCACTTGCTCAAGGGCGTCGTGCCGGTCAAGGGCAATGTGACAGAGCTCCTCAAACAGCAGGGGCGCTTGAACTTTGCGCTTATCAAGGTGGACTCCGTGGTGACTAAAGGCTTTACAAACCGCGACCACCGTAAGTGCCTGGACTACGTCGTCTATTTGCAAGAAACCGAAAGCTTCCCGTACTTCATTTGGGAACAGCACGTGGGCAGCAAGATTGTGCCGGAAAAGTTCAAGGCTTATTCTTCTGGACTTAAGGGCGAATACCGCACTGAGTTCGAAGTCATGATTGAACCGGAAACGGGCCTCCCGTGCCAGGAACGTGAAGTCAAGGTCGGAACGCACACGATGATCCACCCCGAAACAAAAGATACTGTCACGTTCACGAGCCACATCTCTTACGAAAGACTTTACAACACCAAGCGCGAAGTGACCGAAGCTGCTGAATAAATTGCAATTGTCATGCCTGCCACCGAGCAGGCATCTCCATTCAATGTCATGGCAACATTCTAATAACCATTGACTAATAACTAAGTTCTGCTTATTTTTTTTTGTACCTTTATTTTATGCGTTTGACAATCCCTCTCTTCCTTCTCCCTGTCGCGATGAACTTCATCGGTTGCGCGACGCACGTCTCCTCGCAGCAGACTATGGCTGATGACCGTAATCTCGTTTACGAAGATACGTATAAGGCGTACCGCGAGGCCGAAGAAAAGTATTTGAACTTGCTGTTCAATATCGAACGCATGCCCGAAGAAGAAGAACTTTGGATAATGAAGCGTGAGCGTATGATTGAGCTTATGCAGCTCAAGGAACTCATGCTGAACGCCCGCTTGGAACTCGATGGCGCCATCCAGGAATGGGAACGCCACTTGCTCGATGTCCAGGCCGAAGTGAAATCTCGTGAAATCAAAAAAATCAATCCGAATTTCAAAGGCCGCGACGCCCAGCGCACCAGCCCCGGACAACTCCTCCCCGGCGAAAAAAATACCAAGAGTTTTAACTACTAAAAACGGCGGCTCTAAGCCGCCTTTCGTTTATAGAAGTCTAGAATAGCTTACACAGTTATAATTGCAGATACGTTTTATAATGCAATAAGCGTCGGCCAAGGTATTTCCTTCGCAGTAGCGTGCAAAACGAGTGTTGCGACGGGCTGCTTGCAGACCGGCATAACCGAGTGAAGCCGCTGACGCCGTTAGGCGTCAACTCTGAGCTGGGGCCCCGCCCGCGTGAAGTACTATTTTGATTTATAATTGGCAATTTTTTATTGCCAACTATTTTGGAACCCCATCCCAATGGAAAACTTGATTCTCGTGGGGCAGATATCCTTGTGCAACAGCGGCAATTCAATCGGAGTCAACTTGCGCCCGCCGCGCAAATCCTTATCCTCACCAATGCGGCTCAGACCGCGAGCAAACGTGAGCGAAATATCGAACGGAATACTTCCCCAAATCTTGTTGCTCATGCGGAAGCTTAAACCCACGGAACGGTCCCAGAATTCGTGCTTGGTAAACTTGTTTGTAAAGAAGTCTCCGTTCCAGGCGGCACCAATCTGAGCGAATAAGTCGACGTACAAACTGCGAGTTGAGAAAATCCAGAGATTGTGTCTCCAGTCGTCGTAAATCGGGTAGAGGTAATGGAGCTCCGCCATTGCCGTCTTTGTACCCGAGAGTGTGTAGTCTTCGTTGCTACGCAAGTACGGGTAACCATCGAGGAATACCGGGTTGTAATAGTACGAATCCAACGTGTCGCTGACATCGTCTGTATTCCAGTTGAAGATGCTTGAAATCTTTCCGCCTGCCGCAAGTCTTGCGTGGAGGAAAGGCGTTTGCACGCTTCCGTAAAGGTTCAAGCCGAACTGGTGGAGCGCAAAGTTCCTGTAGTGCGTTGCGATTTTACCGTTTTCGGTGACGTAAAGGGTTCCGGGACGGCTAAGGTCGCTGTTGGCGTACTGGTAATAGGCAAAGAGCCCATTACCTTGTCCGGAAATTCCCGAACCACCTTCGCCTTCTTGGTCTCCAGATAATCCGAAACCGACTGTTGCGCTAAAGCGTTTGTTGTATGTCCATTCGATGGATTCATCGTAGAAGTTGACATTCGCCCAGTCGTAACTGATGGCCGCTTGCAATGTGTCGATGCTCTTGAAAATGCTGTAGCCTGCGGTTCCTGTAATGGCCTGTGTAGCGTAAGAGTATTTGCTTGTTTTTATGCTGTCTCCTCCGTTTCCTCCAACATCTTCGACACGAATAGTATCTTTGTTTGTGTAGTTCGCATAGCTGTACGAAAGTCCAAGGTCAATAGGCGTGCTGCGGTTATCCCATGCGATAAAGAATTCCTTTTCGATTTTGGGATTGAGTCCGTCACCATTGATGTAGTCGATGCCTTTCCCGAGTTCAAGCAACAATCCGAGCTGCACGGTGTTTTTCTTGAGGGCGTCACTGATGACAACGGCAAGGCCAAGCTTAGCCTTGATTTCGCCTTCGCCAAAGACGGTCATGCTCGGGGCGTTTTCGGAAATGCTGAAAATCGGGACGAACAGCGGAATGTTCGGGATTGGCTTGTAGTTGCGTTCGGCGCCTGCAAATTCGCGGTCGATGAGCTCTAGCTCTTTGTGCGGTTTTTGCGGGAGTGTTCCGTGCAAGATGATTTCGCGTTGTGTCGAATCTGTAACGGCAACCTTGATGGTGTCGCTGTGCTCGACTTGAATCACGTCCTTGCGTAATACCTCTTCCGTGCATTTTGCGGTGTCGGCAACATTGCTTGCGACGTTTGCGCTCTTTGTTGAATCGGCGGTTTTGGCAGTATCGGCGCATGCCACATAAAGCGTGTCGGTAAACTGCAAAACGCTGTCTCGCACGCTCACGATAATGCTGTCGCGGAATACGGGTTCTGATTTTTTGGCGTACGGCAACTTGTAAAGCGAGAAACCGTCCTTGTCGTATTGCGTAAAGAAAATCGTATCGCCAGCAAGTGTCGGCGTGAAAGCACCGCCAACTACGTTCGTGAGCGCGCGTTCCTTGCCGGAGTTCAAGTCTTTTTCAATCAAGTTGAAAATGTTGTTGCGGTTGCTTGCGAAGATAATCTTGTCGTTGTCAATCCAGTTGACATCGCGCTCGTCATAGCCTGTGGTGCTTACGACTTTGAAGTTTGCTCCGTTCGTGTCCACAATGGCAATTCCGCGTTGCACATCGTCAAAGAAACTGAATGCGATGCGTTTGCCATCCGGGCTGAATTTCGGACTGTAAATGTTATAGTAGAGTTGCGAAGAATCGGGCTTGAAAATATCAATGGGATCTTCTGCGGTGATGTTTTTGATATCGCTATTGAACGGAACCTTGCTCAAGACGAATCGTGTGCTGAATGGTTCGCGGCGCACGAATACAATCGCTGTCCCTTGCTTGTTGAATGATGGGTAAACCGCATCGGTGAGGTAGGTGAGCGTTGTATGATTCTTGTTGGTATCGCTTACAGCAACGTCAAAGTGGGCGTGGCCATCCTTGTCGCGGTTCTCGTAGCTGATGTAGGTGAGGATTGGACCGTGAACGCTATCGTCATAAACGTCAATGCCCTTGTCGAACCAGGGTTTCTTTGCCCTGAATCCGGATTTTGCAAAATCGGCAATGTTGATGAGGTTGCTATCAGCGCCTTCAACTTCGATATCGCCAACTTCAACTTTCGCGGAAACCGTCGCAGTACTATCTCTCGTCTCTAGTCTCTCGTCTTTCGTCTTGAGTGTATCTTCCATTGGAATCTTGAACACGCTGCCGTCAAACCACGGACCGCCAAAATTCGAAATGCCATAAAGGTTTTTGCCGCTTACGACAGGGAAGTCCTGCCAGAATGCGTCCTTCGTAATCTTGATGCCTTCGACGAGCGTGCCGAGAGAATCTTTTTGCGCTTGGTAATACTCAGTAATTTCTTTTTTCCAATCGTCGTAAAGTTGCTGTTCGCTGATGCCAAGTACGCTTTTAATCGCTCCGTTGAGCGTGGCGCGGTAGGGCTTTCCGAGTTTCTTCCAAATCTTTGGAATGGCATCGTCGCCGTAATGCTTTGCAATATAGAGCACGAGTGAAAAGCCTTGCGTGTAGGGCCCGAGTTCGGCGAGTAGCGAATTGTCCGAAAAGTCGTGCATGTACGGGAGCGTCATGAGGCTATCGTTCAGTGCGGCTGTGCGCAGAAGCATGTCGCGGTGCGTGTCCCAGGCGTCAAACCCCATGCGTGAAGATTCGTATTGTGCAGTACCTTCGGCAAGCCAAAGCGGCTGCAACGTAAACGGAATCATCGTGAGAAAGTCGCTTCTCGTGCGTTCATTATAATAGTCGGTATAGCTGAATTGGAATCCGTAAAGGTTCGGGACGATTTTAGCCCCGCTCTCAATGCTCACGAGATGGCTGAATTCGTGAGTCACCACGTCCGAAATCCAGCCGTGGCTGCTGCGGATCTTAAAATCCCAGTTGGTGAGCCAGAGGTTCAGTGCGTTTTCGCTCGGGATGGCGCTGCCGTTGCTGTAAAGAGCGTTGTTCAAGACCGCGCTGATGCGTGGAAGCGGCTTGTTGTAGCGGCTCGTGACGGAATCGTAGACGGCTTCGGCATAGGTCGAAACCTTAGCGGCGTGCGTAGAATATTCGACAGGGTAGATGAACTGGAAATGTTCCGTACCTGCAGTTTTCCATTTTATATCGCTCTGGTTACCGTAAAAACCGATTGCGTTTGCTGTGCCCACCAAAAAAAGTGCGGAACAGACTCCCAAAATGCTCTTAATACTAAACTTCATAATCGTAATTTAGAATTTTAAGAGCTTGCAGGATAATTGTTTTTAACGGAAAAACCGCATGATTGCTCATGCGGTTGCTTTGGAGGAGATGAGGATCTTCCATTGTTGTTCAATAAAAAAATACCTAATATCCCCATAGAGTAGAATCCTTAAAACTACAATTTTGTGAAAATCTGTATCGATTGTACGAAAAAAGCCACGCATTTCTGCGTGACCTTTTTTGAGGGGGTTTTAAGGAGAGACTTATTTGCTACCGACGCCGAGTGCCTTGTCGAGGCCTTCGATCAACTTGCCGTTTTCAATCACGGAGAAGTTGCCGGTGTAGCCCCAGTGCGTCCAAGGAATCTGGAGGGTGTCGCAGATTTCGCGCATGGCCGTGAGGTAGTTGATGCGGGATTCAGCGGTAGAGCGGAGGTTCAATGCGCCGAATTCGTTGATAATCACAGGCACGTTGTTGGTGGCTGCCCACTTCTTGGCCTTGAGAATCTGTTCCAAGATGGCTTCCTTGCTGCCGGTCTTGTAGTAGTTCTTGATGTTGGTCTTCACGTAGGACTTTGTGCTCTTGTTGACACCGAAGTCGCCAGAAACCGTAGACCACTTAGCCGGATCGTAGGGGAACGGAATATCGTGGATGGTGGCGTAGTCCGTCCAGGAACCGCCCTGATGCGTGAAGGCGAACGGTTCGTAGGTGTGGATCACGTAGATGATGTTGTCATCGGTGAACGGAGTGCGCTTGGCGAGGAGCGTGATGGAGTACCACTGGGCATCACCGAAGAGGATGGTGTGCTTGGTATCAACCGTGCGGATGGCGTCAATCATAGCCTGGGCTGCGGTTGTCCATGTTGCTGCAGTGACCTTACCATCGCTCATGTCCGGTTCGTTCAAGAGCTCGAAGAACAGGTCTTCGCGGGGGCTTTCGGCGTAGTGGGCTGCAACATGCTTCCACGTTTCTGCCATCATCTTGACGTAGTTGGCGTCCTTAGCGCTGGTGGTGTTGTAGCTGTTGTCGTATTCGTGGTAGTCGATCACGAGAGACATGTTGTACTTGGCCGTCCATTCCACGAAGGAGTCGAGAACCAGGAACAAGGTGTCGTCGTCGAACTTGAGTTCGGTATCGGTGCCTGCGACGAATGCGTCACGGTTTGTGGCATAGAGGTCGAGGTCAATCGGCAAGCGGAGGCTCTTGAAACCGTTGTCGGCAAGAATCTTGACGTCGCTTTCGCCCAATTCGAAGGACTTGAACTTGCCATCGGCGTTTTCGAGCCAGTTGGTAAAGTTGACACCCTTGTTGAGGTACTTCATGGCCTTTTCCTGCAACGGGTTCGTCACAGTAATTTCTGCTTCGGTGAATTCAACGACCGGAATGACCGGGTCCTTGATTTCCATATCCGGCTGGTCTTTTTCAACTTCGGAAGAGTCCTGCAAATAGATGTTGTCGATGAAGAGTGAGTCGGTCATGACTTTGCTCTTGCTTCCCTTTGCTTGGAAGCTGATTGCATTAATGTGCTTGGCGTCGAACGGGACTTCCTTGCCCCAGCCGCCCTGTACGAGGTCCTTGAAGCGGACAACGGCCTGTTTCCATGTGCGGGATGCCGGGAACTTGGCGAGATGCACGTCGTAGTCTTCGACATCGGTGATTTCAACATGCACTTCATGGGCGCCGCCCTTGTACCAATAGGTAAGGCCGCCGAAATGTCCGTTGGCTTCGTCCGGTGCGACTTGCACGCCCCAGCCTACGTACGGATCGTATTCGTAATCGCCTCTGTCGAGCGTGTAGTTGACTTGCAAAGCGTAGTTGGAACCGTTGTTGACGCGGCCCGGGATGATGTTTTCTTCTTCGTTCAGCGGAGTCGTGATGATGGATGCACCGCCGTTGTCGTTATCGTTGTAGGTGTACCAGTAATCACCAATTTTGCTCAAGTTGTCGCCGTCTTCAAAGTCATCGACCAAAGTGCCGAGACCTGCCGGCATGGTAATCGGGCCTTCTGCAGGGAGCGTAGACGGGTCAACCACAGCGGCTGAGCTGGAGGTCGGGTCGACTACAGCATCGCTAGAGGTCGGATTCATGTCGCTGCTAGAAACCGGGACCTGATTTTCGGCGCCCGGAGCCGGATTGTTGGCGAACAAAGCCTGGGCATTGTCGTCGCCGCAGGCGGTAAGTGCCATCACGGTTGCGATGCCGAGAACGCTCATCTTTGGATAGAAATTCTTGATTTGCATAAAACCCTCTTAAGGTGATTTTTTCTTTTTTACCAAAGATATATTTGGGGCCTTGCTTTATACTATGTAAAATGATGTATCGGAGTAAAAAGTGTAATAAGTGTTTTGGTCTAAAAGTCCACTTTCTGTACGAAAAACGTTAAAAAATATTTTATTTAACTGACATGGTGCTTTTGACAAACGTTAATCTTTTTATCTTTGCGTTGGATGCGCTATTTTTCGGAAATTTATCACGAATCGACCCAGTACATTCCCCACGGCAGCGGGGATCCCGTCATTATGCACTGGGAAAAGCAGGCGTATGCCGACAAGCGCTACGAGGGGTGCAATCGTTACCCTCTGACGGCCGCTTTCATGCCACTTTTGGCGCCGGTTTCGGCGGATTACCTGAATCCGGTTTGCGTCTATGCCGTGGTGCATGGGGGAGAGGTCCCCGATGGCGTTTACTACGTGGACCGTGCAGAATCGAAGCTTGTCAAAATTGGCGGTGTCGATGTCCGCAAGGCGATTCTTGCATCGTTTCCGGAACAGGAATTTATAACCGAAGCGCAGACGATTTTCATTTACACAGGGCTCCTGGAACGTGCGGTTTGGCGGTTCCGCGAGGCCGCGTATCGTCAGGTGCAAATGGATGTGGGCTCAGCTTGCGCCAATACGATTCTTTTGGCAAAGTCGCGTGGTCAAAAGGTTTTTGCGCTAGGCGGGTTTGTCGATGATTCCGTTGCTGTGGCGCTCAAGCTCGGGGCTACTGAAATGCCGATGGCGGCAATTGCGGTTTTCCCGGAAAAGAGCATGGTCGCGTTCAATTCCGTCGATGATGGCGTTGGTGAACTCGCGTATTCGAACCATGCGGAGATGGGCGCTTATGCGGGCGAAGATGAATGTCGCATGGAGATTTCGCGTTATCCGTCGCGATTCATGTTGCAAAATCGTTTGGAAAACATTGATGACTTGAACCTTTGTATGAAGGTGCGCCGCTTGAATGCGCAGGCGCTCCCGGGCGATGAATTTCCGCTGACGCCGTCGAAGTTTACGAACGACTATTATTTGCGCGAACTGTGGTATTTGCGCGCCGATAAAAAAGTGGCAACACCGTTTGCCCATGGAACGCTTGACCTGGATGATTTCTCGTCGATGTTGCGCTGGCTGGAACTCGCGCAGTTGAACGCTTTTGGCGCAGGACTTATAAAAATTTGGGTGGTGGTTTTTGATGTGATGTTTGTGTATGCAGGAGTGTACCGCTACATCCCTGTTCGCAAGTCCATCTATATGCAAAGCGGTTCTGCCAATCCGAAAAAGTTTAACAAGTGCTTTGCCGTTCCAGAACAAGTTCAAAATTCCATGTTCGCTGTGGTGCTTACTTCGAACTTGAATGAATCTTGCCAAGTGCTTGGGAATCGCGGCTACCGCTACATGAACTTAAACGCAGGCGTGCTCGCCGAATCGCTTTACGTCTCCGCGCGCTTGCTCAACAAGACTGCCCGCGAAGAACATTTCTTCTACCACGACGAACTCAAAAAGCTTCTTGATATTCCCGAAACCGAAAGCATCATCTCGACCGTGCTCATCGGGAAAAGCCCGGCTAGATAGCGGATTTTGAAACGCCCGCGCATTGTCATGCCCGCCATAGCCTGTAGTGTCATGGCGGACTTGATCCGCCATCTCGTGGCATTGTCATGCCCGCCACCTTTGTCATCCCGGACTCCGTTCCGGGAGGGCATCTCCATCTCGTCATCCTGAGGAGCGTAGCGACGAAGGATCCATTATTTCTCGCTTTTGCATTGTCTCCCCGGATTAGTTCTCTTTGACTACTTGCAGCTATGCTGCTTAGTAGTCATGATCCGCGAATGGGGACGGTATTCTTGTTTTTAAGCGAATATATTGAGCATCACTGGTGTCACGAACACTGTCATCACGCCCGCGACTCCTATTGACAAACTGCTCATCGCGCCCTGAACTTCTCCGATTTCCATCGCCTTTGTCGTTCCAAGCGCATGGCTTGCAGTTCCAATGGCAACACCTTGTGCAACAGGATTTCCAATGCGGAAAAATTTGCAAACAAGCGGTGCTGTCACGGCGCCTGTAATTCCCGTAATGACAATCGCCACAATCGTGATGGACGGAATACCGCCAATCTGCTCGGAAACCACAGAACCCATCGGAATAGTGATGGACTTCGGAATGAGCGAAAGCATCAGAGTCTTGCTGATGTTGAAAATCTTGGCGCAAGCGATTACGCAGGCAATGCTTGTGATGCAGCCCACGAGAATCCCTGTTAAAATTGGGAGCCAGTTGTTTTTGAGTGCCTGGATGTGTCTGTACAAAGGAACGGCAAGCAGAACTGTTACAGGTCCAAGGAAGAACGAAATGTAATCACCACCTACTTTGTATGTTTCGTATTTGATTCCCGTGACGGTCAAAAATCCGATGATGAGAATGGTGGCGATGAGAATTGGGTTCAAAAGCGGGTTACGCCATTTGTTGCGGATGGTAACGCCAAGCTCAAAAGCAATGATTGTAAGAATAATTCCAAACATAGCGAGTTAAAATCAATTTTTATTTTTGTTTTTTTTGCTTAAAAGTTGAACGGTCCAGCCGGTCGTTACCATGGTCACAATCGTAATCACGATGCAGAGGAATAGCAACAGTGGCCACTGGCTTTTAACGTCTTCGCCGACGAGCATAAGCCCAATTGCAGGTGGCAAGAAGAAGAACGAAAGGCGCTTCAAGAAGAAATCGCTCACTTCGCGAATCTGGTCGAGTTTCACGATTTTTAGGCAAAGTAACAAGAGCAGGATGAGCATTCCGAGAATGTTGCCGGGGACGGGAATGCCCGTGTAATCATGAATGAGGTCGCCTGCGTAGCAAATCCCCAAAATCAAGGCTAGTTGTAAAAATACTCGCATGCGCCCAAAGATAGAAAACGCCTTCACGTTTGCAATAGCTATATTTTGCGGTATGAAAATTGTATTTATGGGAACGCCCGCGTTTGCGGCTCAATTCTTGGAGCACCTCGTTGCTTCCGATAACGAAGTTTTAGCTGTTGTCACACAGCCCGATCGCCCGGCAGGCCGTGGCCGCGTGCTTACGCCTCCGCCTGTGAAAGAGGCTGCGCTCAAGCACAATTTGCCGGTCTTGCAGCCGACGGACTTGAAGTCTCCTGAATTCGAAGCAGACCTCCGCAAGTACGATGCCGACCTCTATGTCGTCGTGGCGTATTCCATTTTGCCCAAGAACATTTTGGGCATCACGAAGTTTGGTGCCGTGAACGTTCACGGCAGTTTGCTCCCGAAGTACCGCGGTGCCGCTCCGGTGCAGCGTGCTATTGCCGATGGCCTCAAGGAAACTGGCGTGACCGTTTTCCGTCTGGACGAAAAGATGGACCACGGTCCGATTCTTGCACAACGCACGGTCGTGATTGACCATCAGGACACAACCGCAAGCTTGCTCGACAAAATGGTCGCTCCGGGTTGCGATGCTTTGGACGATGCCCTGAACCAGCTCAAGAACGGTTGCGAAAAGGATTTGACGCAAGACCATGCACAGGCAAGTGGCGCTCCGAAAATCAAGAAAGAAGAAGGCTTGATCGACTTCAATTTGCCGGCACGCACGATTCACGATCGCATCCGCGCGTTCAATCCGTGGCCGGGTGGCTATGGAAAGCTCGGTGGCCGCATGGTGTACTTGCGCCAGACGGACACTCCTGAAAACGGTCCGAAGCTTGCTCCGGGCGTTGTCGAATTCAAGGACAACCGACTCTTTGTCGGCACTGGCGAAGGCGTTCTCGAAGTGATTGAAATCCAGGCCGAAGGCAAAAAGCCGATGCCTGTGGCTGACTTTATGCGTGGCATTCAAAAGCGCGAGGGACTTCAATTTTGCTAACGGAACGTGAAGAAGCCTTTCGAGTCCTTTTGCTTTGGCAAAGAGATGGCTCGTTCATCAAGGAAAGCGGACTTTCTCCATTTGCGATGGAACTTGCTCTAGGCGTTTGCCGCAGGCACTTGTACCTTGAATATTTCGTCAAGTCGCTCACGAAGAAATTGCCATCGCTCGAAGCCCGCGTGATTCTTGAAATGGGCCTCTTCCAGATGTTCTTTATGGACGTGCCGGATTACGCTGCAATCAATGATAGCGTGGAACTTGCAAAGTCTGCAAATCTCGGCGAGAGTACTGCGCGGCTTGTGAACGCGGTGCTTCGCACTGCTCGCCGTCAAGGCGAGCCTGCGCTTCCACCGCAGCGCGTTCGCCGCGTGAGCGTCGAGAATTCCGTGCCTGAATGGCTTGTGCGTCGCTGGTTCGACGTGTACGGAGGCGACCGCGCCGAAGCCTTGGCGAAGGCGACACTGGAGCGCCCGACTGAATGGATCCGCGTGAACTTGCAAAAGACGAGCGCTCCGGTGCTTGCCGAAAAAATCGGCATTACGGGCGCCTCGATTCTCTACGACCGCTTTATTGAAATCCCGCGAGACGTGGGCGTGAAGCTCTTGCTTGCGCTTCCGGAATTTGTGAAGGGTGAATTCTCGTTCCAGAATCCGTCTGCATACGAAGTCGTGAAACTCCTCGACTTGAAGCCCGGCTTGAAAGTCTGGGACGCTTGTGCCGCTCCCGGTGGTAAGACCGCTCTCATGGCTGAAATGGATAGTTCGCTCGAGATTCTCGCAAGCGATTCGTCCGCCTCGCGTCTTGAAAAGATGCAAGACCTGATGAACCGCCTCGGCCTTACAAACATCAAGACCGAAGTCATCGACCTTGCGCCTGCTCAAGATTCCGCGACCGCTCCGCAGCATTCGTCTAAGTTCGACCGCATTCTTCTCGATGTCCCGTGTAGCAACATGGGCGTGATCGCTCGCCGTCCGGAATCCGTCTACCGCATGACTCCGGAATCCATCAATGAAGTTGCCGAACTCCAGTTCAAGATTCTTGAAAACGCATCTGTCGCACTCGCTCCTGGCGGGCGCCTCGTGTATGCCACATGCAGCCCCGACCCGACGGAAACCACGCGCGTCATCGCACGATTTGTCAAGGCTCATCCCGAATTCGTGAAAGTCGGCGAACCCGTCTTGCCAGGTCTCAAGGATTCTCGCCTTGACGGCTTTTTCGCTCAAGCTTTGGAATACAAAAAATGAAAAAACTCATTACGATTCTAGCAATAAGTCTGGCATCGCTTTTGCATGCCGAAGATTCGTTTGCGTTTATGAACGATTCTTTGGCCGTAAAAGAAGATGTCTCGTTTTCGCATTTCGCCGTATTTCTCGAAGGTGGCGAAATCTACCCGATGGGCGATTTGCAGGACGCCGTGAAAAATACGTTGTATGGTGGCGTCGGTGTCCGTTACACTTATTGGGATAATGTCGATGGAATCGTAATGTTCCAGTATGCCTATTTCAAACCGCGTCCTAAGATTGGATATGATGGCGTTCATCAGTTCATGGGCCGCGTTGGCGCCGATTGGAAGTGGTCGGTCATTCAGCCGGTGGTGCTTGGTGCGGGCTTTACTTGCAACTGGACCCGTGCTGATGCAGAAAATTTTGATTGGATGGATCGTGGTGGCTCTTTGGCCGATAACGAAACTGAATTTGGCTGGTATGCAAGAATTAGTTTGCCGGTATTCAAGTTTAAAGAATATAGTGCCGGGTTCCATTTGATGTGGGAACGGCTTTGGACTTTACCGAAACGTTCTGATATGTTGTCTGCTGGTGTCACTTTCGAAAGGAGCCTTTGGTAATGAACTCCTTTGTTAATAAAATAATTTCAGCTTTGGCTATTGCGACTACTTCCGTTTTTGCGTCAGTCGATCCCGAAATGGAAGGCATGGAAGTTGTTTCCCGTGATGACGGAACTTTCTTGGTGGGGTCTCCGACATTCTATTTTGATAGGCTTATTGGCGCGGGTGGAATACACTCCGAAAGTGAATTGTGGACGCCTCGCAAACTGCACTACCGCTTGCTTTTTAACCGCATGTCTGTTTTGCCAAGCTGGAATCCTATCGAAACTCCGTCCATATGGATGAAGACCGGTAATGAGCTGGGCGACATGATTTATCAGGACTTTTTAACGGATGCCGCAGACCGTCCGGATAATAGAACTCCGATTCTGGAAGGGGGCTTCCGCACGCCGCTTTTCCACGGATTTTGGGCAACGGCCCGTATGTTCCAGGATGACCACTATTGCAATTTCCGTGGCTATCGCGTAGCAAAGACTAAAGAATCATTCTCGTTGTTTGGCGAAAACTGGCCTTTGTTCAGTTCGGGTTATGGTGGCCTTGGCTATACGAATGATTTTATTAACGCCTCTGTACTTGCAGGCATGGAATACATCTGGCTCTTTACGGAAACTTCTAGATGGATTCCTGTGCTGTATAAGCCGCGTGTCGAAGCACGTGCCGACTTCTGGAATTTCTCTACAACGCTTGTTTATGAAAATGCGGAATATCGGGATGATAGCAAAAAGGAACAGGGCGAACGCCATGAAGTGAACGGCTCCATTGTCTATAGCTGTGGTGAAAAATGCAGACAAGGTATGCTCCAACTTTCTGCCGGGCTTGCTTTCCGATTCCTCGATGATGACGGCACGGTCTATACAGGGCTGAAAAATGATCGAGTCCTTTGGCCTTTCCTTGAAATGCGATTCAAGCCAATGAGCCAGCTCAAGTTCGATGTCATGTTCGGCGTAAATGATAGAGACTGGCTTGTGCAGGATAGCATTGAATACCAGGTGCCTGCATTAGAAAAAATGAACATTACGGTCGGTGCCAAAAATATTTCGGGAACGCGTTTGAATCCGATTGCAGATACCTATGAGTTTTTTGATGGCGATACGGTTTCGTTGACCGCTGATGGCCGCATGAATTTGTTGCAAGGCTATGTTCGTTTTGAAGATACTCTTTCGACTTTCTTGAGTTTTGGCTTGCAGGGAAGTTTCTGGGCTGAACATGGCGCCGAAACATTCGATGTCAAGAAATTCGTTGACGATGGCGATTTTACGGCTCGTCATGGTGATGTCGGCCGCATCAATTCTTGGATTAAGGGTGTGACCGGTGAGTTCTGGTTAAATCTTTGGTACAAGGAAATGTTCAAATTTACGGCTCTTACAGGCTTTGAACGTATTGATGGTAACCAAAAACGCTTTGAAGTCAATCCCGCTGAATTCTTTGTGGCGTTTAATGCCGATTGGCTCATCAAGAGGTCTTTCCGCATATCGCATTCCATTCGCTACAGGAGCGATGCTGAATGGAACCTCCGTTCTAGGGACCCGCTAGTTGTAAAGGGTGACTGGTTCTGGGATGTGACTTTTGAACAGCGCTTCCCGAAGTATGGAATCTCGTTGGCGGGCACGCTAATTCAGGTGCTTGGCGATGAGGTCATAGAAACACCGAATGGTGGATACAGCCGATTCCGCTTTGTCTGCACTGCAAAGAAGGCTTTTTAATTTGCTCTAGTCATCCTCGACCGTCAGGGAGGGGATCCATTATTTTCTTTAATGCTTTTAAGCTAAAGCTATTCGCGAAAGTCTCCAAGGCTTTCGCTTTTTCTATCCATTCAAATGTGGTGGACTTCGGCAAATGCGCTGATTTTGCTTTTATTGAAAGCCGCACATGTAAAACATCGCATTCGATTTTATGCACTGTAATGCTGTGGCGGAAGGTCCCGCAATGTTCTACGGATTCGACTTCGTCGGCATTGATGTAATCTTCAGCCTTGGCAGGGAGTGCAATGGTGGCGTGGCGAGCGCTTTCAAAATGTGGGAGCGCCAGTTGCTTGTCCAGAAATTTTTGTCCGCCGTTTACGGCTAAGATTTTTTCGTCCGCGCTCTCGACTACAAGCACTGTCCCGTGCCAACTTTTTTCGGTGCGCTTTTTGGCTGGTGGAAATTCAGCTGTGCGGCCATCCAAGAACGCACGACATTCTTTATGGAGTGGACATGTTTCGCAGAGTGGGGATTTCGTTTTGCAGACCGTGCGCCCGAGTTCCATCAGCGCTTCGTTATGCATGTACGCTTTTGGAGAATCAGCCACTTCCCGCGCATATTCCCAATAAATCTCTGCGCAGTTTTTTTCTGTCGGCAAAAATTCAAGCTCGTACAACCGGCTAAAAATCCTGACGAGATTCCCATCCAAGATTGCTTCTCGCTGGTGGTAGGCGAGGCTTAAAATCGCCCCTGCCGTGTACGCACCAATTCCTGGCAACGCTTCTAGTTCCTTGCGCGTCTCGGGCATCTTGCGCACTCCCGTCATCCTCGAAGCGGAGCAAAGGGCGGCTACAATCTTCGCGGTCTTCAGTATATTTCTGGCGCGGCTGTAATACCCAAGCCCTTGCCAATATTTAAAGACCTCGGCTTCATCAGCCTTTGCAAGCGTCTCCACATCCGGGAACCGCTTCATCCAACGGATAAAATAATCCTTGACTGTTGAAACCTGCGTCTGTTGCAACATTGTCTCGCTGATCCATACGGCATACGGATCGCGCAACGCGTCCAAGTCCGCAGGCCTCCACGGCAATTCTGCCGCATTCGCCCTGAACCATTCGCGCAAACGTTTCAACGAATCTGGTGTCATTTGTTGTTCGGTTAAATCCCGTACACTTCCCGCTTGAGCTTTCTAAAGAACTCAAACTGCGTCTTGGTCGAGCTTGCAAGCGTGTAGCGTTCGCTTCGCTTGTGGCAATCAATGCGCATCTGTTCGTAGAGTTCCGGCTTCTCGAGCTTGATGGTACGGCATTCTTCGAGCGTGTCTAGCCACTTCGCTTCGTCAATCGGCAAAATGCGTCCGCAGCTGTCGTCCTGCACAATGTCGTGCGGGCCACCGTAATTGCTTACAATTGCAGGCGTGCCTGTAGACATCGCTTCTACGACAACGTTTCCGAACGTGTCCGTCGTGCTCGGGAACAAGAAAAAGTCCGCATCCGCATAAAGGCTTGCGAGCATCTCGCCGCCCTGCTCGCCTGCAAAGCAAACGCTCGGATTGTCCTTGAACTGCTTCTTGATTTCTTCAAGATACCAGCCGTAGCCCACGTACATGAGTTCCACGTCATCGTGTTTGGCTGAGAACTTGCTCCACACGGAGTTCAAAAATTCCAGATTCTTTTCCTTGGAAATTCTACCGATAAATGCAAAACGCACGGGCCTCTTGGTGCGGTCGCTGCCGAACTTTTCCCAAGCGCCTTTACCACGCATCGTGGGCGAAAACTTGTCAAGCGGGAGCCCGCGGGGGAGAATCTGTACCTGATTTGCCGGGACTTTCAAGTCCTTTTGTAGAATGTTCGCGTAGTCATCGCAAGGGCTAATGACCGGGCGAGCCATCCAGTAGAAAATGCGCATGAGCCATAGCACGTATGTGTGCATCCACTTTGCCTTCACGAGCGTCTTTGCGTAAGTCGGCACGTCAGTGCGGTAATGGCTAAATACCTTGATGCCTGCAATCCATGCGCATAGACAAACGACCCAAGCGCCAGGGCTCGGCGTTTCCAGTTCAATCATGTCGATGGGGTAGCGCTTGAGCAATCGCAGTGCCGGCGAAATGCGCGGAATCGCAAGTTCGCTGTTCGCGTACCCGAGCTGTTCCATGCTGAACAAACGCGGTAACAAAACGCAATAGCTGTTTTCAATCACACCGCACGGGCGCGTGTTAAACGCACTGCCGGCGAGGTAAGCCTTCATACCGTGAGCGCGCATGTACGGAATCACGTTTCTCAAGTTGTTTGCGATGCCGTTTGTCTCGTCCAGATTGTCCGAGTAAAACAGAATGCGTACATCGTCCGGGTCTCTTTTCTGGCGTTCCTTTTTCAAGAAAAAGCGCAACTTCAAGAGCTTCGGCAAGTTTATAATCGGCGTGAAAAACACAAGAGGCGGAATCCAGCAAGTGCGGATGTTTCCGGGCGGTCTGTGGTCAAACGAGAAAATTTTACGGAAGGTACTCGTGACCTTGCGTCCAAAGATGGCCGGGCGTGTATCGAGCTTGTCGCTAGCCTTGAGCTTTGTTGAACTTGACGCAGTCGTCATACTTCACTCCTTTGCCACCGAACAAGTCTAATGCACTACCAATGGTAAGGTCAATCTTGCCATTCGAAATTTCTTTGCAATGAATCAGGTCTTCAAGCGATTTTGCGCCACCTGCATACGTTACAGGAATCGGGCTATTCTCGGCGAGGAACTTGATGAGCTCGTCGTCCATGCCCTGCTGCTTGCCTTCGACATCGGCTGCGTGAACCAAGAATTCATCACAGCTCTTGGCGAGGTCTTCGAGCGTTTCCTTGTTGATTTCGATATCGATAATCGTCTGCCAGCGGTTGGTGGCAATCTTCCATTGCGGCTTGCCATCGACCATGCCGGTGCGCTTGCAACTCAAGTCCAAAATCAGGTGTTCCTTGCCGACGGTCTTTACAAGTTCGTCAAGGCGCGATCGGTCGAGTTTTCCATCCGGGAAAATCCAGCTCGTCACAATCACGTGCGAGGCTCCGGCTTGAATGTACTCCAGTGCGTTCTGGGCGTTGATGCCACCACCAACTTGCATACCCCCTGGATACGCCGAAAGCGCGTCCTTTGCCGCGCTCTCGTTTCCCTTACCAAGCATAATCACGTGCCCGCCTTTGATGCCGTCTTTCTTATAGAGTTCGGCAAACCATGCGGATGACCTGTCTGTTTCAAAATTTGTCTTGAGTCCCGCTCCGCTATCGGAGAGCGAACTGCCGACGATCTGCTTTACCTTGCCATCGTGCAAGTCAATGCACGGCCTAAACTTCGTCATTAGTCCTTGACCCCTGTAATAGCCCAGTCGATATTCTTGCCGAGACCGTTCTTGCTTCTGCCACGGTAGAACAAAACTTCGCCACCTGCAGCAATCTTCATGGCCTTCTTTGCAAACCATCCGTCAATCTTGTCCAAAAGCGATGCCTTCTGCAACACCTTGTTCACGGGGAACACCATGGCCGGGACGCCGTTCTTCCATTCAAAGGAGAGCGTGGTCTTCGGGAACTTCTTGCCGTTGTAATCAGCACCGCCTTCCTTGACCTTCGTCGGGATGGCAACCTTCATGCCCTGCGGACCGTTGTACAAGGCGTAACCCATGAGCTGGCCGTCTGTCGTTAGCGTAATGCGTCCGGCGTGCATCGGCGACTTGTCGCTTGTGCTAAAGTTGATGGTGCGCGATGCGAGTTCCGTTGCCTGTGCGGTTTGCCAAGTCTGGTCCATGTAGGCGTAGCCTTTGACCACCAAGGTGTCTTCGTTGTAAGCAATTTTGCCCGTCACGCGGCCGTACGGAATATGAATGTACTGGGCAAACTTTTCCTTGCCGAATGTCCAAGTGCCGTTACCCGGAACCATACCCTGGACAGCGCTTTCGAAAGTTACGTCAAGGAGGAATTTTCCGCCCTTGTCGGCGCTGTAAAGCACACGGTGGCCCTTGCCTGGCTTGTTCTGGAGCATATATTCGCCCTTGATATCAATCGTAGCCTTTTCCTTGCTTGCGACAAGGCGTTCAGGCGGGTACTGGCGACCGACAGAATAAGTTTTTCCCTTGAAGTTCCAGAAACTCAAGTCGCAACCGATTTTGCGGCCCGATCCCGGCACGTGAAGCAAGGAGTAGTTCACAAAGGCGCGAGTGCCGTTGTCGAACACGAACTGGTAACTCCAAGTTTCGTTGAATTCCTTGGTGATTGCCTTGTGTGGCATAAAGTCGCTTACAGTGAGGGCTCTGTCGTTACCCTGCGGTCCTGTAACTTCTGCGGCGTGTGTTGTCGCAGAAATAGCAAGCAGGGAGCAAATCCCCAAAACAATATTTTTTATTTGTAATCTCATACTTGAAAAAATAAAAAAAAGCTGTTCTTGTGGAACAGCTTCATTCTAGAAATTCGCTGAACGGCGGTTATTATGGAATGAACTGCCGATAATCGGAACAAGTTACAGGCGCAAGTCGCGGCCCATGCCCATCTTGAGTTCCACGCGACGGCGGACGACCATTTCGTTGAACAAGTCCGAGAGGCAATCTTCCATGCAAATCATGGGTTTCCAGCCGAGATTCATGATCTTGGTGGGGTCGCCAATCAAGAGCGGAATGTCGTTGCAACGGTCGTAACCCGGGTCAAAACGGAAGTCTACGCTCACGCCGGAGATGTCCACGAGCATTTCCACGAGTTCGCGGAACGTGTAGGACTTTCCGCAGCAAATGTTGAATGCTTCGCCGGATTCGGCGGTGTTCAAAATCTGGATAGCGGCGCGGGCAACGTCACGCACGTCAACCACGTCACGGCTTACGTCGAGGCTTCCCGAATAAATGACCGGTTCTGCGCCGTAATACTTTATCTTCACCAGCTGGTAGGCGATGGAAGGGATTACAAAGCGGCGGCTGTGATGCGGGCCCGTAAAGTGGAACGGACGAGCAAACACGATGTGGAGCCCGTTTGCGTTGCGGAACTGGTTCCCGAGAATTTCCATGCATGCCTTGGATGTGGCGTACGGAGTAAGCGGGTTAGGAGGGTCCGTTTCCTTGTGCAAGTAAGTCAGTTGTTGTTCCGTTCGGCCGTAGATTTCGCTACTGCTGAGGAGCAGGACTTTTGCCTTCGGCACAACCTGTCGCACCGCTTCGAGGAGTGTCTGCGTACCCAACAAGTTGATGTTGAGCGTTTCGTAAGGCTTCTTGTAGCTGAGCCCCACAGAGGATTGGCTAGCCAAATGGTAAATGTGCGTCGGTGAAACTTTCTGAATCATTTCCAGCACATTCCTGAAGTCTAGCAAATCACCGGTCAGGTACTGTACTCCTTCGACCTTTTGCCACGGCTGCGGAAGTTCGTCACTGAAGCTGTACAGCTCGTGATTGGTGCCGCTTAAGTTAGATAGAATACTGTACCCAAGTGATCCCGTTCCCCCGGTAACCAATATACTCATCTAAACCTCACTTGCCTGGATGGCTTTCCAGGCATCTGCAATAATACCCTTATCAATATTACAAACTTTTTCGACCTTTCCGATCTTTGTAGGCAAAATATAAACTCTTGTGCCTTTTTCGGCCTTCTTGTCGACAGCCATCGCAGCCCATGCCGCTTCGACATCCGTGTTGTATGTCTTCGGGAATCCGAGATCGTCGAGCAACTTGTTTTGACGTTGTTCATCTTCTTTCGAGAGCTTTCCGAGGAGTACTGCAGCGCGTGCGGCCACTCGCATGCCCAAAGAAACGGCGATGCCGTGGCTGTAAAGCTCGTAATGCGTGAGCTTTTCAATCGCGTGACCGAACGTATGACCGTAATTGAGGATGGCGCGGAGGCCTGCTTCCTTTTCGTCGATGCCGACCACTTCGGCCTTGATTTGGCAACTGCGGAAAATCATGTGCTTCAACACGTCAAAGTCGTGTGCCTTGATCTTTTCGACGTTATTTTCAAGGTAGGTGAAGAATTCTTCATCGTAAATCACGCCGTACTTGACGATTTCGGCAAGACCCGCAAGGTATTCGGTTGGGGGGAGCGTGTTCAGCACAGAAATGTCGCAGACAACCGCTTTCGGCTGGTAGAAAGCGCCAATCATGTTCTTGCCTTCGGCATGGTTCACGGCGACTTTACCGCCAACGGAACTGTCGACCATCGACAAGAGTGTTGTCGGGAACTGCACAAACGGAATGCCGCGCTGGTAAGTGGCAGCGCCAAAGCCTGCCATGTCGCCTACGACACCACCACTAAATTGCAAAAGGCAACTCTTGCGGGTGTAACCGCGGTGCAGCATAAAGCTGTAAAGCTGGTTCAAGTTGTGGAGCGTCTTGTGGCCTTCGCCGGCCTGGAACTTAAAAATCGGGCAACGGCCTGCCTGGCCGCGGAGTTCCGAAAGCTTCGTGTTCTGTTCCTTGGCAATCGTTGTGTCCGTGCAAATCAAGAATTCGTAAGTCGGGGCAAGGCGTAAGCCTTCAAGCATGATTGCTGCGTCCGGCACAATGTTCTTGCCGATGAAAATCGGGTAGCGGCCACCTTCGCTCGGGTGCACGTCAAGCGCGTGGCTTTCCCAGAACTTGAGCATGTGCATAATGCGTTCCGTGACGTGCGTTTCGGAATAGTCGTTCGAGCTTTCGACGCTAAAGTCCGCATTGGCGTAATTCTTTTCGCGGTCTTTCAGCATCTGCTTGATCTTTTCGAGGCGTTCTTCGTCCGAGAGGTTAGCAAGGAGCGGTCGCGTGTTCTTGCGGCCAATGCGTTCCGAAAGCACTTCGGGCTTTGCCCACAGGCGGATAATCGTTCCGTTTTCGCGGATGACCTTCAAGTTTTCGGCTTGTGTGAGAGCGCCACCGCCAAGGGAAACGACAAGAGGCTTTTCACTCTGTGCAATTTCGGCAATCACGTCGCGTTCCATCTTGCGGAAAGCGGCTTCGCCATCTTGTTCAAAAATTTCGCTAATGGACTTGCCAGCGCGTTCTACAATGACGTTGTCTGTATCGACAAACGGGCGTCCGAGGCGGTCTGCGAGGGCGCGACCTGTACGGCTCTTGCCGCTGGCCATGAATCCGGTAAAGTATAGATGCTTCTTCATTTTAGCCCTGCATTCCTTTGCGCATAATCGCAGTCAGTTCTTCGTTTGTTTTGTTTTCGGTTTCTTTCGGGAACCACTTTTTAAAGCTTTCGAGGCCCTGGTGTACGAGCATGCCTTCGCCAGTTACAATCTTGCAACCCTTGGCTTCTGCCATCTGCAAAAGCTTGGTGTGTGGCGGCGTGTAAACGATGTCGCAGACGACCTGCCCCTTATGCAGACATTCGTCTGTAATGGGGGAGGCATCAATGTTTGGGCTCATGCCGACCGAGGTCGCGTTGATGATGATGTCAAAGTTTGCAGAAATACTTGCAAATTCACCAAACGTCGTGACTTGAACGGTCTTGAAATTCTTGTCGCCTGCTTTGCCCGACTGGAAAAACATGTTCAGAGAACCTGCGAGAGCTTCGCCTTTTTCCTTGGTGCGGCAAACTATAGTAAGCTCGTTTTCTTGTTCCACAAGCGTAAACGCAATCGACTGGGCGGCGCCACCGTTTCCGAGGAGCGCAATCTTCTTGTTAGACGGATTTACGCCATTCTCTTCGAGATTTCGCACGCAACCGTAAGGGTCTGTCGTCGTTCCGCAGAGAGTCCCGCCGACAATGCCGTCCTTCCAGTACAGCGTGTTCACGCTGCCGGTGAACTTCGAAATTTCCGAAAGTTCATCGACCAGGCGGGCTGAACCGTCTGCATTGAAAAATTCCGTCTTGTAGGGGATGGTGACGTTTGCACCGTGAAACTTCATCGCCTTGAAGCCTTGAATCGCCTGGGCGAAATTTTCTGGTTCGGGTGCGTAGGGGAGATAAGCCGCATTGATGCCAAGGGCGTCAAAAAGGGCGTTGTGCATAGCGGGCGATTTGCTGTGAGCAACCGGATGCCCGAAAATGCAAAGAGTTTCCGTCTTTCCGTTTATGGAAGCCAAAGTAACCTCGTATGTCCTTCCCACCTGTGGGGAAAAACTCTAAATAATACACTACAAAGATATATTATTCTTGCGAGAAAGAATGAAAAAAGATGTTTGTTATTGGTTGTTAGTCATTGGTCATTAGTCGCTGGTCTTTAGTCTAAACGCCCCCTAGACACAATTTCTATATTTGTGCCCGATGAAATTACCTATCGTTTGCATAATTGGACGTCCGAACGTCGGAAAGTCCTCCCTCTTCAACCGCATTCTTGGCCGCCGTGCCGCCGTGGTGAGCGACCGCGATGGTGTTACCCGCGACCGTCATTACCAGAATGCGATTTACAAGGGTCACGAATTTACAGTCGTCGATACGGGTGGATTCTTGCCCGATGATTCTATCGACGTCTTGGCGGACAGCGTTCGCGCCCAGATTTTTAACGCCGTGAACGAAGCCGACCTGGTGCTCTTCATGGTCGATATCCGCGTGGGCATCACCAAGCTCGACCAGCAGTTTGCGCGCCTCATCCGCAAGCTCGACAAGAAGGTCATCCTCGTCGCGAACAAGAGCGAATTGCAGGGCGACCGCCAGGAAAGCTACGAATTTTTGAAACTCGGCTTTGGTCAGCCGCGTACCGTCAGTGCCTTGACCGGCTACGCTTGCCTCTCGCTCTTGGACGAAGTGGTCTCCGTGCTCCCGACTCCGGTGCGTGGCGAACGCCGCGAAGAACGTCCGGTGCGTTTTGCCATTCTCGGCCGCCCGAACGCAGGCAAGAGTACGCTCCTCAACCGCCTGTTGAACGAAGACCGCGCTGTTGTTTCGGATATCCCGGGTACGACCCGCGACTCCATCGACTGTGACTTTGTCGTTGACGGACAAAAGTTCGTGGTTACCGATACCGCAGGCCTTCGCAAAAAGGCTCGCGTCGAAGACGAAGTGGAAGTCTTCAGCAACATGCGTACGCTCGAAAGCATCCGCCGTTCTGACTTGTCCGTGCTCGTCGTCGATTGCACGCGCGGCATGGAAATCCAGGACTACCGCATCATCACGGAAATCCGCAAGGCCGGTAAGGGTCTCGTCGTTGTGCTGAACAAGTGGGATATCCTCCCGAACAAGAACGACAAGTCCTTCGACCACATGGTCAAGGAACTCCTCGAACGCGAACCGATGCTTGAATTTGTACCGATTCTCTCGATCAGTGCCAAGGAAGGCCAGCGCGTAGGCCGCGTGATTCAGGCTATCCAGACCGTCTATGCCAACTGCCGCCGTGTGCTTGGCCGTGACCGCGTTGCCGAAAGCTTTGCGAACTTCTTGCAAGAAAAGGCTCCTCCGAGCCACAACGGCCGTGTCGTCATGCTCACGCGCGCCTGCCAGATCATGGTGGAACCGCCGGTTATCGACATCGAAACCCGCACACCGGAACTTGTCGACGAATCGTACAAGCGCTACTTGCTCAAAAAGTTTTATGACGAATTCCAGTTGCAGGGCGCTCCGCTCCGCCTGAATTTCGATAGAAAGTTAACCCTCAGAAAGGATGAAGAACTTGAACAGTTTACTGAGTCTTCCAATAGCGTACTTGCTGGGGTCGATCCCCAGCGCCATATGGATCGCAAAACTCGCGAAAGGTAAGGACTTTGATATTCGTGACTACGGCTCCAAGAATGCGGGCCTCACGAATACATTCCGCGTGCTCGGCTGGAAGCCTGCTCTCCCGGTCGTGTTCATGGATCTTTTGAAGGGCTTTTTTGGACCGTTTATCGCTCAAAAGATGTGCGAAGCTCAGGTCGCCGCTGGCGGTGCCGATTACAGCGCATGGGTACCGCTCGTCGCAGGCCTCCTCGTGATTCTCGGCCACAGCTTCACTTGCTTTGCCGGTTTCCGCGGTGGTAAGGGCGTGCTTGCGGCCCTTGGCGTGTTCCTCGCCATTTCCCCGCTCACAGTCCTTTGCGCATTTGCCCTCTGGATTATCCTCACGGTCACCACGAAGTACGTCTCCGTCGGTAGCATCTTCGGTTGCGGTCTTCTCGGCGCACTTTCCGTGTTTGGCTATGTCTGCCCGGAATACTACTTCGAAAGCATCAACCTTGGCCAGATGATTCTCGCCGTGATTGTCGCCGTGTTCGTCATCGTGAAGCACAAGTCGAACATCAAGCGCCTCCTCAACGGCACCGAGAACGGCTTCGGCTGTAAGCGCAAAACAAATGCGTAGGTTGAGTGTCGCGGCCAAGCTTGCTTGGACATGACCGAGACCAGCATTTGGGACTAGAGCGTAGCGATAGTCCCAGTAAGGACTTGTCATTCCCGCCTTGAGCGGGAATCCCCTTTTCGTCCCACATCATTCCGAGGCGATAGCCGAGGAATCCAGTAAATTTCTCGATTGAATGTGACTAGACACATTTAATTATTGTAGATTATATGCGGCAATGATTTTTGGCAATGTTGAGCATTGCCTACGAACCATTAACTATTGACCAATGACTAATGACCATTGACTAAGGAACGATATTATGAAAGTTACAGTTTTAGGTACCGGTGGCTGGGGCCTGACCCTCGGTCAAGTTGTTTACGAAAACAAGAACGAACTCACTTTTTGGACCAATTCCCAAGCAGAAGTAGACCTTCTCTCCACCGAACACCAGTACAAGGACAAGCTCCCTGGCGTTGTTTTCCCGGCTGATTTTAAGTACACGACCGATATGCACGCCGCCCTCGAAGGCTGCGACATGGTCCTTATCGTTGTTCCGTCCCAGTTTATGGCTAGCGTTGCCGCAAATCTTGGCTCCTGGACCCCAGCAAAGGGCAAAGAACCGATTGTCGTTTGCGCCACGAAGGGTATTCTCGAAGGCACGGACCAACTCATGAGCGAAGTCATCCTCGAAAAGGTTCCTTGGCTTACCGAAGACAAGATGGTTGCCTTTAGCGGTCCGTCTCACGCCGAAGAAGTGAGCCGCCACGTGCTTACCGCCATTGTCGCTGCTTGCGTGAACGAAGAATCTGCAAAGGTTGTGCAGCAGGCGATGAGCTGCTCTTACCTCCGCGTCTATACTTCGACCGATATCGTTGGTGTGGAACTCTGCGGTTCCGTGAAGAACGTGATTGCTATTGCTTCTGGTGTGCTCTATGGCCTCGAAGCGGGTGGTAAGTTTAAGATTGGTGACAATACCCGCGCCGCAATCCTCACGCGTGGCCAGGCTGAAATGTGCCGCTTGGGCAAGGCTCTCGGTGCAAAGCCCGAAACGTTTGCAGGCCTCGCCGGCATGGGCGACCTTATTGTGACGTGCCTTTCTCAGCACAGCCGTAACCGCTACGTGGGCGAACACATTGGTAAGGGCGAAACGCTCGACCAGGTGCTTGCAGGCATGAAGATGATTGCCGAAGGTGTGCCGACTTGCCGCAGTACGCGTGCACTCGCGAAAAAGCTTGGCGTCGAAATGCCGATTGTCGAAGCCGTCTATCAGATGTTGTTCGAAAACCGCAAGGTCGAAGACGTGGTCAAGGAAATCTGGGGCCGCGAACTCAAGGCCGAAAACTGGGCTTAGTTTAAACAAACTAACAAGTACTCCGCCACGAGCGGAATTCACCTTTACATTGTCACCCCGGCCACCGTGCCGGGGTTGTCTTTTTATCCCGTCATCCTGAGGGCGAAAGCCCGAAGGATCCAAAATTTCTCGCCGAAAAAACAGAAAAACCATCAAAATCCTTCAAAATTTCAATTTGTAAATAAAATTTTACTTTTAAAAATTAAAATCAGAATTTGTTCTTTTGTCCGAAATTTCGAAATTTTAAAATTGCCGTTTTTATTTAAATTTCGCCAAATATGTCAAAAAGTTTACAGTTTTAGCACGTAATCTTTTTGTAAGAAGTTGGACGTAAAAATGCAACTTTATTCCAAGTTGAAATAATTTTTTGTAAGCAAAACTTAACTTTTGCGAAAAATTAATGTAAACTTTGTTTTGTGAAAGTTTTTCACAAAGATTGGAGAAAATTCAACAAGGGAGCATATTATGCATTACGCAAAGCTCAGTGTTGCGGGTTGTGCCGCACTCATGTTTGGTCTCATCGCTTGTTCCGGTGAAGACGGAAAAGACGGTGTTAACGGCGTCAATGGCCTTAATGGTGCCGATGGCGCAAGCTGCGAAGTCAAGTCCTTGAAGGACGAATCCGGCTACAAGGTGCTCTGCGGAGGGGATTCTGTTGGCGTCTTGTTAAATGGTAAGACTGGTGCAACGGGTAAGCAAGGTATTGCTGGTGCTACTGGTGCTAAGGGTGATACCGGTAAGACTGGTGAAAGCTGCAAGGTTGAGCCGATTACCGACGGTTACAAGGTGCTTTGCGGAAACAAGGAAGTTGGTACGTTGAAGAATGGTGCCAAGGGCGAATCTTGTACGACCTCTGAAGCCGAAGAAGGTATCAAGATTACTTGCGGTACTACCTCTACTGTTCTCAAGAACAAGAGCTGCACGGTTAAGGAAACCGCAGACAAGGATGGCACTAAGGGCATCCAGATGACTTGCGATGACGGAACCGGTGGAACGGTTTGGAACGGTAAGAGCGGTACAAGCTGCACTGCCAAGAAGGATGGTGATGAGCTTAAGATGTACTGCGATGACAAACTCGTTGGTTCTGTGACGGATGGTACGAGCTGCGTTAGCACGGACAATGGCGAAGGTGTTGTTACCGTGAAGTGCGGTGATGCCGAACCTGTGGTCATTGCTAAGGCCATGTGCGGTGATAAGACCTATGATCCGGCCGATCAGTTCTGCGTTCTCACTACACTTTTCGATAAGTGCGGAACAGATGCAAAGAAGGTCGCTTATAACATCTCTTCTGAATACTGCGAAGCTGGTGTTGTCACGCCGATGTGTATTGACGTTGAATTCAAAGATCAGGTAGAAGTTAAAGTTGAAGATATTAGCATGCGTGCTCCTAAGGCCGATGAATTCTGCTGGAACGGCTTCATTACCAAGAAGTGCGGTGGCAAGGAATTCGGTGATTATGAGTTCTGCGGTACGACTAATGATAGAACCAAAGACTCTATTATGACTTATTGCGCAAGATATACGAAAATTGATGACATTATTATCGATCTCAATAAGTCTCGGATTGTTCGTGATGCCGATGAAGAAGATCTCGATGCTCGTGCAGAACTCTTCAGTTTCATTTATGGAGCTAGCTCGCCTTACTCTAGGGAAAGTGTGAATGATTTCTTTGTGAAACTTGATCAGTACAAGGTGAAGCCGACTCAGTTCTGCGATGAAGAACTCGAAATGGTGTTCAACAAGTGCGGCGATAAGACGTTCTCTCCCAAGAATCAGTTCTGCGATAGACGTGATAACCACGTCTACTCAGTGGTTAAGGTAGGCAGCAACTGGTGGATGGGTGAAAACCTCGCCTTCGAATACAAGTTGCCGTTAATTGAAAATGACAAAATTAAGGTCGGTGGTAAGGTCATGTACTTTGAAAAGGATGCTTATGAAAACTATGCGGGTGAAGATGGCTTCCGTTACTACACTTGGGCTTCTGCAACAGGTGCCGGTGATGTTAGAACCACTTCCACTCTTCCGGAAGCCTTCATTAACGCAGTCGAGGGTGATGAACTCGAGTCCCACAAGCTTGTTACCGGTGCTTGCCCTGAAGGTTGGAGACTTCCGACTAAGGAAGAACTCCAGACTCTTGTTGAATCGAGAGAATTGCTGAAGTCGTTTAATGTGGCTGCTTCTGGTTACTACAATGTTGAATTTGTTGTTGATCCTGAAACAGAGAAGGAAGTTGCTAAAACGACTCTTATGAGTGCTGACGATGCATTCCTGTGGTCTAATACTGATCAGGAAGCTGATGGCGCAAAGGCTATTGCTTTGATGTACCCGCATGACTCGAATGTACTTGAAACGACATTCGATGCATACACCAAGACACTTGCCCTCCCGATCCGCTGCATCGCTGACGTCGATTAATTTAAGTCTCACATAATACAGCTCCAAGGCACCTGGCTCTCCACCAGGTGCCTTTTGGCGTTTTTATCGCCCATTTCTAAAATCCGCTCAGCTTGCACAAAAAAGGCCCGGATATAAATCCGAGCTAAAAAAGATTGCTTCGGCGCAACCGCCTCGCAATGACGTACATCGATAATTTATTGCTTCTCGATCTCCGCCTTGATGGCAAGGACATCTGCTTCAGAAAGCTTTGAAATTCGTACGACCTTTTCTACAGAATCACCTTCAACAAGCAAATCTTTTGCCACTTCGCGAGCCTTTTTATCCTGAGCATCATAGAATATGTAATCCTTGTCGAGCACCATCATAGCCTCCGTCATAAGGTATCTTGAGCTAAAGTTACTCATTTTCACTTCGTTTTGCAATAGTCTGAACACCGGGTCTTGCGCATACTCGCTAAAATCTGCACCTCGGTTTAAAGAATCAATTGCTCGCAACCATTGGGCTAGGCGACTGTTGTCATCTGCAAAGTGTTTTTTGGGAACGCCCCCGTAAAGCGAGCAGAGATTGTTTCGGCGTAACCGCCTCGCAATGACGTACAACAATAATTTATTGCTTCTCAATCTCCGCCTTGATTGCAAGAACCTCCGATTCAGGAAGCTTTGAAATACGTACGACCTTAATAAAAAACAAACGACAGACATAAAGCCTGCCGTTTATTAGAAATGTAATCAATAACTATTACTTCGATTTCAAAGCTTCAAGCCGTGCCTTCGCCTCAGCAATTTTCTCTGGGGGCAAGCCCATTGCCTGCATAACGCTTATAGCATCGGCATGACCTTCAGTTTTGCCTTCCGACTAGCCTTCAGCCTTTCCTTCAGTCTTACCCTTGAGAAAATTCTCAGCAATAACGGCATCGTATGCATGCATTTCGTCGAACATGAATTGCTCCATTTTTTTCAAAAGTTCAGGATCCGCATTGCTTACCCGCAGGCGATCCAAAGCATTCTTAAGAAGAGGGTATTCCGATTCGGGGACTTCAAGCGGGCCCCTTGAAATAAGCCTAAGCCAGAAATCTTCACGGGAGTTCACGCCCTTGCGAAGCTTCAAGAACTTCACCAAATCGACAATAATATATTTATTTTTCGGGAACAGCGGCAAGGCCTTTCCCGTCTTTACATCGTGTTTGCTATACAGCGTCCATGTATCCTTGTAGATTTCCCTCGGCTCCAAAATCGGGAACCTACAAAGCCAAATGGAAACAGTTTCAGGAACCTCGTAATAATGAGCCATCTTTTCCTTTTCGGACATCGCAAGGAACTGTTCCGACCGATTATAATCATGCTTGCCACGTATCGTTAGATACGCGTTGTAAAGTTGCATACGGTCCAAAAAGAACGGATGTTCGCGGTTTTGCAACTCGATATTCATGAAGCGATTGTCACGTGTCGACACCCACACGTCAAGTCGCATGGGTTCATCGCCCGGCATAAACACGTCGATATACTTTTCGAATGCGTAACTGAGGTCTACGATTTCGTGGTCATGGTCAAGTTCAAGAATACTATTCAGCAGGTCACGAATCGTGTCCTTGTCATCCAGCAACGCACGGAAAGTCGCCGGATAATACGGGAGCAAGTATTCTACGCCATCTGCGTTTTTGACGATATATGGTTTTGTAGTTGTATTATTATCATTTACCATTTGAATATCCTTATAACGGTAAGGAACGTCCCCTACCTATTACATTAACACGCTTTTCGCGCCCGTTTGGCCCGTTTTCTTTTGTAAAAAGTTGAAAAAACGAAAAACGGCCCGCGTTTGCGGACCGTTTTAATGAATAATAGAAATAGTCTTTACTTCTTGAAGACGCGTTGGGCGTTAGACTTTGTCTTCAAAATGTAGGCGCCCTGGCGGATGCTCGGCTTGAGCGTGCCGTTGTCGTTGAGGGCTTCGCCCTTGCGGCCCTTCCATACAAGGTTGCCGTTCATGTCAAAAATGTAAGCCTGAGTCTTAGAGTCGTTGACGATGGAGCGGCGGGTCATCTTGATAGAGCCCGTGCCCGTGCAGCCCGTGGCGACAATCTTTGCAATGTAGATGCCTGCGGATTCGCTGTTGAAGGTGAGGGCGGTAGAACCGTTTTCGCCTTCCTTCTTGAGGGAGACCTTGGTTTCGCTCCACTTGGAACCTGCGGCGAGCTTGCCGTATTCGTAATCGACCCAGCTACCACCTGCAGCGCCGCCCACGTTCACGTAAGCGTCAGAAGTGCCCTGGCTACGCATCGTGATGACGAGGCTTGCACAAGAGGCGAGAGCCTTGGCGCCTTCGGTGCTGATGTTCAAGAGCTGGTTCTGGTAGCCGCAAGATTCTTCGGACTGGTCGCAGCCGGCGAGCGGAACGCTGGCGTAGCCTGCAATGCCGTCGATGGCAGTTGTGCCGTAGGTGACGTCGGAGAGCTTGTCATCCATGGCCTGCCAGCCAGAAACGTCGGTCGAAGTCGTGTAGTCGACAATCACAACGTCATCTGTCGGAACGATAATCGGTTCGACGTAGCTTGCATCGCTTGTCTCGTCCTTGCAGGTTGCAACTGTGGCTGCTGCTGCGCCCTTCTTATAAACGAGAGTCGTGATGGAACGTGCCGGGAGAACGGTGCATGCTGCAACAGAGATGTTCTTGCTCTTGAGGCCGTTTTCCTTGGACTGCACGGCGGTAACGAGGCCGTAGCCTGTGATGGCCGGATTGTCGAGCTGGATGGCGGTGCTACCCGTATTGATAAGGATGGTCGAGATGGAATCGCCGTTTGCGCTGAGGAAGGCGACCGTCTTGAGGTTTGCGTCGTCAGTTGCGGTGGCAATGACGCTTGCCCCCGGGTTCACGAACTTGGAATAGTGGCGCATGGCGTGGTATTCCGGGAAAATCTTGAAGCCGGCGTCGTCACAGACGTACTTGCCGCTGCCGTCGAGGTCCCAGCCTGCACCCGGGCAGACGCCAATCATCTGGGAGTGGTAACCCCAGAAAAGCTGCCAGGCGATGTAGCCAGAGAGGCGACCGTCGGTAAAGCCAATCTGCATGATCTGGGCGAGACCGAGCATGTCCTTTTCGCGCGGTTCGTCGAGCATCGGGCAGAATTCCGTCATGATGATGGGCTTGTCGCCCTTACCGTAAACGTCGGCGATGGCCTTCATCGGCTTGCGGAAGTTTTCCGGATCGAGGTAGTTGTTGCCGGAGTTGTCGTTTCCGTCACCGGCATGGTAAAGGTGGTAGGAGTAGCCGTCGAGTTTGTTGGCGTCGAGTTCCTTGGCGTACTTTTCAAAGTTGCTGTAGCCAATACCGAGCGGTTCCGGGCCGATTAGCTTGGTCTGTCCCTTCACGGCGTCATAGACGGCGTTCAAGGCTTCCTTGTAACCGGCGATTTCGTTAGTTTCTGTCGGTTCGAAGAGAGTTTCTTCATAATCGGCTTCCATGTCTGGTTCGTTCTGGAGAGAAACATAGTCCGGAGAGATGCCTGCGGCCTTGTAGGCTTCGAGGCTCTTCTTCCACCAGTTGGCAAAATCACTGTAGACGTATTTGCCATACGGGTCGCTGTTCGAGGGCTTGAGCGTGTTCTGGCTCTTGATCTTTTGTCCGTCCACTTTACCGTTCAAGTTGCCGCTCGGCTTGAGCTTTGCCGGAGCAGACCAGCTGGACATCTGGATTTTCATGTGGTCGCCGAGGCGGGTCTTGGCGGCCTTGACGATGTCGATGTCGTCCTGGATTTTTGTGATGTCTTCGTCCTGGTACCAGTTACCCACGCGGAGCAAAGAAATGTTAAGACCCGTGAATGCGGTGTCGAAAAGGGCTTCTTGGTCTGCTGCGGGGAGGTTCTTGATCCAGCTCTGGTAGTAAACGCTTGCGCCACCGAAACCCGTAACTTTCTGGGCGGTGGAGGCGGGGTTAACCGTTACGCTTGCGGCAAGTGCGCTAGAAGCGAGCAATGCCGTTAAAGACAAGTATTTTCTCATTTTACACTCCTAAATTACACCGGATATATCCCTACACCGGTTCGACCATACACCGAGAGTTAAAGATACTAAAAGTAATAAGGAGTTTCAAGAATTTTAGAACTTAGAACATCTCTCTTTTCTCTAAAAGAAAATAACTAAGTTCTAAGAGCGGAGCGGACTAAGCTCTGCTAACTGCGCCACAGGCGCTAGTAAGCGCCGTCGCCCTTGAACACGACCTTGAACGTCTTCAAGATGAGCTTGAAGTCGTCCCCGAGCTTACCATCGCGACGGATATAGTCGTTGTCAAGGCGCATCTGACCTTCGAACGGGATGTTGCTGCGGCCACTGACCTGCCAAATGCAGGTAAGGCCCGGCGTCACGGAAAGGCGCATGCGGTGCCACGGCTCGTATTCAGCCACTTCAGACGGAATCGGCGGGCGAGGTCCGACAATGGACATGTCGCCTTTGAGAATGTTGATGAGCTGCGGCAGTTCATCGAGGCTGAACTTGCGGAGAACGTGTCCGAACGGGTAAATACGCGGGTCGTTCTTCATCTTGAAGGTCTTGCCGCCAGTCTCGTTCTGGGCCATGAGTTCTTTTTTGCGTTCTTCGGCGTCAACGTACATGCTGCGGAACTTGTACATGGTGAACAACGCGCCGTTCTTGCCAACGCGAGTCTGCTTGAAGATGACCGGGCCCTTCGGGTCGCTGATTTTGACGGCGAGCGCACAGAACAGCAGGAGCGGAGAGAGTACAATCAATGCAACAGACGTGCAGGTGATGTCTACAATCCTCTTGATGATGTGCCTAAAGCGGATCTTGTGCGGGTGGACCCAGATGTCAGAAAGGTTCAAACGGTTCAGCGTGAAGAAGCTTCCGTTAGTGCTGTTGAATTCCTTCAACTTGTCGTCCATTTCGAGGTTGTCCTTTTCCTGGTATCCGGTGTAAAGGTATGCCTGGAAAATAGGGGCCTTGGGCTTGTGGCGGAGTGCCTGGATGAGCCCTGCGTCATTGAGCTTGTGGAGGATCTCCTTGCGGATGCCTTCGAGCGTGCTCATGTCGGAATTCAAGAGGATGATGCCGATACCGCTATTGTCGCTCAGATAACCGAGAACGTCGATAAAGCGCAGGTGCGAAAACATCGTAAGAACGCTGATTTTCCACGTGTTTTCGACAATTTTGGACGGACGGCCCCAGCCGAGCACGTCGTACTGGTGCGAATAAATCTTGATGAAAAGGAAAGGCTTGCGGGTGCGGTTCGCGCGCAAAAATTCCTCGTTCAACCTCGCCTTGAAGAGCCTTGCGGGGTAAACGATATTCTTTAACTTTTGCTCGTTAAGGATTGAACCGATAGTCGGATTTACTGCTTCCTGTTCCATGCGCCTAAATATATAAAAAAGAGAATTGCTTTTAATCAAGGCCATTTTTTAGGCGTTGTAAATCAATGTTTGCAATACGGACTTTTTTTATTAGATTTTTTGCAGAAGGATAGAAAATGATATTTAAGCTTTTAGGGGCAATTGTCTTTGCGGTATTTTTTGCGGGATGCCAATCGGATGGGGGACCAACCGAGGTTTTGCCGTATTCGGGAATGCAGAGGCAAATGTTGCTTGTCGAGGGGTCCAAGGATACTGTTATACTGGGCACAAATAAGAACGGTGCCAAAATAGACGAATCTCCGGAAATGGAAGTCTTGCTCGACTATGATTATTGGGTGGACGTCCATAAGGTAACTTGTGGTGAATTTAAGTCGGTCATTGATGAATCGGTTGTTGAAAATCGCATCGATTGTGGCCCGGATAGCTTGCCTGTTGTCAATGTGACTTTTTTTGATGCCGTTCTCTTTGCGAATGAAAAAAGTAAAACAGAAAATTTGGACACTGTCTATGAATATTCTAGTGCGGAATTTGACAAAGACGGCCGTTGCGTGAATCTTGCAGGGCTATCTTTCCATCTCAATAGGAAGGGGTTTAGGCTTCCGACCGAAGCGGAATGGGTTAAGGTGGCCTCACAAAAAGATAAATGCCTGGATTGCTTCGAAAGAGAGAAGGAGTATGTCAACGACTACAAGGGTATTTTCAAAAATGAGGTCATGATAAATTATGCGGGCGCTTCCAGTACAAATGATGTCGATGAGCGAATTATCAAGGGTGGAGCTTCGTCAAGCCTTTATTCAAGAGGGGGAACGTATCCTGTAAGTCCATCTACCTATGATGACTATATTGGATTTCGTTTGGCGATTGGCGTAATCCCTGATGCGGCTTTTTTGGATCAAGGCGGAAAAATCGTAAATTCTCCTGTCAAAGTGGTTTCATCGGTATTGAAACTGTGGGATTACACAAAGACATCCAAAGTTAAGCTTGTCTTTAAGAACGAAGCTACAGGGAACCTCAATTACATTGATTATGACAACGAAAGTAAAGTTGTTGAACTAGTGGATTCGGTGCCGGCTTATCACCCGGATATTTCACCGGATGGGAGCAAGGTTGCCTATTGTACGGGTATTGAGGGGCTAGATCGCAAGTCTCAGGTTTATGTCCGTAATTTGGATGATGGCAACTCTGGTATTGTGAAATTGGATGTAGAAAGTGCCGCGATTCCTCGCTGGAATGTTTTAGAAAGTGGCGATACCGTTATTACCTATGTGACGGGAGCCGGTAACAATTCGAGCGAAAAATCCTTCAAGAGCATGAGCACGTGGCAAGTTCCTTTTGCAAACGGAAAGTTCGGAAAACCTGTTAAGTTGTTTGATGGTTCGTACCATGGTGGTGTCAGCGAAGACGGAAGGCTTGCCGTTACGGGGTCGAAAATTCTTCGGGCTAATGTCAACGGAAAAGAGACTGTCTGGTATAATGGGGAACAATCTTGCAATGTGTCGCTTTCGAGAGATTTTAGCAAGCGTACGTCATTTCTCGATTTCCATAGCGCCACGGGTGAAAAATTTGTGGGCGATAAGTACAAGGTTCATGAAATTCTATTTGTGGCGGATAGTACCGGAAAACTTATTCAATATGTAAAGGCTCCTTATGGTTATGCTTTTGACCATCCTGAATGGGTGACTGGGCGCGTGAACCAGAATATTGTGGCGACCTTTACAAATTCGGATGGCGCTCATTCAAAAATTGTCCTCGTCCATTTGCCCGATAGCTCTATTACATATCTTGTCGAAGGCGATGAATTGTGGCATCCGAGTCTTTGGGTTCGTGAAGCGGCTAGCTCCAGTTCTTCAGAAAGTGTAATGAAGAACGTTTTGTTGGATGAAGATAGTGCGGGTTTTTATGTGAAAGACAATGAATTCCAGGAAGCGCACTGGAGTTATAAGATGGAACTTGTCTGGACTTATTGGGATTCTGCGGATGTCGTTATTTTGGGGTCTTCAAGGCCTCAGCACGGTATAATTCCGGCCTTGTTCAGTGATCAGTTTTCGGTAGTCAATCTAGCGAGTGCGCACGGGTGTATGCATTCTTCCTATTATATGGCGTTGAACTACGTGTTGCCACATTATAAAAAGCTGAAGTACATTATCATAGAAATTGCACTTGATAGGCTATGGCTGACAAAACAGAATAGTTTCTTTAATCTTAGGAGCCAAAATATCAAGGGGTATGTTTACGATGCCAATCACGATTTCTGGAAGTCCGGCATTCCAGAAGGTCTTAAGGAAATGACGCATGAAGTGCCCAAGGTGTCTTCTTATGCGGCTAACTTGACTGGGCGTGGGGCAATGCCTTTGAACAGCTGTGGCAACTGGAGGTCGTCTGTTTATGCGGAACGCGATACGGCATGGCTAGATACGGGGCGAGTCCGTCTTGAAGAAACTTTGCTCTACTTGACCGAAATTATAGAGCTCGCAGGTCAAAAAGGAATTAAGGTGATTGGGGTAGAAATGCCGCAAAATCCGAATTACAAGAACGTGAATGCTTACGGAAAGTACGGGTTGCGCAATAGCGATGCTCCTGAAATCATCGAACAGATTGAATCTTTGACTAAAAAGTACAGCAATTTCACGTTCTTTGACCAGCACAAGATGGGGAAACACGATTATCTGAAAGGCATGAATTACGATGATGACCACCTCTGTCGTGCGGGTGCCGAGCAAATAACCCACCGTCTGGATTCCCTGTTGAAAACATTGGACTGATTTTTTCTACATTATAGCGCGTAAAATTTAAAATGGAGACGCTATATGTTGCGTATTGGTTTAATTGGCACGGGTACCGTTGGTGGTGGTGTCATTCAGATTCTTGAACAGAAGATTGCCGAATATAAGGAAAAGCTTGGCGTTGAGTTGGAACTCTCCTGCATTTGCGCCAAGTCCGAAGAAGAAGTGGCCCCGTACAAGGCTAAGGGCTACAAGGTCTCGACCAATGCCGACGAAATGATTGCTGGCGACGATATCGACGTGCTCGTGGAACTCGCCGGTGGCTACAACATGCCGCGCAAGTGGATCCTCGCTGCTCTCGAAAGCGGCAAGCACGTGGTGACGGCTAACAAGGCTCTCCTCGCCAAGTACGGTCACGAAATTTTCCCGCTTGCTGCAAAGAAGGGCTTGCATGTCCTGTTCGAAGCCGCTGTCGGCGGTGGCATTCCTATTATCCGTAGCCTGCAGGAAGGCCTGCTCGGTTCTACGGTGGAACACCTGAGCTGCATCATTAACGGTACTTGCAACTACATCTTGAGCCGCATGGCCGAAGAAGGTCTCGACTTCGACGTCGTCTTGAAGGACGCCCAAAAGCTCGGCTTTGCCGAAGCAGACCCGACTTTCGATATCGAAGGTATCGACTCCGCCCACAAGACGGCCCTCCTCGCAAGCCTTTGCAGCGGCAAGCGCGTGGACTTCGAAAAGATTCACGTTACCGGTATTTCCAAGATTACCGCCCAGGATATCGCATTTGCCAAGGAACTTGGCTGCTGCGTGAAGCTCCTCGGCATCTACCACCGTGAAGGTGACCGCGTGGACGCCCGTGTCCATCCGTGCTTCGTCCCGAACACGAACTTGCTTTCTAACGTGAACGGCGTCATCAATGCTGTTTACCTCAAGTGCGACAACCTCGGCGAAACGGTTCAGACCGGTGCCGGTGCAGGCCGCCTCCCGACCGCATCTGCAGTTGTTGCCGACCTCGTGTCTCTCGCTCGTTCTACCGACCAGGGCAGCCGCAAGGCACTCCCGATGGGCTGGTTCAACGTCGAAAACTCTGCAACGCTCGTTCCTATCTCCGAAACTAGCGCCCGCTACTACCTCCGCTTCACGTCCCGTGACGCTTGCGGTGTGCTCGCCAAGATTACGAAGATCCTTGCAGACAACAACATCTCTATCGAAACGATTATCCAGAAGAACGTGAACGACCCGGGCAAGGTGTCCATCGTCGTGATTACGGAAAAGACTCTCGACAGCAAGCTTTCCAAGGCTGTCGATGCAGTGAACTCTCTCTCTGAAATCGTTGAGAAGAGCCAGGTTATCCGCTTCCTCGCTTAATTAAAGGTCGTATATGATTCGCGCAACTACTATGGAACGAATTCTCTTAATCCTCTCGGATTTTGCAGCTTTGTCGATTTGCTTCGCCTTGGCGTTTTGGGTTCAGTTCCATAGTGGCCTTATCGTAGACAAGTTCGACCCGAGCAAGACGTTCGCAAGCTATTGGCAGTTTGGACTCGTCTTGAATATCGGGTGGCTGACCTTGTTTGCCTTTGCCGGATTGTATCGTTCCTGGCTTTTGTTATCAAGAACACACCAGGTGCTGCGTGTACTTCGCGCTGTTGTAATCGGTGTGGTCTTGATTATAGTTTGTCTCTTCGGTGCCGAGTTCATGGGGAAGGTCTTTACGAACCAACCGCTCAATGAAGGCTACCTCTATGGTTCCCGGTTCCCGTGGATTTTTATTTACGGCGGCCTTGCAATTTTGCTTGTCGGCCTGTTCCGTATGCTCATCTATGTCTTTTTGCGGGCATTGCTCCGTAAGGGCTATGGGGCGAACAACATTCTCGTGCTTGGCGCTACTGAAGCGGGTAAAAAGATTGCCCGTGACTTGGCGAAGACTCCGGCTCGTGGTCAGCGTGTTGTTGGCTTTGTCGATGAACGCTACCAGGTCTTGCCGAAAAAGTTTGCGAAGGTTCCGGTTCTCGGCAAGTATTCCGATTTGCCTGCACTTGTCAAGAAGTACAAGGTCAGCGGCATTATCATTGCGCACGAAAGTACTTCTCCGCAAGAGATTATGCGCGTGCTCGTCTGGATTTGCGAACTCCCGCTCCATATTTACATTGTTCCTGAACTTTATAGCGTCGTGAATGGCCGCTTCAAGGCAAACCTCGTTTACGGTTTTGAATTGCAGGAACTTTTTGCGTTTACGATGCCGCCTTGGCAGGTTCGCGTCAAGCGCATTATCGATATTGCTTTTGGCTTGTTCCTCGGACTTTTGTCTCTCCCGGTCTGCCTGTTTGCCGCTATTGCAATCAAGCTCGATGACCATGGTCCGGTTTTCTATTCGCAGGAACGCATTGGCCTTTACGGCAAGCCGTTTACGGTCTACAAGTTCCGCACGATGCGTACCGATGCTGAAAAGTTCGGTGCCCAGTGGGCTACCAAGAAGGACCCGCGCATTACACGAATTGGCCGCTTCTTGCGCAAGACCCGCATTGATGAACTTCCGCAGATTCTTTGTGTTTTGAAAGGCGATATGAGCATGGTGGGCCCGCGTCCGGAACGTGCCGTGTTTATCGGCAAGCTCCGTGAACAGATCCCGTTCTACATCAGCCGCCTCAAGATGAAACCGGGCCTCACAGGCTGGGCTCAGGTTTGCCACCACTACGATACGAGCATCGAAGACGTGCAGATCAAGCTCCAGTACGACATGTACTATTACGAGAACATGAGCTTGCTTCTGGACTTCCAGATTTTGGCTCGAACAGTTTATGTTGTTTTAACCGGAAAAGGCGCACAGTAATGTACGGCGATAATTCTACTCCAGTATTCCCAACCGAAGATGCTTTGACCATGATCCGCCTCGCTTTGGCGGAAGACGTTCGCACGGGTGACGTGACCAGCGAATGGACCATTCCTGCGGACCAGAAACAGCATGCCCGCCTCATCGCCAAAGAAGATGGCGTGCTCGCCGGCCTTCCGATTATCGAACTCGTGTTTCAGGAACTCAAGGCAAATGCCAAGGTGACGCTCCACAAGAAAGATGGTGACGTCGTGAAGAAGGGTGACTTGATTGCCGAACTCGATGGCACAACGCACGAACTTTTGACGGGCGAACGCACGCTTTTGAACTTCATCCAGCAACTCTCCGGTGTGGCAACTGTGGCTCACACGTTCCAGGAAGCTTTGAAGGGCGGTAAGACCAAGGTTCTCGACACCCGCAAGACGATTCCGGGTTTCCGCACGTTGCAGAAGTACGCCGTTCGCGTCGGTGGCGGTTCCAACCACCGCATGGGCCTCTTTGACATGGTGCTTGTGAAGGACAACCACATTGCAGCTGCCGGTGGCGTGCTCGAAGCTCTTGAAGTTGTCAAGAAGAACAACAAGCAGGGCTTGATGGTCGAAATGGAAGTCGAAAACTTCGACCAGCTCCGCGCTCTTCTCAACAAGGGTGTTGACGTCATCATGCTCGACAATATGAGCAACGAAATGATGGCCGAAGCCTTGAAGATTATCAAGGAAAGCGGTGACAAGGTGCTCGTGGAAGGTTCTGGCAACATGACGCTCGAACGTGCGAAGCAGATTGCAACGCTCGGTCTCGACTTTATCTCTGTCGGCGCCCTCACGCATAGCGTCAAGGCTCTCGACATCTCGATGAGAATTTAATTCGAATTTGTTATGGCGGGCGTTGCCCCGCCATCTAGCTGTCATGCCCGATGCTGAATTGTCATGCCCGCCACCGAGCGGGCATCTCCTTTATTATTCTCCTTTACTATATTTCTTACATCTTGACGCTTTATGGGAGTTTTTTATGCGTTGTTTAGTTACTGGTGGTGCTGGATTCTTAGGAAGTCACCTTTGCGAAAGACTTTTGAATGACGGTCACGAAGTCATTTGCTTGGACAATTACTTCACAGGCCGTATGGCTAACGTTGCCCACCTGCGCGACAACCGCAATTTTGAACTCATCCGTCACGATGTGACTGAACCGATTCTTTTGGAAGTGGACCGCATTTTCAACTTGGCCTGCCCGGCAAGCCCAATCCATTACCAGTTCAACCCGGTAAAGACCATCAAGACAAGCGTCATGGGCGCAATCAACATGCTCGGCCTTGCAAAGCGCGTCAAGGCCCGCATCTTGCAGGCTTCTACAAGCGAAGTCTATGGCGACCCGGCTGTGCATCCGCAGACCGAAGACTACTGGGGAAACGTGAACCCCATCGGCATCCGCAGCTGCTATGACGAAGGCAAACGCGTCGCCGAAACGCTTTTCATGGATTACCACCGTCAGAACAAGGTCGATATCCGCATCGTCCGCATTTTCAATACGTACGGTCCGCGCATGCTCCCGAACGACGGTCGCGTCGTTTCGAACTTTATCGTCCAGGCGCTCAATGGCGAAGACCTCACCATCTACGGTGACGGCAGCCAGACCCGCAGCTTCTGCTACGTGGACGACCTCATCGAAGGCTTTGTCCGCATGATGAACCAGGACAAGATTATCGGACCGGTGAACATCGGCAATCCTGGCGAATTCACGATGCTCGAACTTGCGAAGGAAGTGCTTGAACTCACGGGTTCCAAGAGCAAGATTGTCTACAAGCCGCTTCCGGGGGACGATCCGAAGATGCGCCGTCCGGACATCACGCTTGCCAAGAGCGCTCTCAAGTGGGAACCGACCATTCCGCTCCGCCAGGGCCTCGAAAAGACCATCGTCTATTTCGACAACTTGCTCAAGGCAAAGTAACCATTTATCTTAAATATTTGTCGTTCATTCTCTACTTTAGGGGAGTCGTCGAGACTCCTCTTTAAATTTTTCGATAAAGTTTTAGCTTTGATGAAAAAGAGAGAGTAAAATGCTTCGCAAGTTGTTGTCATCGCTATTGTTTTTGTCTGTAGCCGCTTTGAGCGCGCCCTTATTTTCTGACCAAACGATTCCTGAAGATTCTATCAATGTCGGTTACACAGTAACGAATACGACGTTCGAAGACACGGTTGACATCGATGCGCTAGAAAAGCCCAAAGAAGTTTACCCGCTTATCGTCTTGGGGGAGGTCCTTGGCTTTAACGGATTTGTTTGGGCGTGGGACCGTTATGTTTTGGACAAAGGGTATGCGCGCACGGGGCCGAAATACTGGAAACGCAATATGAAGGAAGGTTGGCAATGGGACCATAACCATTGGGCGATTAACTTTTATGGACACCCGTATCAGGGGGCGACTTACTACAATTTTGCACGTGGCGCGGGCTATGGTTTTTACGGAAGCCTCTTGTTTGCCGCATTGGGGAGCTACACGTGGGAAATGTTTGCCGAGACGGAATACCCTTCCATCAACGACTTGATTGCCACATCGGTTGGCGGCGCTGTCTATGGCGAAGTCCTCTACAGACTCTCGCGAAAACTTTATGGCGTTGATGAATCCGCATGGTACAACCAGGTCGGCGCATTTGGAATGGCTCATTCCGCTTACTTACAAAGAAAAATATTCGGCAACCGCGATATCATCACGGGTAACTCACCGTTGGACCTTTCTATTTTCTTGGGAACGGGTTCGCACTTCGGGAACATCTATCGCTATGGTGGCCGCAATGAGGATGACTTGGACCAGCGCTGGGACGATAAGCATATTATGTACGGTGCCGAAATTGAATACGGCAAGCCGTTCCGCAAGGTCAAGCGTCCGTTTGACTACTTTAATTTGTTCACTCGCGGTGAAGTCGGCCCCGATGGGACGCTTTTCCAGCTTGACGTGACGGGCAAGCTTACAAACGCCGGTGTTCATGGCCGTGGGCATTGGGTGGACTTTGCGACGTATCTCGATTATTGCACGTTCTATGGTGACTTCGCAACGGTTGGCACAATCTCTGTCGGTACGGGTATTGACTTTTCGCTTTGGCTTTTGCCCTCGATGCGTTTCCGCATGTACCACCAGATTTACTTCATACTGCTAGGCACGACGGATATGGGCTACGATGACCTGATTCGTGAAGTGCACCCGGAATATGAATCGGATATGGACAATTACCAGTACAATATGGGTGCAAAGTATGTGTTGGGGATTGAAGTTTCAATCGGGAAAAAGTTCCGCTTCAAGAACAAGACGATTGTCGATGCTCTGCACACGATTCCGGGCTCGCTACCACACTATGGAGCCGATGGCTGGGACATGTTGCTGATGAACTACACCTCTGCGGAATACAACTTGACGGATAGAATTGCCATGGGTGGCCGTTTCGATACTTATGCCAAAATCGCCGCTTATTCCTCGGAATTCTTTGAACCCATGAGCCGCGGCGTCTTCGCGTACACCCTGTACTTCAGCTATAAACTGTTTTAATGGAGTTATTAGTCCTTAGTTACTAGTTATTAGAAATGTCATCCTCGACCGTTAGGGAGGGGATCCATTGACATTCATTCTACTTTTTGCTATGATGTTTATATAATGAATGACCTTCCTTTTCATAAGAATGCGAATATCCGCACTGCGGATTTTTCGATGCTGAATTTTTTGCGTCAAGCAAACGTGTTGCCCGATAAGATTGCAATGATCACCAGCCTCAAGGAATTCGGGCTTGAAAATTATGTAAAAGTCCAGGCGGCGGTGCTCCTCTTGGTGAAACGCGGTTCTGTAGATGTTGAACTTGACCTTAAGACTTACCACCTCGAAGCGGGGGCCTTGTTCGTTGTGTTCCCAGAACAGGTGTTGCGAGCCAAGAAGGCTTCTGCCGATTTTGAACCGGTGTGCATTGCTTGCTCCAAGAACATGATTGATGAACTCATCATTCGCTTTGATGACAATACGCGATTGATTTTAAGGTTCCGTGAAAATCCGCTTCAGCAACTCGACAAGGGCAAGTTTGAACAACTGAATGCAAGCTTTGAATTCTTGAAGAAAAAGTTTGAAACGACAGAGACGAATGCTTGCCGCTTGCAGGTCCTCAAGAATCATCTGATTGGACTTTTGTACGAATGCATCGGCTTTGTCGATGAATCGCTCACGACGGATGTCGTCAAGAGTCGTGGCCAGGTGCTATTTGCGCAGTTTATTGACCTCGTCGTCGAAAAACATCGCGAACAGCATTCCGTGAAATTCTATGCCGATGAACTCGGCATTACGCCGAAGTACCTCTCTGCCGTTGCCGAAGAGCAGACTGGCAAGAATGCCAAGCGTTGGATTGACGAACATATTGCGCTTGATGCAAAAGTTCTGTTGCGCTCGTCTTCCAGAGACATCCAGAAAGTCTCTAAGATTCTGAACTTCCCGGATGTTTCGTTCTTTGGAAAGTTCTTCAAGCGCCTCGTCGGAGTCTCGCCCAAAGCCTACCGCAAAACCGCAGAATAAGTTCGTTAAACCAATGTTGTCATGCCCGGCCTCGACCGGGCATCTCCTTTATTTACGATAATTTAACCAGTTGTCTATAATCATTTTTTTTCGTATGTTGTATATTACTAGATTGTTCTTAATTTGCAATAAATAAGTCTGATTATGAAATTGAAAAAGGTTGTCTTATTCACGCTGCTTTTGGCCTCCGTTTTACTTCTCGCCGCTTGTGGCGAAGAAGAGCGCAAGGAATATTACAATCAAAATACGGTTAAATCCATTACAACATATTGTAAAAATGTCAAAGAGGGCAAATACATCTCTTATTATTGGGGTGGAAAAGTAAAAGAGACGGGCTTTTATAAAAATGACAAACCGAATGGTGTGTGGAAATCGTGGCACGAAAATGGACAACTTGCTTTTGAAGGCTTTTATCATGAAGGTATGCGGGATAGCGTTTGGAGATGGTGGCATAGC